>NZ_JAQGLA010000163.1 GCF_027853915.1 Saccharopolyspora oryzae
CCCCACCACGACCACTGATCAGCGGGTGGCGGAGCGTCGGGCTTCGGCGGGATCCGTTGCGGCCAAAGCGTTCTGCGCGGCCCGCTGCCAGTCCGCCAGAGTGCGTTCTGCCAGGGCGGCGCCGACGGCGGCCAGGGCCGCCGGGTTCATGGACAGGCTGGTGACGCCCAGGCCTGCCAGGACACCGGCCAGCTGGGGATCGGCCGCCGCTTCGCCGCAGACGCCGACCGGCTTGCCGCGCTCCTGGCCGGCTCGGGCCAGGCCTGCGATCAGGCGCAGCAGCGCGGGTTGCCACGGGTCGTTGAGCGCGGCGAGCGCGCCGACCATCCGGTCCGCCGCGAAGGTGTACTGGGCGAGGTCGTTGGTGCCGATGCTGACGAAGTCGACGACGTCGAGGAGCGCGTCCGCGGTCAGCGCCGCCGCCGGGGTTTCCACCATGACCCCCGCGCGCTCGATCCCCGCAGCGCGGGCGCGTTCGGCGAACCACGCCGCTTCCGCCGCGGTCGCGACCATCGGTGCCATGACCGATACCTCCGCGCCGGTTTCCGCTGCTGCAGCGGCGATCGCGGTGAGCTGGCGGTCGAGCAGGTCGGGTCGGTCGAAGGCCACCCGGAGCCCGCGGACGCCCAGCGCAGGGTTGGGTTCTTCGCCGATCGCCAGGAACGGCAACGGCTTGTCCGCACCGGCGTCGAGGGTGCGCACCACCACCGGCTTGCCCGCGAAGGGTTCCAGCGCGGCCGCGTAGGCGTTGCGCTGCGCGTCGACGTCCGGTTCGGTCGTCGCGTCCAGGAAGCAGAACTCCGTGCGGAACAGGCCTGAACCCTCCGCCCCGGCGGCGATCCCGGCCTGCGCGTCGGCGGCCGAGCCGATGTTGGCCAGCAGCTTGACCCGGTGCCCGTCCGCGGTGGTGCCGATGCCGTTCCACTGCGACTGGTCGCGCACCGCGGCCTCCGGTGGCACCGCCTGCTCGAACAGCTCGACGGTGCCGGACGTGCCGTCGACGCGCGCCCCGGCGGCGTTCGCGGCCAGCACGCCGCGCGCCGCCACCACCGCCGGAATTCCCAACGACCGGGCCAGGATCGCGGTGTGGCTGGTGGGGCCGCCCTCCTCGGTCACCAGCGCCAGCACCAGCTGCGGATCGAGGTCCGCCGTGTCGGCCGGGGCCAGATCGCGCGCCACCAGCACGGTCGGACCGGTCAGCGCGGGCACGCCGGGCGGTTCGGTGCCGGTCAGCTCGGCGACCAGGCGGTCCCGCACGTCGAGCACGTCGCGCGCCCGTTCGGCCAGGTAGCCGCCGGTCGCGGCCAGCAGCTCGGCGAACTCGCCAGCGGCGTCGAAGACCGCTCGCGGCGCGGGCAGCCCCTGCCCGGTGACGGCCTGCTCGGCCTTGTCGAGCAGCGACGGGTCGGTGGCCATCGTGGCGGTCATCTCCAGCACCTCCCGCGCCGCACCATCAGTTGCGGCAGCGCGGGCGAGCAGGCGCTTCGCCACGGCCTCGGCGGCGGGGCGGATGCGCGCGGCCTCGGCCGCCGGGTCGGTCGGTGCCGGACCGGGCAGCGGATCGGGCAACCGGTCATGAACCCACACGACCGGGCCGGCCGCCCGACCAGGGCTGACGCCGACGCCGTGGTGCGTCTTCGCGGGGAAGGTGCTGGTGGACATGCGCGCTCCTCGTCGTGACCGAAAGTTCTCGCAGCGTTCCCAGAGGCTTGACAATATGACAACACAGGGCACAATCAGGCAACACCAAACATTAACCGGAGGACAACGGGCATGTACGGGGCGGAGCGCCAACAGCTGCTGGCGCAGCGGGCACGACAGGACGGGCGCATCGACGTCACCGCCGCGGCGGCCGAGTTCGAGGTGGCCCCCGAGACCATCCGCCGCGACCTGGCCGCGCTCGAACGCCAGGGCCTGGTCCGGCGCGTCTACGGCGGCGCGATCCCGGTCGAGCGGCTGGACTTCGAACCCGGCGTCTCGTTGCGGGACCGGACCAACGCCGCGGAGAAGGAACGCATCGCGCGCGCCGCGCTGGACCTGGTGCCCGACCGGGGCACGGTGCTGCTGGACGCGGGCACCACGACCTCCCGGCTGGCCGGTCTGCTGCCCGCCGACCGCGAGCTGACCGTGGTCACCAACTCGCTGACGGTGGCCACCCAACTGGCCACCCGCAACAACTACAACGTGCACATCCTCGGCGGCCGGATCCGCGGTACCACGCTGGCCACGGTGGAATCCTGGGCCCTGGACGTGCTGCGCGGGCTCACCGTGGACATCGGCTTCTTCGGCACCAACGGGTTCTCCGCGGTCCGCGGCTGCACGACTCCGGACCCGGCCGAGTCCGCGGTCAAGGCGGCGATGGTGGCGGCCAGCCGCAAGCGCGTCCTGCTGGCCGATCACGGCAAGTACGGCGACGACCAGTTCAGCAGGTTCGCCGAGATCGGCGAGATCGACGTGGTGGTCACCGACGACGGTCTCGACGAGGCGGCGCTCGACGAGCTCGAGAAGGTCGAAGCGGAAGTGGTGCTGGCGTGATCGTGACCGTGACCCCCAATCCCAGCCTGGACCGCACCGTGCAGGTCGACCGCCTGGTGCCCGGTTCGGTGCACCGCACCCTCCTGACCCGGTTGGACCCCGGTGGCAAGGGCGTCAACGTCGCCCGGGCGCTGGCCGCGGCCGAGGTGCCGACGCTGGCGGTGCTGCCCTCCGGCGGTGCCGACGGCGCGCGCCTGGCGGAGCTGCTCGCGCCGGAGTCGGTGCCGGTGGTGGAGGTGCCCGTGCAGGCCCCGACCCGCAGCAACATCGCGGTGGTCGAAGCCGACGGCACCACCAGCAAGTTCAACGAGCCCGGCCCGGAGCTCACCGCCGCCGAGGTCGCCGCGCTGGAGCGGGCCGCTGCCGAGCTCGCCGGACGCGCCGAATGGCTGGTGACCTGCGGCAGCCTGCCCGCCGGATGCCCGGGCGACCTGCACGCCCGCATCGTCGCCGCGGCCCGCAGCGCCGGAGCGCGGGTCGCGGTGGACAGCTCCGGGCAGCCCCTGGAACTGGCCTGCAAGGCAGCGCCGGACCTGATCAAACCGAACCTCGCCGAACTCGCGGAGCTGACCGGGAACCCGCTGCGAGACCTCGGCGACGTGCTGGACGTCGCGGAGCAGTTGCGCGCCGGTGGCGTGGGTGCAGTGCTGGTGAGCCTCGGGCAGCTGGGCGCGGTGCTGGTCGCCGCCTCCGGCACCTGGCACGCCACCAGTGAGGTGCCGGAGGTGCGCAGCACCGTCGGCGCAGGAGACGCGATGCTCGCCGGCTTCTTGCGGGCGGGTGGCAGCGGCCTCGACGCGTTGCGCGTCGCGGTCGCCTACGGCGGGGCGGCGGTCGGCTTGGCCGGAAGCCGGATGCCCGCACCGGACGACGTCCACCCGCAGTCGGTGCGGGTGGGCGCAGTGGACAAATCAGTGAGCCTCAGCGGAGTGGCGGCATGACTACCGAACTGATCACCCCCGAACTCGTCGACCTGGACCTGGCCGGCACCGACCGGAAGGCCGTGGTGCGTGGTCTGGCCGAGCGGCTGGCCGCCGCCGGGCGCGTCACCGACGTCGAGCAGTTCCTGGCCGACATCGAAGCCCGCGAGCAGCAGATGCCGACCGGCCTGGAGGGCGGCATCGGCATCCCGCACTGCCGCTCCGCGGCGGTGACCGCGCCGACGCTGGCCTTCGGGCGCAGCGCGACCGGGGTCGACTTCGGCGCCGAAGACGGTCCGGCGGACCTCATCTTCCTGATCGCCGCCCCGGAAGGCGGCGGTTCCGACCACATGACGGTGCTCGCCGCGCTGGCCCGGCGCCTGGTGCGCGCGGAGTTCAAGCAGAACCTGCGCGAGGCCACCGACGCCGCGAAGCTCGCCGAGTACGTGCGCGGGGAGGTCGCGCCATGAAGTACGTGGCAGTCACCGCGTGCCCGACGGGCATCGCGCACACCTACATGGCGGCCGAAGCCCTGGAGCAGGCGGCCAAGGACGCCGGGCACGAGATGCTGGTGGAAACCCAGGGTTCGGCCGGTTCCACCCCGCTGTCCACATCGGACGTCGACGCGGCGGACGCGGTGATCCTGGCCGCCGACGTGGGCGTGCGCGACCGGGACCGCTTCGCAGGCAAGCCGGTCGTGGAGGTCTCGGTCAAGCAGGCGATCAACGACGCGGCCGGGCTCCTGCAGCGCGCCGCGGACGCCGCCGCGCAGCAGCCCGCCGCCGCGCCGGAACCCGTTGCGGAGGAACCGGAACTCGCCAGCAAGGTCGTCGCCGGGACCGGGTTCGGCACCCGGCTGCGGCAGTGGTTGATGACCGGTGTCAGCTACATGATCCCGTTCGTGGCCGCGGGCGGTCTGCTGATCGCGCTGAGCTTCGCGCTCGGCGGGTACCAGATCACCGAAGCGCCGCCGGTCACCGAGCACTTCGACGCCGCGAGCCTGGTCAGCTGGGCTGCGCTGTTCAACCAGGTCGGCTCCACCGCCTTCGAGTTCCTGGTGCCGGTGCTGGCCGGGTTCATCGCCTTCGCCATCGCCGACCGGCCCGCGATCGCCCCCGGCTTCGTCGGTGGCGCGGTGGCGGTGACCGTCGGTGCCGGCTTCCTCGGCGGTCTCATCGCCGGTCTGCTGGCCGGTGCGGTGCTCTTCGGGCTCAAGAAGATCAAGGTGCCGCGCGGCATCGCCGGGATCATGCCGGTGGTGGTGCTGCCGCTGCTGGGCACGCTGATCGTCGGGGTGCTGATGTTCGTGGTCATCGGCAAGCCGATCGCGCTGGTCATGGCCGCGCTGACGGCGTGGCTGACCGGGCTGTCCGGGGCCAACGCGGCGCTGCTGGGCGCGCTGCTCGGCGCGATGATCGCCTTCGACATGGGCGGGCCGATCAACAAGGTCGCCTACACCTTCGCCGTCGGCGGCCTGAGCATCGCCACCACGGCATCGCTGGAGATCATGGCCGCGGTGATGGCCGCCGGGATGGTGCCGCCGCTGGCCCTGGCGCTGGCGTCGGCGGTGCGCGGCAAGCTGTTCACCCCCGCGGAGCGGGCCAGCGGTCGAACCGCTTGGCTGCTCGGGGCGTCGTTCATCACCGAGGGCGCGATCCCGTTCGCAGCGGGCGATCCGCTGCGGGTGATCCCGCCGATCGTGGTCGGCTCGGCGACCACCGGGGCGCTGTCGATGGTCTTCGGCGCGACATTGCGGGCGCCGCACGGCGGCATCTTCGTCCTGCCGCTGGTCGGCAACGCGCTGCCGTACCTGGGGGCGATCGTGGCCGGAGTGGTGGTCGCCGCGGCCGCGGTCCTGTTCGCCAAGCAGATCGGCCGCCGCACCGAAACCGCCGAAGAAACCGCCTCGGACCAGGCCGCGGTTCCGGCCTGATCACCCCGCTGGAAAGGAATGAGATGCAACGACGAGTCCGCATCGCCGCCTCGGTGGGTCTGCACGCCCGCCCGGCCGCGCTGCTCTCCCAGGCCGCCGCTGCGCAGCAGCACCCGGTCACCATCGCCAAGGTCGTCGACGGCGAAGCCGGTGCGCCGGTCGACGCGGCCAGCGTCCTCGGCCTGATGTCGCTGGGCGCCCGGCACGGCGAGGAGGTCGAGCTCTCCGGCCCCGACGAGGCGGCCCTGGACGAACTCGCCGCGCTCCTGGCGCAAGACCTGGACAAAGCACCCGCCTGACCAGGCGTTCTGGGGCGTGTGAGCGTGTCGGTGGTCGACCAC
>NZ_JAQGLA010000164.1 GCF_027853915.1 Saccharopolyspora oryzae
GTCGGAGACGACGACCTCGCCCAGCGAGACCAGCGGCAGCTCGGAGACGTCGAGCAGCTGGAACAACGGGCTGTTCCCGCACAACAGCAGCAGCGGCACCAGCAACCCGTGATCGGCTGAACGCAGAAGAGGGGCTCCCGCGGGAGCCCCGCTTCTCGTACGCCTGGAACGCGCCGGTTCAGCGCGTCGTTTCGCTCTCCGTGACGCCGTCCGCGTAGCCGCGGCAGTACTCCCACGTCACGTACTCGCTGGGGTTCGGGTCGAAAGCGGGCTCGTGCGGGCGCATCCGGCCGTCGTGCAGCAGCTGCTCGAGGCTGGCCCGCAGCAACTCCCAGTCGTGGTAGTGGCATTCGCCGCAGTCGGCGCAGTCCACCACGATGCCGCGGATGCCGCGGGGCTCCAGCAGGGCCTGGTAGACGGCGAGGTCGGTCAGATCGGCGAGCAGCTCGGCGCGTTCCTCCTCGCCGAGTGGCGGGCCGTCGTCGGCGTCGTGATCATCACCGAGTGCCATGCTCGGATCTTCCGGGTCGCCCGCGAACGGGTCTGGGGGCATCGGATCGTGCGGCACGGCCCGCACGGTACCGGCTGCGTCCACCTCGTGGGGCTGTCGGGGCGCAGTTGGCCACGCCCGAGACCGCTGCCGGGTGGCGTGGCGCACGACTGCCAGGGCGCACCAACCGCTTCCTGACCTGTGGTCTCTATCATTGGGGGAATCCCCGAAGCCGATGCCGCGTTGTCGTACTCATTCCGTCGACGACGTGGTCGCCGAGGACAATCCAGCCGCATTCTCCGGTTTGTGGACCGTAGCGTGAAGGAAGGCACATCCCTCGCCATGACCAGCGAACTCACTGCACCCGGCCTCCCCTCGAAGTTCGCGACTCTGGGTCTGACCTTCGATGACGTGCTCCTGCTGCCCGACGAGTCGGACGTCATCCCCAGCGGAGTCGACACGTCCACGCAGCTCTCCCGCAACATCCGGCTGCGCATCCCGCTGCTGTCCGCCGCGATGGACACCGTGACCGAGGCGCGGATGGCGATCGCGATGGCCCGCCAGGGCGGTGTCGGCATCCTGCAGCGCAACCTGTCGGTGGAGGAGCAGGCCTCCCAGGTCGAGGTGGTCAAGCGCTCCGAGGCGGGCATGGTCACTGACCCGGTCACCTGTTCCCCGGACGACACGCTCGCCGAGGTGGACGCGCTGTGCGCCCGCTTCCGCATCTCCGGCGTCCCGGTGACCGACCCGGACGGCACGCTGGTCGGCATCATCACCAACCGCGACATGCGCTTCGAGGTCGACTTCACCCGCCGGGTGCGCGAGGTGATGACCCCCGCTCCGCTGATCACCGCGCAGGTCGGCGTCACCGCGGAGGCCGCGCTCGGCCTGCTGCGCCGCAACAAGATCGAGAAGCTGCCGATCGTGGACGGCGCTGGCAAGCTGCGCGGCCTGATCACGGTCAAGGACTTCGTCAAGACCGAGCAGTACCCCGACGCCACCAAGGACCCGGACGGCCGCCTGCTGTGCGGCGCCGCGGTGGGCGTCGGCGCGGACTCGCACGAGCGCGCGATGGCGCTGGTGGACGCCGGTGTCGACGTGCTGATCGTGGACACCGCGCACGGCCACTCCCGCGCCGTGCTGGAGACCGTCGCCACGGTGAAGAAGGAACTGGGCAACTCCGTCGACGTGATCGGCGGCAACGTCGCGACCCGCGCCGGCGCGCAGGCGCTGATCGACGCCGGGGCGGACGCGGTGAAGGTCGGCGTCGGGCCGGGCTCCATCTGCACCACCCGCGTGGTCGCCGGCGTCGGCGTGCCGCAGATCAGCGCGATCTACGAGGCGAGCATGGCCTGCCGCCCGGCGGGCGTGCCGATCATCGGCGACGGCGGCATCCAGTACTCCGGTGACATCGGCAAGGCCATCGCCGCCGGTGCCAGCTCGGTGATGCTGGGCAGCCTGCTGGCGGGCACCGCCGAGGCGCCGGGCGAGCTGGTCCTGGTCAACGGCAAGCAGTTCAAGGTCTACCGGGGCATGGGCTCGCTGGGCGCGATGCAGTCGCGCGGCCAGGGCAAGTCCTACTCCAAGGACCGCTACTTCCAGGACGACGTGCTCTCCGAGGACAAGCTGGTGCCGGAGGGCATTGAGGGCCGGGTGCCGTTCCGCGGTCCGCTGTCGCAGGTCGTGGCGCAGCTCGTCGGCGGTCTCCGCTCGGGCATGGGCTACACCGGCTCGACCACGATCCCGGAGATGCAGGACGCGAAGCTGGTCCGGATCACCGCGGCGGGGCTCAAGGAGAGCCACCCGCACGACATCACGATGACGGTCGAGGCCCCGAACTACACCGGCCGCTGACCGACCCCGACCAGGCCGCCGCACCGGACGGGTGCGGCGGCCTCGTCGTGTCCGGGGGCGGTGTGGTCGGGTGATCACGGAGGGCTAAGGCCCCCCGTTGCGCGTCACCCGGATGCCGCAGAGAGAATGTTGCGTTGGACATCGGTGCCGCGAGGAGGGACTGACGGTGCGGGATCAGGTTGAGATCGGCATGGGTCGCACAGCGATGCGCGGTTACGACTTGGACGACGTTGCGATCGTGCCGTCCAGGCGCACCCGTTCCTCCAAGGACGTGTCGCTGGCGTGGCAGATCGACGCGTACCGCTTCGACATCCCGCTGGTCACGCATCCGACCGACGCGGTCGTCTCGCCCGCGACGGCGGTGCGGATCGGCGAGCTCGGCGGTCTGGGCGTGCTCAACGCCGAGGGCCTGTGGGCGCGGCACGAGAACGTCGAGGAGAAGCTGTTCGACGTGGTGCGCGCCGCGGACGAGAGCAGCGACCCGGAGGCGGCCATCCGCCTGCTGCAGGAGCTGCACTCCGCGCCGATCCGGCAGGACCTGCTCGCCACCTCGCTGAAGCAGATCAAGGACTCCGGCGTCACGGTGGCCGCGCGCGTCAGCCCGCAGCACGCCGAGGAGCTGACCCCGGACCTGCTCGCGGCCGGCGTCGAGGTGCTGGTCGTGCAGGGCACGATCATCTCCGCCGAGCACGTGGCGCGCGACGGCGAGCCGCTGAACCTCAAGCGCTTCATCGGTGAGCTCGACGTGCCGGTGATCGCCGGTGGTGTCGGCGACTACCGCACCGCGATGCACCTGATGCGCACCGGCGCGGCCGGTGTGATCGTCGGCTTCGGCGAGTCCCGCTCCGCGACGACCACCCAGGTCCTGGGCATCGGCGTCCCGATGGCGACGGCCGTCGCCGACGCCGCCGCGGCGCGCCGCGACTACCTGGATGAGACCGGTGGCCGGTACGTGCACGTGATCGCCGACGGCGCGCTGTCCTACTCCGGCGACATCGCGAAGGCGATCGCCTGTGGCGCGGACGCGGTGATGCTCGGCGAGTCGCTGGCCGAGGCCTCGGACTCCCCGGCGCAGGGCTACTACTGGACTTCGGCCGCCGCGCACCCGAGCCTGCCGCGCAGCGAGATCACCGGCTTCGCCGGTTCGGACGCGGACCTGGAGAAGCTGCTGTTCGGCCCGAGCAGCGACCCGTACGGCACGCTGAACCTCTTCGGCGGCCTCCGCCGCGCGATGGCCAAGACGGGCTACCGCGACCTCAAGGAGTTCCAGAAGGTCGGCCTGACTCTCCGCGGCTGAGCAAGACTCGTGAAGACCCCCAGTCCGGTCGGGCTGGGGGTCTTCGCTTTTTCTGCTCTTTCGGGGCTAGCTACTGGCGAGTAATTACGTTTAATCTGTCGCGCATGGCTGGACGTGATGGGGAGCACCGGGGTAGCAGCGACTTCGACGTGGTCGTGATCGGTTCCGGATTCGGCGGCAGCGTGGCCGCGCTGCGGCTGACCGAGAAGGGCTACCGGGTGGCGGTGCTCGAAGCCGGTCGCCGGTTCACCGACGACGAGCTGCCGAAGACCTCCTGGGACCTGAAGAAGTTCCTGTGGGCACCGCAGCTCGGCTGCTACGGCATCCAGCGGATCCACCTGCTGCGCAACGTCCTGATCCTGGCCGGAGCGGGCGTCGGCGGCGGATCGCTGAACTACGCCAACACGCTCTACCGGCCGCTCAAGCCGTTCTACAACGACCCGCAGTGGGCGCACATCACCGACTGGGAAGCCGAACTCGCGCCCTACTACGACCAGGCGACGCGGATGCTCGGCGTGGTGGACAACCCGTCCACCACCCCGTCGGACGTGGTGATGAAGAAGGTCGCCGGGCAGATGGGCGTCGGCGACACGTTCCACACCACGCCGGTCGGCGTCTACTTCGGCACGGCGGGCAAGACCGAGTCCGACCCGTTCTTCGGCGGCGCCGGGCCCGCCCGCACCGGCTGCACCGAGTGCGGCGCCTGCATGTCGGGGTGCCGCGTCGGCGCGAAGAACACGCTGGTGAAGAACTACCTGTACCTGGCGGAAGCGGGCGGCGCGCAGGTGTTCCCGCTGACCACGGTCGACCGGCTGGGGCAGGGCGCCGACGGCCGGTGGCGCATCGGCACCTCGCGCACCGGCGCGAAGTGGAACCGCAAGCCGCGCATCTTCAGCGCCGACCACGTGGTGGTCGCCGCCGGCACCTGGGGCACGCAGAACCTGCTGCACCGCAGCAAGGAACGCGGTGACCTGCCGCGGTTGTCCGGGCGGCTCGGGCGGCTCACCCGCACCAACTCCGAGTCGATCATCGGCGCGCAGATGCCGCAGGTCGACCCCGAGCGGGACTTCTCCAACGGCGTCGCGATCACCTCGTCGTTCCACCCCGACGAGAACACCCACATCGAGCCGTGCCGCTACACCAAGGGCGCCAATGCGATGGGTCTGCTGCAGACCCTGCCGACCAAGGGCGGCTCCCCGGAACCGCGGCTGAAGCAGTGGTTCCAGTACCTGCGCAAGCACCCGATGCACGCGCTGCGCCTGCTGAACGTGAAGAACTGGAGCGAGCGCACGGTCATCCTGCTGGTCATGCAGAGCCTCGACAACTCGCTGACCACCAAGCTGCGCAAGCGCTTCGGGCGCACCCAGCTGACCTCCGAGCAGGGCCACGGCGCGCCGAACCCGACCCACATCCCGGCCGGCGAGCGGGCCAACGAGCTGGTCGCCGAGGAGATCGGCGGCATCGCGGGCGGAACCTGGGGCGAGGTGTTCGACATCCCGATGACCGCGCACTTCCTGGGCGGCTGCCCGATCGGCGACGACGCCGAGCACGGCGTGATCGACCCGTACCACCGGGCGCACGGCTACCCGACGATGTCCATCGTGGACGGTTCGGCGGTGAGCGCGAACCTCGGCGTGAACCCGTCGCTGACCATCACCGCGCAGGCGGAGCGGGCCTTCGCGATGTGGCCGAACAAGGGCGAGACCGACACCCGCCCGGACCAGCGCGAGGCCTACCGCCAGGTCGCCCCGGTCGAGCCCAAGTCCCCCGCGGTCCCGGCCTCGGCCCCGGCGGCCCTCCACCTCCCGATCGTCTGACCCCGCTGCTCCGGGACACCCGCCCAGGCGCCCCGGGGTGCGGTCACCGGTGCTCCGCAAATTCAATGGAAATCGGAGGTCCGATTTCCATTGAATTTGCGGAAGTTCTCCACAGACCGGACGACCTGTCCACAGC
>NZ_JAQGLA010000165.1 GCF_027853915.1 Saccharopolyspora oryzae
TGGGTGCGCAGCACGAACCCTGCTGCGCACCCACGACTCCGCCGTCACTGCGCGGTGAAGCCGCCGTCGATCGACAGGTTGGCGCCGGTGATGAAGCTGGCCTCGTCGCTGAGCAGGAACGCCGCGAACGCGGCGATCTCCTCGGGCTTGGAGATCCGGCCCACCGGGTGCAGCCCGGCGATCTGGGCCTCACCTTCCGGCGTCGCGCCCATGGTGCTGCGGAACGCCGGGGTGTCCACCGCGCCGGCGGCGATGGAGTTGACGCGGACGCCCTGCGCCGCGGTCTCCAGCGCGACCGACTTCGTCAGCCCGACGATGCCGTGCTTCGCCGCCGCGTAGGGCGAAACGCTGCCCATGCCCACCACCCCGAGGTTCGAGGCGTTGTTCAGGATCGCCCCGCCACCCGAGGCGAGGATGGCCGGGACCTGGTGCTTCAGACCGAAGTAGACACTGCTCAGGTTGACCTCGATCTCCCCGTGCCAGCCGGACGCGGCGATGTCCTGCACCGCACCGAACGCGGTCACCGCACCGGCGTTGTTGAACGCGCAGTCGAGCCGGCCGAATTCGTCCACCGCCGCGCGCACCAGCGCCGCGACCTCGCTCTCCACCGTCACGTCGGTGGGCACGAACAGCGCCCGGCCGCCCGTCGCGCGGATGTCGGCCGCCAGCTCCTCGCCGACGTCCTTGCTGCGGGCCCCCAGGACCACTGCCGCACCTTCGGCGGCCAGCCGCCGGCTCGTGGCCTCGCCGATACCGGAGGTCGCACCGGTCACCAGGACCACTTTGGACTCGAAACGCGCCGTGTTCATCTCTTCCTCGAAATGCTCGTCATCATCGGACGAACCCGATCCTGTCGGCGAAACCCCTTCGAAGCTGGCGGTATTCGGCCATCACGCTCCAACCCGGTCCGCTCCGACGCGCCCCGGCATGTCGGTCAACGACACACCGACACCTGTGGACAGGTCGACCCCGCTGTGGACAACTTCCGCAATTTCAATGGAAATCGGACCTCTGATTTCCATTGAAATTGCGTTCCCCGGCACCGTGGGACCGCGCAGAGTTGGGATCTGATGGCGGTGCCGGGAGATGAGCAGTTGTCACTGGGAGGTCCAGGGGGAGCGGACTCCGGTGAGGTCGGTTGAGATCTGCCAGAGGCGGTCGGCGCTTTCGCGGTCGAGCGCGTGGGCTCGGACTCCTCCCTCGTCCATCGTCCCGGCTGGGTCGGCGAGTGGTGCGATGTCGCAGTCCTCGCAGTACAACCCTCCGCGGTCGGTCAGCTTCGGCGAAGTGGCGGCCCACAATCCCGTCGCGGCTCCTTGGCCCGGCGTCTTGAATCCGCGGCCGACGACGTTGCCATCGGCGTCGATCCACCCGAACTCGATCTGCTCGGCCCGGGTCAGATCCCGTTGCAGCTCGGTGAGGATCGGCCCCGGGTGCAGGGCGAACGCCCGGACCCCGTCGGACCGGCCGAGCTCGTCCAGCCGCACGGCCGACAGCACGTTGGCGGTCTTGGACTGGCCGTAGGCCTCCCACTTGTCGTAGCCGCGTTCGAAATGCGGGTCGTCCCAGCGGATGTCGGACAGGTGGTGGCCGGCGGAGGAGTAGCTGACCACCCGCGCGCCACCGCGCAGGAGCAGCGGAGCGAGCAGGTTCAACAGGGCGAAGTGGCCGAGGTGGTTGATCGCGAAATGGCTCTCCCAACCGGGCCCGACCCGGCGCTCCGGGCTCGCCATCACCCCCGCGGCGGCGATCACGAAGTCCAGCTTCGCCTCGCTGTCGAGCACGTGCTGGCAAGCCCGGTGAACGCTGGCGAGGTCGGCGAGGTCCATCGGGACGACCGAACCCCCGATGCCGGCCAGCCGGTCCCGGGCGAGCTGCGGTCGCCGGGCCGGGACGATGACGCGGGCCCCTGCCTCGACCAGGGCCCGCGTGGTTTCCAGCCCCAGTCCGGAGTACCCGCCCGTCACCAGAGCCGTCCTCCCGCGGAGGTCGATGCCCGCCATCACCTGTGCTGCCGTGGAGTCGGCGGAGAAGCCCGATCCCATCGGTGTCTGCTGAACGTGTTCCACGCCGAGAACGCTAGGATCTAGAGCGCACTCTAGGTCAAATCGTCGAGGTGGGCCCATGACTTCCGCGCCGAACGAGGCCTTCACCATCGGGCAGGTCGCCGAGCGCACCGGGATGAGCGTGCACGCGCTGCGGTACTACGAGCGGGAGGACCTGCTCATCGGTCCGGTGCGGCGAACCACCGGCGGGCGGCGGGTCTACACCGAGGTCGACGTGGACTGGCTGCAGATCTGCGTCAAGCTCCGGGAGTCCGGGATGCCGCTGGCCGACCTGAAGCGGTTCGCCGAACTCGTCCGCCAGGGGCCCGGCAACGAGGAGCGGCGGCTGGAACTCCTGGACGCCCACCGCGAGCGCGTCGAGGCGCAGATCAGCGCGCTCGAGGAGTGCCGATCGCTGATCCGGTGGAAGGTCGGCGTCTACACCGAACACCTGCGATCCGGTGCGGCCGAAGGGCTCTGGGATCCGGCGAACCGCGGCTGAACCCGCGGGCCTCCCGGGCGGAAGGCCCGCGGTCCGATCAGCTCGACCCGGTGTCGGACACCCGGAAGTCGCGGAACTGGGCGTGCACGTCCCGGCTCGGACCCCAGGACGTGTCGTGGCCGCCGAAGAAGGTGGAGAAGAAAACGCCTGAGAACGGGATGTCGGCGATCTCGCGGATGCCCTGCTCGCTGAGCACCTGCTGGCCGTCGTACCAGACGGTGATGGTGCCGCTGGTGCGGTCCACCGACTGCTCCACGGTGTGCCACTGGTCGTCGGCCTGCCAGTTCCACGCGCCCAGGCCGACGTCCTCGCCGTAGCCGTCGCCCATCGACGGGTCGTAGACGTAGACCGTGGCCTTCGGCTCGTCGCTGCGGATCCGCCACATGTACCGGGTCGACCACGCCTTGCCGTGCTCGCCGCCGCTGGCCTGCCCGGGCGGGCCGCCGTAGAGGCCCGGCAGCTTCCCGCCGCGCCGGCCGAAGTCCCAGTCGGCGGGGAACCGCACCTGGTAGCTCAGGTGCAGCACGGGTGCGTCGGCCAGGTCGTCGCGGCCGATCGAGCGGAAGTCGGTGTAGAACTGGCCGCCGCCCTCGCTCGGGCAGTCGCCGCACGACGGCGCGGAGGAGCCCTTGCCGTAGAACACGTCGAGCGCGTCGTCCTGCGGGGTCATCCGGTCGTACCCGAAGGTGCCCTCGTCGACGACTCCCCACTGCTGCTTCCACGAATCACCGGGGAAGTCGGCGAATCCACCGCTCCAGGGCTCGGCGGCGGGGGAGGCCCCGCCCGGTGCCGCGGACAGCGCCAGCAGCGCCGCCAACGCGATTCCCGTCAACCCGGTCAAGCGTCGTTTGCCCACGTCGTACACCTCGCATCTGGCTGTGCTGCGATGTGGACCGGGCGGCGGTGCGGTCTCGCCGGGGGACAGCGCCCCGGCGAAGTGCCAGGACACACCAGGGCCGGGTGGTCGGTCAACCGCCGTTGAGGGCTTTCCGCACTCGGTTTGCGCAGCGGTGCCGGTCGTGCTTCGCGGTCGCATGCCGGACAGGATGAAAAAGGGCTCATTCCGAGCCGAACTCGGCTTCCCGAGCCACATCCACCCTTGACCCGCTGATCGGGCGATCTGCGCTGGGCCGTTCGGGTGCAGTCCGATGGGCCGTCGGGGTCAAGACGTGAGCTGTGCGCCACAACTTCGCGCAAAGTCCGGTTCATTCACTATCGGATGATCTTAGTTCGATACAGTGCGTGCACATCGGGGACGAGCGAGCGCGCCGAACCAGCGGACGTGCGCCCGCCGCGACCGGTCGCGCACGGAGGGGACCCGGAGCAGGCCGCTGATCCAGCAGCAGCTCCCGGCAGCGCGTCGGTCGTCGGTGGCCGGGCACCGCGCTTCGGCGTGGACGGATGGTTTCCGCACTGGCCAGAACAATTGAGAGTGCGTGGAAGTGACAACCCAGAACGAGTCTTTGGCACCTCTGGAAAGACCGCGAAAGCGCGCCGGTCGGCAGGAGAAGAACTCGATCCGGTCGCGGCTGACGTGGTCGGTCGTCATCCCCTGGATCGTCGTGGTCATCCTCTGGGCGGTCAGTTGCGCTGCATTCGCGTCCGAGGCCATCTACACCCAGATGGTCGCGACCAGCGTCCGGCAGATGTCGCTGCCCGCGATGTCGGCGCTGGAGGAGGTGAAGAAGGAGCGCCTGCTCACCTTCGAGGTCGTCGACCAGCGGGGCGTGGACCAGGCGGGACTGCTCGACCAGCAGCGCAAGACCGACCAGGCCATCGACGCGATGAACCGGGCCGCCGCTGGGCTGATCGATTCGGCGCCGGAGGAGATCCAGCGCTCGCTGACCGACCTGACCGCCTACTTCGACCGGATGGACGGCATCCGCACCCGGGTGGCCGCCGGGCAGATCTCCAACGACGAGGTCAGCGACTTCTACGACGGCCTGTTCGACTCCGCCACCAAGCTGGCCGACGTCCAGGCGAAGCTCACCCTCGACCCGGAGACCCGGCAGGGCGCGATCGCCGCGACCGACCTGCTCCGCGCGGCGGACATGTTCGCCCGTGAAACGTCCCTGGTCGGTACCGCGCTCGACACCGGGCAGCTGCCCGCGGACCAGCACCGGCGCCTGTCGCGCTACATCGACGCGTACCGCAGCACGGTGGAGCAGAACGTCTCGAGCATGCACCCCGTCGTCCGCACCCGGTACGAGAAGCTGGTGGCCAGCCCGGCCTGGCAGCAGCTGACCGGGGTCGAGGACCGGTTCGTCGGCAGCGGCGGGTTCACCAGCGGGGACGACGCGCCGGTGCAGCTCGACGAGTGGCGCCGGCTCTCCGACGAGGTCGGCACCGAGCTCTCCGGCCTGGTGGTCGCGCAGGCCGACGAGGTCTCGGCAGAAGCGGTCGACCGCGGCAGCGATGCACTGTGGACGGTGCTGTGGGGCAGCTTGGCCGCGCTGGTCGTCGCGCTCGTGTCCTTCATCTACGCCCGCCGCGTCTACCGCTCGGTGGTCGACGAGGCGCTGCTGACCCGACTGCAGGGCCTGCGCACCGAATCGCTGGTGATGGCCAACAAGCTGCCCGAGGTGGTGCGGCGACTGCGCGACGGCGAGGCCGTCGACGTCAAGGGCGAGATGGCCGCGCTGGAGCACTTCGGCAACGACGAGGTCGGCCAGGTGGCGCAAGCCATCCAGCTGTTCCAGCGGCAGGCGATGGACGCCGCGGTCGGCGAGACCCGGGCCAGGCAGGGCGCGCGCGTGGTGTTCGTCGGCATGGCGCACCGGATCCAGCGGCTGCTGCGGCAGATGCACGGCACCATCGACCAGCTGGAGAAGAACGAGGAGAGCTCCGCGCAGCTGGCCAAGCTGTTCGAGCTCGACAACTCC
>NZ_JAQGLA010000166.1 GCF_027853915.1 Saccharopolyspora oryzae
CAGGTGTCCGCCCCCGACGAAGGTGTTCGAGATCGGGCTCAGCCCTTGATGATCTCGCGCATCAGCTTGGCGGTCTCGCTCGGCGTCTTGCCGACCTTGACGCCAGCGGCCTCCAGGGCCTCCTTCTTCGCCGCGGCGGTGCCGGACGAACCGGAGACGATGGCGCCCGCGTGACCCATGGTCTTGCCCTCGGGCGCGGTGAAGCCGGCCACGTAGCCCACCACCGGCTTGGTGATGTTGGCCTTGATGTAGTCGGCCGCCCGCTCCTCGGCGTCGCCACCGATCTCACCGATCATGACGATGGCCTCGGTCTCCGGGTCGTCCTGGAACGCCTGGAGCGCGTCGATGTGGGTGGTGCCGATGATCGGGTCACCACCGATGCCGACGCAGCTGGAGAAACCGATGTCCCGCAGCTCGTGCATCATCTGGTAGGTCAGCGTGCCCGACTTGGACACCAGGCCGATCTTGCCGGCGCCGGTGATGTCGGCCGGGATGATGCCGGCGTTGGACTTGCCGGGCGAGATGATGCCGGGGCAGTTCGGCCCGATGATCCGGGTCTTGTTGCCGGTGGCGTTCGCGTGCGCCCAGAAGTAGGCCGAGTCGTGCACCGGGATGCCCTCGGTGATGACCACGGCCAGGCCGATCTCGGCGTCGATAGCCTCGATCACCGCGTCCTTGGCGAACTTCGGCGGCACGAAGACGACAGACACGTCAGCGCCGGTCTCCTCCATGGCTTCCTTGACGGAGCCGAAGACGGTGAGCTGCTTGCCCTCGATCTCGACGGTCTGCCCGGCCTTGCGGGCGTTGACGCCGCCGACGATGTTGGTGCCGGAGCGCAGCATCCGAGCGGTGTGCTTGGTCCCCTCAGAGCCGGTGATGCCCTGAACGATGACCTTGCTGTTCTCGTTGAGGAAGATAGCCACGTCTCATGCCCCCGCAGCCAGCTCGGCGGCCTTGTCGGCCGCACCGTCCATGGTGTCCACCACGGTGACGACCGGGTGGTTGGCCTCGGCCAGGATGCGGCGGCCCTCTTCGACGTTGTTGCCGTCGAGGCGGACGACCAGCGGCTTGGTGGCCTCGTCGCCCAGAATCTGCAGCGCCTGCACGATGCCGTTGGCGACCGCGTCACAGGCGGTGATGCCGCCGAAGACGTTGACGAACACCGACTTCACGGCCGGGTCGCCGAGGATGACGTCCAGACCGGCCGCCATGACCTCGGCGGACGCGCCGCCGCCGATGTCCAGGAAGTTCGCCGGCTTGACGCCGTTGTGGTTCTCCCCGGCGTAGGCGACGACGTCCAGCGTGGACATGACCAGGCCGGCGCCGTTGCCGATGATGCCGACCTCGCCGTCCAGCTTGACGTAGTTGAGGCCCTTGGCCTTGGCCTTGGCCTCGAGCGGGTTCTCGGCGTCCTTGTCGACCAGCTCGGCCTGCTTCTCCTGGCGGAACGCGGCGTTCTCGTCCAGGGTCACCTTGCCGTCCAGCGCGATGATCTTGCCCTGCGGGTCCTTGACCAGCGGGTTGACCTCGACGAGGGTGGCGTCCTCGGCGACGAAGGTGTCCCACAGCTGAACGATGACGTCCGCGACCTGGTCGGCGACCTCGGCCGGGAACTTGGCGGCGGCGACGATCTCCTCCGCCTTCGCCTTGTCCACGCCCTGGATCGGGTCGATGGCGATCTTCGCCAGCGCCTCGGGCTTGGTGGCGGCGACCTCTTCGATCTCCATGCCGCCCTCGACGGAGGCCATCGCGAGGAAGTTGCGGTTGGCGCGGTCGAGGAGGAACGAGAAGTAGTACTCGTCGGCGATGTCGGAGGCGGTGGTGACCAGCACCTTGCGGGTGACGTGGCCCTTGATGTCCAGCCCGAGGATGCCCTCGGCCTTGGTCTCGGCCTCGTCCGGCGTCTCGGCCAGCTTCACGCCACCGGCCTTGCCGCGACCCCCGGTCTTCACCTGAGCCTTGATTACGACGGGCCCGCCCAGTTCTGCAGCGGCTGCCTTGGCCCCTTGGGGTTCAGTCACCACGGCGCCGGGCAGCGTCGGCACTCCGTGGGAGGCGAAGAGCTCCTTCGCCTGGTACTCGTACAGGTCCACTCGACTCTCCTGCGACGTCGGTGTCGGACTGGGTGACGATATCGACCTGCGACGAAGCATGGGGCGTCGAGTCCGGTGAACTGCCTCACCCGAGGCGCGCCATCACGCCTGGTCGACCCGTTCCAGGCGGTGATTCGCCTGTTCGACGGGTCGGGTGTGGACGTTCGTGGTGACGAACGGAACAGCTCGACCGGGACCGGTGCGGCTCAGATTCTCGATCAAGCATTCGAGTTGGGCAAGACGTCGGTTCGGGTGACGCGTCAGGCCGCCTTGGTCCGGCCGGCCGCCGCTGCGGAGGCGAGCAGCGCCAGCACCGCGGCGATTCCGAACCACAGACCGGTGCCCGGCGCCGAGTCCGGCAGGCGCTCCGCGGTCAGCGGGTACTCGAGCACTCGGACACCGACGACCACTGCAGCCCCGCAGAGCAGTGCGGCGGCTTGCGACGGACGGCACATCGGCGCGAGGACCGCTGCGGCCACAACTGCGGCGAGTGCGATCAGCAGTCCCCACGAGGCCGTGCCGAACTCGGTGAACACGCCGGGCGCCGTGTAGTCGGGCGCGGTCACCACGGGCAGGGCGAATGCGGCAGCGCCCAGCACCAGCGAGATCAGGGCGGGGATCAGCACCGGTCGGCGCATCGCGATCTCGGTCAGGTCCACTTCGTCGCGCTCCACCGCGCCCGCAACGGCTGCGACGATCGCGGCCGCAGCGGCGAACAGCACCGCCACGCCCGCTGCCCACGCGCCGATCCGGGTCTCCGCAGCAGCGGCCTGCACCGCGGTGAACACCGCATCCAGCACACCCGTCGCCGCCAGCGGGACCAGCACCCAGACCACGGGCAGCAGTGGGCGCACCCGAAGCGCGAGGCGCGGCAGCAGCAGGCCGACGCCGACCAGGATCAGCACGATTCCCGCAGGCCACAGCATCCGCGCCGGGTACGACGACGGGTCGCGCAGGCCGTAGGGCATCTCCACCTGCGGTGCGATCGCGGCCAGCGCGGTCAGCGCACCGGCGATCAGCGCCAGCACCGCCGACGAGTCGAGCAGCCTGTTCAGCGCGGGCAGGTGCAGGTCTTCGTCCACTTCGCCGGTTCGGGTGCGCCCGGCGGGCAGGGCCAGCGCCACCAGGGCGAACACAGCGATCAGCCCGAGCACGGGACCCCACGAGTAGCTGATCTCCACCAGCATCGCGGCGGCGATCAGCGGCGGGACGACCACGCCTGCCAGCGCTGCGGCCAGGCCGAGCAGCCCGCCGCGCGCGAAGTCCTGGTCGACGGATCCGGCCAGGTAACCGGCCGCGCTGGGCACGCCGACGGCGAGCAGCACGCTGCCGACCAGCACGATCAGCGGCGCGTCGAGCGCGGGCTTCGGCAGCAGGTAGGGGTCGTCGGAGGCGAACGGCGCCATCAGGACGCCGACCGCCGCGAGCACGCTGACGCACAGGACCAGTGCGAGCAGGCCTTGGCGGTTGGCCCCGGGCCGCTCGTCGCTGGGCCCGACACCGCGCACGGCCAGAACCCCGGCCACGATCGCCGCGAAGTGCCCGGCCAGCAACAACCAGACGCCGATCGACGGGGAGAAGAGCTGGAGGGTGTGCAGCTTGAGCAGCTCAGGACGGGCAGCCAGGCCCGGGTCTGCGACGAACTGCGCGTCGAGGACCAGCCGCCCCGGCGCCAGAACCGCCGGCCCGACCAGCACCGCTGCCGCGATGGCCGGTCGTCCGAAGCGGACGGAGGTAGCGGCGATTCCGGCGGGGAGCAGCGCGAGGACCAGCAGCAGCGGCCACGCCAGGAAGGCGGCGGATGCGCTGGGCGCGACGAGGCCGACCAGGGGGCCTAGGCCGACGAGCACTGCGCCGACGACGGACACCGCTATCGCGGCGCGCAGTTGAGAGGTCACGAGCTGCGGATTCGCGGCCGAAGCCGAAGAACCGCCGGACGGGAGGTCAGGCCGCGCAGTCACCGCGCCGACGCTAGCAACCCCGGGGCCGGGCACCGGCACCGACTCATCTCCTCCGGGGCATCCCGGAGGAGACCGCCCGAACGGAGCATTGGCGGTGCCCATCAAGCCGCTCTTGCGGTGTGACTTATGTCACGAATCATCACGACAGGGTGACTGAATCGAGCCACCCAGGAACAAGTCGTGCCCCGATCGTGCAACCGGCCGCTGATCGAGAACTCGCTGGCAGCTCCGTTGCGCGACGGTCGCTACCAGTATCCGGAAAGCCCCGACAACCACGTCTGGCCCAGCCGTTTCGAACACGGACGGTGCCCGACGCGTCACGTACGGGGATTTGCCCCTAGGGGATCAGCTTGGTTACTGTCCCCCGGTCCGTTGTCACGGTCTGATCACGAAGGACAACCTTTGGCCGGTTCCCCGACCGGCACCCGGAAACCCCGACCCGGGATGCGTGATCAGACTCCCCGAGACGGAAGGGCAGGCATTGGCTCAGCACCGCTCCCCCGGCGGCGAAGCGCAGGTCACGGATCACCCGGAGGCGTCCCCCGACGACCCCTCCAGTAATCCGGGCCGCAACCGGGGCCCATCAACCGCATCCGTCTGGCGTGGCCGCGTGGTCGTCGCCGCCGTTGCCGCCGGCGCTTTCGCAGCTGCCGGGCAATCTCTCGCCGCAGGCGAAGGGCACGCCTCCCCGGACGGGCACGACGACTTCAACGCCTCGGACGCCTCGGCCTCCTTCAACACGGCGATGGCGGAGGACACCCCGCACACCGGTGTTGGCGGCAGCGCTCCCGCTCCGGCCGTGCTCCCGATCGCCAACGTCACTGACACCAGCGACGAGGTCGAGAAGCTCAACAAGAGCGAGCGGATCACCCAGGAGCGCGAGGCGGCCCGCCTCGCCGCCGAGGAAGCCGCCCGGGCCCCCAAGTTCGTGGTTCCCGCGGCCGGCACCTTCACCTCCGGTTTCGGTGGACGCTGGGGCACCACGCACTACGGCATCGACATCGCCAACTCCAAGGGCACCCCGATCTATTCCGTCGCGGACGGCACGGTCATCGAGGCGGGTCCGGCGAGCGGCTTCGGCCTCTGGGTGCGGGTGCAGCACGAGGACGGGACGATCACCGTCTACGGCCACGTCAACACCATCACGGCGAGCGAGGGCCAGAAGGTCAAGGCAGGCGACCAAATCGCCACCATGGGCAACCGCGGTTTCTCCACCGGCCCGCACCTGCACTTCGAGGTGTGGAACGCCAGCGGCAAGAAGATCAACCCGCTGCCCTGGATGCAGGCCCGGGGCATCTCGCCCGCATGAGGCTGAAGCTCTCCAGCTGACTTCCTCGAAGTGGGGCCCGCTCGC
>NZ_JAQGLA010000167.1 GCF_027853915.1 Saccharopolyspora oryzae
GACGTCGGCCACGGCCTGGGCGACCTCGGCCGCGGCGATGGGCTGGACGAGCACGGCGGGCCGGCGGACGGTGTGCTCGTCGGCGTCCTCGGCCAGCACCGCGGCGATGAACTCGAAGAACTGGGTGGCGCGGACGATCGAGTACGGCACGGGACTGGCCTTGAGCAGGTCCTCCTGCAGCACCTTGGCGCGGTAGTAGACCAGGCCCGGAACCCGGTCGGCGCCCACGATCGAGAGCACGACCGCGTGGCCGACGCCCGCGACTTCGGCAGCCGCCAGCAGGTTGTCCATGCTCTGCTGGAAGAACGCGAGCGAGGCTTCGTCGAAGGTCGGCGAGTTCGTCAGGTTGACGACGACGTCAGCCCCCTCCAGCGCCTCGCGCAGACCCTGCCCGCTGAGCAGGTCCAGGCCGGTGGACAGCGAGTGCGGCACCGCCTCGTGCCCGGCTGCGCGCAGGATCTCGACCACCTGCGATCCGATGAGCCCCGTCCCTCCCACGACAGCGATCTTCATCTCCGGCGCCCCTCCTCCCACGACGGCTGGAGCAACGCCACCAGTGCAGCCTTCGCGGGGTGACCGCGAAAGGGGCGGATGTCCTTCACCGGCGAACGGGAAAGCCCCGGAACTCGGTGCGGTTCCGGGGCTTTCCCAGCTGAGCTCGGTCAGTGCGTCGGCGTCGGCTCCCGCCCCGGCTCCTCGGCGGTGTCCTCCGGCTGCTTCGCGGCCGGAGGCGTGCCGATGAACAGCGACGTGATGAACGCCAGCACGCCGATCCCGGCGGCGACGACGAACGCCGTGCGCAGGCCCCCCGCGTCCGGGATGCCGGACGGGGCACTGCTGGCCACGGCGGACACAGTGACGAACACCGCCGTGCCGAACGCGCCCGCGACCTGCTGGAGCGTCGCCATGATCGCGCTGCCGTGCGAGTAGAGGTGATCGGGCAACGCGCTCAGCGACGAGGTCATCAGCGGAGTCATCATCAGCCCGAGCCCGGCCATGAGCACCACGTGGATCGCGATGACCGCGGCCAGCGGTGAGTTCGGCCCGAGGGTGGCGAACAGGCACAGCGACACCGCCATGGCCAGCGCCCCCGGGATCACCAGCGGCCGCGCGCCGACCCGGTCGAACAACCGGCCCACCGGACGTCCGAGCAGACCCATGACCAGACCGCCCGGCAGCACCGCCAGGCCGCTGGCGAACGTCGACTCGTGCAGGACGGTCTGCAGGTACAGCGGCAGCAGGATCGCCCCGGCCCCCAGCAGGCACATGAACAGCAGAGCGCTCAGCAGCAAGGCGATCCCGAAGGACCGGTTGGTCAGCGGACGCAGGTCCAGCAAGGCGCGGTCCTGGCGCTGCAAGCGGATCTGCCGCGCCGCGAAGGTGGCCAGCGCGACCGCGCCGATCGACACCGGGATCCACGGTGGCAGCTGCTGCTGCCCGCCGGACTCGCCGACCAGCGACAGTCCGTAGAGCAGGCCGCCGAAGCCCAGCGCCGAAAGCACGACGGAGATCAGGTCCAGCGGGACCGCCCGCGTCTCGCTGTCCAGCCGCATCCAGGCCGCGCCGATGGCCAGCGCGATCAGCGCCAGCGGCAGCACGATCCAGAACATCCAGCGCCAGCTCAGCTGGTTGAGCACCGCGCCGCCGATCGTCGGGCCGATCGCCGGGGCCACCGCGATGACGATGGTGATCGTGCCCATCGTCGCGCCGCGCTTGTCGGCCGGGACCAGGCGCATCACCGAAGTCATCAGCAGCGGCACCATCACCGCCGTTCCGCACGCCTGCACGACGCGGCCCGCCAGCAGCACCTCGAACCCCGGCGCGAGCGCGCTGATCAGGGTGCCCGCGCTGAACAGCGACTGCGCGGTCAGGAAGATCTGGCGCGGGGTGAAGCGCTCCAGCAGAAAACCGGTGGTGGGGATGACCACCGCCATGGTCAGCAGGAATCCGCTGGTCAGCCACTGCACGGTCGTGGTGCTGACCTGGAGGTCGACGGTGAGGTCGCGCAGGGCGACACTCAGGATCGTCTCGTTCAGGATCATCACGAACGCGGAGGCGACCAGCACACCTATCAGCACTGCCGCCCGCGGTGGTGTGGTGCCGCGGGCGACGTCCGCAGTTGCGGATTCGGTCATGGTCAGGTTGCTCCTCGCGAGTATTCGGCCGGTGCGACCGGCGCAGCCCGTACCGGGCCACCACGTGGTCGAACGCGACGCAGGGTTCGAGTCTGCTCATCAGCCGCGCAATCGGCATCCGATTTTTCGCCGAGAGCGGGCGAACTCACTGCGCGGCGCGGGCGATCAGGAGCCGGGTCGGGCTTGGATCCCGGCTGCTCCGAGGGTCTTGTCGTAGGCGCGCTGCCAGGCGCCGTCGGCGACCGCGGCGTCGAGCATGCGCTGCAGTTCCCCGGCCAGCAACCGGTCGTCGGACTTGATCACCAGGTTCCGCTCGGTGTCGGTGATCGCGTACGGCCCGACCTTCGCCAGCCGCGGATCGTCGGCCTCGCCGCCGAGCAGCAGGTCGACGTCACCGGACAGCGCCGCGTCCCGCAGCTGCGTCGCGGGCAGCCGCCGGAACTGCACGTCGGTCGGCGCCAGGCCGATGCGGTGGGCCAGGTCGCGCGCGATCTCCGCGTCGAAGCCCTGGTAGTCACCGGTCTGGTCGCGGCTGAGGAAGGCCGGCGGGGCGTCGACGCGGACCCCGACCCGCACCTTCCGGCGCTGCTGGATCTTGACCAGGGTCGGCGAGGTGGACAGCTCCACCGAAGTGCCGTCCGACGACGCCGGTGGCGGCGCGACGGGCGTGGCAGGGGCGGGGGGCAGCTGGTTCTGCGCGGCCTCCGGATCCTGACCGCAGCCCGCCAGCACGGCGCCCAGGCACACCAGCGCGAGCACGCGAATCCGCATCACCACTCCTCCCACTCACCACTGCTACCAGATGATCGCGCACCGGTCCGACAGAACGTGGGTGGTTTGCAGATGATCTGGATCGATTGTGAAATCGAGGACACACCCGTTAGTGTGATTGCCGTCATGTGGCGTCAGCGTTGCCGCCCGGTTTCGAGGTCACTCCCGGAGGCGATCCATGGCGCAGTCCGCGCAGCACGTCGTCCAGCAGGTCACCCGGCGCATCGCCGAGCGAAGCGCCCCGAGCCGCACCGCGTACCTGGAGCGCATCCGCGCTGCGGCCGCCGTCGGCCCGGCCCGCACCGAACTGCCGTGCAGCAACCTCGCGCACGGGTTCGCCGCTTGCAGCGGCGAAGACCGGCTCGCGGTGCGCGGTGCGACGAAGCCCGGTGTGGCGATCGTGTCGGCCTACAACGACATGCTCTCCGCGCACCAGCCCTACGCCGAGTTCCCGGCCTGGATCAAGGACGCGGTGCGCGAGGCCGGTGGCGTCGCGCAGTTCGCCGGCGGGGTGCCCGCGATGTGCGACGGGATCACCCAGGGCCGCACCGGCATGGAGCTGTCGCTGTTCTCCCGCGACGTGATCGCGATGGCCACCGGCGTGGCGCTGTCCCACGAGATGTTCGACGCCGCGCTGCTGCTCGGGGTGTGCGACAAGATCGTGCCGGGGCTGCTGATCGGCGCGCTGGCCTTCGGGCACCTGCCGACCGTGCTGGTGCCCGCCGGGCCGATGCCCTCCGGGCTGCCGAACCGGGAGAAGAGCCGCATCCGGCAGCTGTTCGCGGAGGGCAAGGCCAGCCGCGAGAACCTGCTGGAAGCCGAATCCGCGTCGTACCACTCCCCCGGCACCTGCACCTTCTACGGCACCGCGAACTCCAACCAGCTGGTCGTGGAGGTGATGGGCCTGCACCTGCCAGGATCGAGCTTCGTGCCGCCGGGCACCCCGCTGCGCAAGGCGCTCACCGAGGAGGCCGCGCGGCGCGTGGTCGGGCTGGACGCGCCGATCGGCGAGATCGTGGACGAGCGCGCCATCGTCAACGGCGTGGTCGCGCTGCTGGCCACCGGCGGCTCCACCAACCACACGCTGCACCTGGTCGCCATCGCCGCGGCCGCCGGCATCGAGCTGAGCTGGGACGACTTCTCCGACCTGTCGGCCGTCGTGCCGTCACTGGCGAAGGTGTACCCGAACGGCTCGGCCGACATCAACCACTTCGCGGCAGCGGGCGGGGTGCAGACGCTGGTCGGCGAGCTGCTGGACGCGGGCTTGCTGCACTCCGACGTCAAGACCGTCGCCGGGCCCGGCCTGGACCGCTACCGGCAGCAGCCGTTCCTGGAGGACGGCGAGCTGGTGTGGCGCGATGCGCCGCGCAAGAGCCTCGACCCGGACGTGCTGCGCGGTGTCGACGAGCCGTTCGCGCCGGACGGCGGGCTGCGGGTGCTGGAGGGCAACCTGGGGCGCTCGGTGATCAAGGTGTCCGCGGTCAGCGCCGAGCACCGCGCGGTCACCGCACCGGCGCGGGTCTTCGACGACCAGCACGAGTTCACCGCCGCGTTCCGGAACGGCGAGCTGGACCACGACGTCGTGGTGGTGATCCGCAACCAGGGCCCGCAGGCCAACGGCATGCCCGAGCTGCACGGGCTCACCCCGGCGCTGGGCGTGCTGATGGATCGCGGCCACCAGGTCGCACTGGTCACCGACGGCCGCATGTCTGGGGCCTCCGGCAAGATCCCGGCGGCGATCCAGCTGACCCCGGAGGCCAGCGCCGGAGGTCCGCTGGCGCGGGTGCGCGA
This sequence comes from Saccharopolyspora oryzae, assembly GCF_027853915.1. Taxonomy (GTDB): domain Bacteria; phylum Actinomycetota; class Actinomycetes; order Mycobacteriales; family Pseudonocardiaceae; genus Saccharopolyspora; species Saccharopolyspora oryzae. The sequence goes on from NZ_JAQGLA010000167.1 coordinate 4,698, forward strand.
CGGCGACGTGGTCCGGCTCGACGCCGACCGCGGAACGCTGGAACTGCTCGTGCCCGACGGCGAACTGGACTCCCGGGACTCGGCCCCGCCGGCCGACCGGGCGCCGTTCGGCACCGGCCGCGAACTGTTCTCGGCCTTCCGCCAGGCGGTCGGCCGGGCCGACCGAGGAGCGAGCGTCTTCACGCAGCTCCAACCCCAACCCTCCGACGTGCCAGCATGAGTCGTGAGTGCGTAAC
>NZ_JAQGLA010000168.1 GCF_027853915.1 Saccharopolyspora oryzae
TAGCCCACCCTCAGCGCTGGCACCGCCGCGGGTTCTCAGCGTTCGCCTGGCGAGGACGGCCCGACTGCCGTGTATTGGCATACATAAAGCCGGGCACCCGGAGTCCAGGCGGGCGCTGAGGTTCCGCCACTTGCACCGATAAGCAGAGTGAGCGCTTCAGACAGTTTTAGAGAACGCCGTGCATCTTGCTCTTGATGCTCTTGGCGAACACGAGCAGCAGGGCGGCGCAGCCGATGGTGGCCAGGCCGACGATGCCGAAGTAGATCTGCTGGTTGTCCACCGAGTAGAGCTTCACCACCTGGGCGCCCAGGCCCTGGCCCATCGCCGGGGCCAGGAAGTACAGGCCCATGGTCTGGGAGGCGAAGACCTTCGGCGCCAGCTTGGTGCTGGCCGACAGGCCCACCGGGGAGAGCAGCAGCTCACCGACGGTCATGATCACGAACACCAGCGCCAGCATCAGCGGCAGGTGCTTGCCGTCGCCGACGACGACCTTCGACAGCACGACCCACAGGAACGCGACGCCGACGAAGAACAGGCCGCCGACGAACTTCTGCGGGGTGGAGGGCTGGCGGCTGCCCAGCTTCATCCACAGCGCGGCCACCACCGGCGCCAGGATGATGATCGCCAGCGAGTTGATGGACTGGAACCAGGAAGCCGGCACCTCGAACCCGAGCACGTTCAGCTCGGTGTCCGCCTCGGCCAGGTTGGCCAGGGTGTTCGGCTGCTGCTCGAACAGCAGGAAGAACAGCGCGGTGGCCAGGAACAGCGGGATGTAGGCGATCAGCCGGTCCCGCTCGACCTTGGTGATCTGCTTGCTGGACAGCATCACCGCGAAGTAGGCGATCGGCAGCACCGCGGAGATGATGCTGACGACGTTGACCAGGCCGCCCAGGCCCATGACACCGCTCACCGACAGGCCGCCGAGCACCACGACGAACAGCACGGCGATGCCGATCGCGCGGCCCAGCACGCGGCCCTTGTGCTCCGCGGGCAGCGGGTTGACCGGCTTGAGCCCGGCCGAACCGAGGTTCTTGCGGCCCAGCGAGTACTGGATCAGGCCGATCGCCATACCCACCGCAGCGGCGCCGAAGCCCCAGTGCCAGCCGACTCGCTCACCGAGCGTGCCCGCGACGAACGGGGCGAGGAAGCCACCCAGGTTGATGCCCATGTAGTAGATCGAGAAGCCGGCGTCGCGACGGACGTCGTCGTCGCTGTAGAGGCCGCCGACCAGGCCCGACACGTTCGGCTTGAGCAGGCCGGTGCCGATGACCAGCAGCACCAGGCCGAGCACCACCGTGGCCACGCCACCGGGCAGGGCCAGGCAGATGTGGCCGAGCATGATGACCACGCCGCCGTAGAACACCGCGGCCTGCGAGCCCATCACGCGGTCGGCCAGCCACCCGCCGACCACACCCGTCATGTACACCGAGGCGCCGTAGACGCCGACCACCGACAGCGCGGTGGATTCCGGGATTGCCAAACCGCCGTCGGCGATCGAGGCGTACAGGAAGTAGGCGAGGATCGCCCGCATCCCGTAGTAGGAGAAGCGCTCCCACATCTCGGTGAAGAACAGCGTCGACAGGCCGCGCGGGTGTCCGAAGAACCCCTTCTGCGGTGCGTCCGCAACCGTGGGTGAACTCACGATCACGTCCTCTCGTTGACCAGGCGGTGTGGCCGCCTCCGGTTGTGCCAGCCGGTGGTTACCGGCGCGTAGAAACTGCTCGGCAGGTTACGACTCCCCGAAGTGGCCCAGACCACCGGGGCGTAAACCCGCCTCGTCGCGCACGACGCATCGACGGCGGTCGAGCCATGCTCGGGGCCGTCAGCTGCAGGTCAGCCAACATCTGAGAACGTTGTGGTGACCTGATTCACACTGCGGCCCCAGGAGGAATCGTGCAGCTGTTGGCAGCTCACCGCACCGCGATGGCGGAATTCGACGCTCGGGTGCAACGCATCGAAGCGGATCAATGGGACAACCCTACGCCGTGCTCCGAGTGGAACGTCCGTGACCTGCTGAATCACCTCGTCGGCGAACAGCTGTGGGCACCGTGGTTGCTCGACGGCGCCACCCTCGACGAGGTCGGCGACCGCTTCGACGGGGACGTGCTGGGCAACGATCCGATCAAGGCGTGGACCCGAGCCGCCGACGCGGCGCGGCGGGCTTGGGACGCGCCGGGCGCGACCAGCGGTGAGGTGCACGTCACCGGCGGAGTCATCCCGGCCGAGGACTACGGCTGGCAGATGACCGCCGATTTGGCGGTGCACGCCTGGGACCTGGCCCGCGGCATCGGTGCTGATGAGCAGCTGAACCCCGAGCTGGTGGCGGACTTGTACACCGTGCTCGCCCCGCAGGTGTCGGCTTGGCAGGACCTGGGCATCTTCGCCCCACCGCGTGACGTTCCGCTGGGCGCCGACCAGCAGACGAGGCTGCTCGCGCTGCTCGGCCGGGCGTGACGGTGCTTGCTGTTCTCCTTGCCGCGCAATCGATCACGGTACAATCGGGCTCGTATCTTTCCCTTTTCGAGGAGTGACGGCTTCAGTGCCTGCGGCACAATCCCCCGACGGGGGTAGTACCGAGCCGGGTTGTTATCCCGGCGTTTCCCAGTTCTCATGCGGCCACCCACGGGGTGACCGGTGATCGAAATCTTGTTGGCCGTTCTCGGCCTCGCCTTCGTCGGTGTGCTCACGATCGGCACGGGTTTGGCGGTCGCCGCCGAGTTCTCGCTGACCTCGTTGGAGCGCAGCACCGTTGATGCCCACGTCAACGCGGTGGGTGACAAGCGCGCGAAGGCCGTGCAACGGGCGCACCGCACGTTGTCGTTCCAGCTTTCCGGTGCTCAGGTCGCGATCACGTTGACCACTTTGGTCACCGGTTACGTGGCCGAGCCGCTGATCGGTGAGTTGATCCGTCCGGTGCTGGTGGCGGTGGGGTTGCCGGCCGCGGCGGCGGGGGCGGTGTCGTTGACGTTGGCGATCTTGTTGGCGACGGCGTTGTCGATGGTGTTCGGGGAGATGGTCCCGAAGAACCTCGCCATCGCACGCCCGCTGGCGACAGCCCGCGCCGTGTCCGGTTACCACGCGCGGTTCTCGCAGGTGTTCCGCTGGTTGATCGACGGGATGAACAACAGCGCGAACTGGGTCGTACGCCGTTTCGGCGTCGAACCCCAGGAAGAGCTGCGGTCGGCACGGTCTCCGGAGGAGCTGGGGTCGATCGTGCGGTCCAGTGCCGAGCACGGAACCCTCGACGAGGCCACCGCGGAGTTGATGGACCGCTCGCTGCGGTTCGGCGAACGCACCGCCGAGGAGCTGATGACCCCGCGAGTCCGGGTCGAGTCGCTTCAGGTCGGTGACAGCGTCGTGGAGTTGCTGGATCTGGCGCGGCGGAGCGGGTTCTCGCGATTCCCGGTGCACGGTCGCGATCTGGACGACATCCACGGCGTCGTCCACGTCAAGCAGGCCTTCGCCGTTCCGGCGGACCGCCGCGAGAGCACCGGGGTCGAGTCGCTGGCCCGGCCGGTGCCGAAGGTGCCTGAAACGCTGTCCGGTGACGCGCTGCTGAACCGGCTGCGCGGCTCCGGCCTGCAGCTGGCCATCGTGGTCGACGAGTACGGCGGCTCGGCCGGCATCGTGACCTTGGAAGACGTGGTCGAGGAGATCATCGGCGACGTCCGCGACGAGCACGACCGCCGGGAGGTCGCCCCGGTGCGCCGCGCCGACGAGCGCACCTGGATCATCTCCGGCCTGCTCCGCCCCGACGAATTCGTCGAGGCGACCGGCTTGGCCATGCCCGACGGCGACGACTACGAGACGGTGGCCGGGTACGTGCTGGCCGATCTCGGCCGCATCCCCGAGGTCGGCGCCAGCCTGCCCCTGGACGGCTGGACGCTGACGGTGTCCCGAATGGACCGCAACCGCATCGCCGAGCTGCGGCTGACCCGCCAACCCGAGCCCGCCGAGGCGACGGGAGCGGCCCGATGAGTGATGGGTTCGCGATTCTGCTCGGTGTGGTGCTGTTGTTGTTGAACGCGTTCTTCGTGGGTGCGGAGTTCTCGTTGCTGTCCTCGCGCCGGGACCGGTTGGAGGCGTTGGCGGCGCAGGGCAAGTCCCGGGCTCGTGTGGTGATCAAGGCCAGTCAGCAGGGCTCGTTGATGCTCGCCAGCGCCCAGCTCGGCATCACCCTGTGCTCGCTGGGTTTGGGGCGTCTTGGTGAGCCGGCGGTGGCGCACCAGTTGGAGGTGCCGTTCACGGCGTTGGGGATCCCGGAGGCCGTGACGCACGTGGTGGCGTTCGCGATCGCGTTGGCGCTGGTCGTGGTGCTGC
>NZ_JAQGLA010000169.1 GCF_027853915.1 Saccharopolyspora oryzae
GCAGGGCGCCTCGGCGAACGTGGCGCAGCTGCACAAGACCCTGGCCTCGGCGGTGGACCCGAGCAGCGGCGTGCTGGTGGAACCGGGCGGAAGCCGTTCGCGGCTCGGCGACGTCGGCGGTGCTGCGCTGAACGCGGCTTCGTCCACTGTGGAATCGGCAGGTGGCGTCGCCGCTGGCGCGGGCGGTGCGGTCGCAGGTGTCGGTCACGCCGCGGGCGGCGCCGTTGACGGCGTTGGCCATGCCGCTGGTGGTGCCGTTGACGGTGTCGGCCGAACTGCGGGCGATGCGGTCGGTTCCGTCGCGGCGAGCGCTGCCGGCGGTCCGGGTCGCGCCGCGGGTGACTTGGTCGGCGGTGTTGCCGAGCACGCCGGAGGCGCTGCCGGCGACGTCGGCAGGGTCGGTCACGGGGTCGCCGGGGGCGTTGCGGAAGATGTTGGCAGCGCGGCGGGACACGTCGGCCGCGGAACGGTCGGGGGTGTGGCGGCAGTTGCGCAGGACGGGATCTCGCAGGTGGCCCAGCCCACCGCCGGCTGGCAGGCGGACGGCGAGCACACCGGTCCGGTCAAGATCAACCCCGGCTCCTGGGCGCCCGGCAACGCCGACGCCGGAACCGGCCCGATCCCGGTGAGCACCCCCCGCCCGGGCTGGACGCCCGGCGACGACCCCGCCTCCCGCACCGCTCCGCACGCGGTCCACTCCGCCTGGGCTTCGCCGCAGGCCGCGCAAGCTCCGCAGGCTCCGCTGCCGCCGAACGCGGCTGCGCCGCAGCCGGGCTTCGCCCCGGCGGCTCCGCCGCCTGCGCCCGCCGGTGGCGGCCACTTCGTGGCGCCGCCACCCGGCGCGCCTCAGGCCGGGCAGCCTCCGGCCGCGGCTCCGCCGCCGGCCCGGCCACCGATGGCCGCTCCGCGGGGCGCCTTCGGCGCGGTCCCCGCTCCGCAGGTCCAGCAGCAACAACAACCGGCCCAGCAGCAGATGAAGAACCCGGCGCAGCGCTCTCCGCTGCGTCCGCTGCCTGCGCCGCAGCAGCCGCTCGTGCAGCCCGCACCGGAGACGGCTCAGCGGCCGCTGCGGCAGGCCGGTCGCAACGCGGACGTCGTCGCGTTCGTGCTGCACCAGTTCCCGATCGGCTACATGCCGGTCGCGGCGAGCAGGGCGAGCCGACAGCTGCCGCTTCCGCCGGAGGGCCCGGCGCGCCCGGGCCTGAACTTCCCGCCGCAGGACCACCCGGAGTCGCACCTGGTCGAGGACGGCGACGCGTTGCAGCGGGTGGGTTCGGCGGATGTGTACGCAGCTGCGCGACGCGATCGCGAGGAGCGCGGTGAACCGGCGCAGCTGCCCGCGGAGCTCATCGCGAAGCACGATCCGCTGGGCGAGCTCAGCGAGGTCGAGTGGGAGCACCGGTTCGTCGAGCGCGGCGAGCACGTGTGGCCGCCGGCGGCCGAGCACCCGGAGGGCGGCGTGGAACCGGCGGAGCCGGTGGTGCTGGAGCCGGACGTGGTGCTGGACTGCTCGGGCGACGGCGCTGGGCGCTTCGCGTTCGCGTTGGCCACGTCGTTCGGCCAGCGGTCGCTGCCCCAGTCGTACGCCGAGCGGGAGTACCGCAGGTATCGCGTGATGCGCCGGTTGCCGGTGTGGCAGTCGGTGACCGCGCCGTGGTTCGCGCAGCCGGGCGGCGGCGTCCGCTACCGCGCGACCTACTCGCTCGACGACCTGGTCGGACTCGGCTACCTCGTGGAGCTGACCCCGGCGCGCGAGGCAGCCGAGGCGGTGACCATGCGCATCGAGCACGAGGCCGTCGAGGGCGGCGCGGAAGCCGAAGTGGTGGAGTCGACCTTCCAGATCACCCCGGTGGAGACGGAGCTGGTCGAGGGCGAGCCGCGCGGGACCGTGCCGATGCGGGCCGAACCCGCGGAGACCGCCGAGGCGGACCAGGACGACGAGGTGCAGCAGGAGGCCGAGAAGTGAACACCGAGTCCGTGCTGGGTTGGCTGGTGGCGATGGGCGTCCCGGAGGGGCTCGTGTCGATCGGCGCGGAGGCCGACGACGCCTGGTGCCTGGTGCGCGACGAGCGCGACGGGACCCCGGCGTGGGAGGTCTTCTGGAAGGAGCAGGGCAACCGCTACGACTGGGCCCGGTTCAGCAACGAGCAGGTCGCCTGCTTCTACCTGTTCGGCCGGTTGACCTGGACCCAGGCGTTGCGCGGCGTGGTCGGCCCGGTCGACGCGACCAGCACGCCGCCGCAGGGCACCCCGGCGCAGCGGGCGTGACCGGCGAGACGCAGTTGTGATCGCAACTGAGTAGTGCTACCGATGGCCTGACCGGTGCGTTTGCCACACCGTGGTGGCATGTCGCAACCATCGCCAGGTGAAACGCTCCAGCTGGTCGCGGGCGAGCTCAACGCCATCGGCCAGCGGCTGACCTACCTGGGCAGCATGGTGCAGGCCCAAGCAGCGGCGCAGGCCGCCCCGCAAACCCCCGCACCGCAGGCTGCTCCAGCGACGCAGCAGGTCCCGGCAACAGCGCCGCAGCAGGTCCCGATGCCGCCGCAGGTGCCGCCGTACCCGGGGCTCGCGCAGCAGCCGCCGCGCCAGCGCCGCCAGCTCAACCTCGAACCGAGCCGCGTGCTGGCCTGGGTCGGTGCCGGCGTGACGTTGCTGGGCGTGGTGTTCCTCCTGGTCCTGGCCGTGCAGCAGGACTGGCTCGGGCCAGGCGCGCGGATCGCCGGCGGTGCCGTGCTGGCCGGACTCCTGGTGGCGGCCGCGTGGTGGATGCACCGCAGGTCGAAGGGGGAGGAGACCGGCGACGCGGGCCGGATCGCGGCGTTCGCCCTCGCCACGACCGGTTTCGCCGCGCTGTTCCTGGACGTGGTCGCGGCCACCGCGCTCTACGGCTTCGTGTCGGTGCCGATCGGCCTGGGGGCCGGGCTGCTCGTCAGCATCGCCGGACTGGCGCTCGCCGACCGCTGGCAGGCGCGGCCGCTGGCGCTGGGCGTGGTGCTGAGCTCGGCGATCTGCGCACCGATGATCACCCAGCTGCCGAACTCGCTGCTCGTCGGCTTCCTGGTCCTGCTGCAGGTCGCGGCGGCACCGGTGCAGGTCCGACGCGGCTGGCCGTCGCTGGCGCTGGCCGCCGGCATCCCGGTGGTCCTGGCGGCGCTGATCGCCGCGGTCTGGGGCATGGCCTTCCACGACCCGATCCTGGTGGTCGCGATCAGCGCGGCCGTGCTGCTGGGCGTGGTGATCGCCGCGATCACCGCCGGTGCGCGACCGGACGCCGACCGGACCTCGATCGGACTGCTCATCGCCGCGCCGACCCCGGCGTTCCTGGCCGGACCGCTGCTGCTGGAACGCCCGGCCGCCGGCCTGCTGGGCGGCGGGACCACCGTGCTGCTGCTGGCGATATGGGCGGTGGCCCGGTTCGCCCCGGCGTTCCGGAACTGGCTGTCGCACCGCTTCACGGCGGCGGTCGGCGCGATGGCCGCGGTCGCGGCGGTGCAGACGACGCTGACCGTGCTGGACTCCTCGAGCTGGGCGACGGCGTTGCTGTGCGAGGCGCTGCTGCTGAGCGTCGGCGCGTTCGTGCTGCGCAGCGCGGGGGCTCTGCTCGGAGCAGCTTGCTACGCGACCTTCGGTTTCCTGCTCGCACTGTTCAACGAGGTCCCGCTCACCGCGCTGCTCTGGCACGGCTACGCCCCCGGTGTCGAGGGCTTGCTGTGCGGACTGTTGATCGCGGCCGCGGCGATCGTCCTGCCCGCGTCGGCGGTCCGGATCGAGAAGTTCCCGAAGTCGCCGCCGCTGTGGTCGGCGACGGGCCTGGCGCTGCTCTACGGAACGGCGAGCGCGACGATGGCGGCCTGCCTCCTGGTGGCCGACGCCCGCAACGGCTTCCTCACCGCGCACATCCTGATCACCCTGAGCTGGGTGATCGCGGCGATCGTCCTCCTGCTGCGCGGCGTCCAGGTCAAGCACCTGCGCATCGCAGGCCTGGTCCTGATCGCGGCGTCCCTGGCGAAGCTCCTGCTCTTCGACCTCGCCACCCTCGACGGGGTGGCCAGGGTGATCGCCTTCCTCTGCGCAGGCCTGATCCTGCTGGCAGCGGGCTCCCGCTACGCCCGCCTCCTCAAACCCCAGCAGCCACCCGCTGATGGGGCACGCAAATTCAATGGAAATCAGACATCCGATTTCCATTGAGGTGATCTCAGTGGATTCGGCCGTGTTCGTGGTGGGTGAGGACGAGGGCGGCTTGGACGATGTCGCCGATTTTGCGGGGGCTGGCGGTGATGTGGTGCAGGGTTCGCCAGCGTCCG
>NZ_JAQGLA010000016.1 GCF_027853915.1 Saccharopolyspora oryzae
GGCGATGGCGGGGAGGGTCCGCCCGGTCCCATTCCGAACCCGGTAGCTAAGCTCCCCAGCGCTGATGGTACTGCACTCGACAGGGTGTGGGAGAGTAAGACACCGCCGACACACTAATTGAGAAGGGCCTCGTTCCCTCTGGATTCGTCCAGGGAACGGGGCCCTTCTTCTATCCCCAGAACCTTTAGCCGACCGCTTTTGTGCGGGGAATCGTCGTGAGTTCCCCGCACAAAAGCGCGGTCGTTCGCCTCAGGAGAGCTTGCGGCGGAGGAGTTCGAAGCAGAGCACCGAGGCGGCGCTGGCGACGTTGAGCGACTCGACACCGCCCGCCATCGGGATGGCCAGCGGCTGGGTGATCCGGGACTGCACCTCTTCGGACAGGCCCGCGGTCTCGCTGCCCAGCACGAACACCGCGCGGGAACCGAACTCGGTGCCGTAGATCGTGTCCGGGGCGTCCGCTTCCAGCGCGTACAGCGGGTATCCCGCGTCGCTCAGCATCTCCGCGGCTTCACCAGCGGTGCGGGTCCGCAGCACCGGGGCGTGGAACGCGACGCCGGCCGAGGCCTTGATGACCAGCGGGTCGAGGCTGGCGACTCCTCGGTGCGGCACCACGATGCCGTCGATCCCGGCGGCCGTCGCGGTGCGCAGGATCATGCCGACGTTGGCCGGCGTGGTCAGGCCGTCCAGCAGCAGGATCTTGCCCGGCGCGGTTGCCGGGTCCTCGAGGGCGTCGGTGAGCGGGCGCATCTTGCGGGCCACCACGTCGGCCAGCACGCCCTGGTCGTGGCGGCCGTTGCCGGCCAGCACCTTGACCCGGTGCGCGCTCGCGCGGTGGACGCGGACCGCTCGGTCGGCGGCCGCTTCCTTGATCTCCTCGATGATCGGTCCCCGCAGGCCCTCGGCCAGGACCACCTTGTCGACGCGGAGGTCGTGGTCGGTCAGCGCCTCCAGCACGGGCTTGCGGCCGTAGACGGTGACGAATCGGTCTTTCGGGGAAACTTCGCTGGTCACGTCACCAAGTGTCACATGCGGTTGCGGGCGGCTGGCCACTGGAACCCCTCGGTGCGGGGCGGGTTGTGTGCCAGGATCGCGGACATGTCCGATCGTCTTTCCGCAGTAGACGCGTCCTTCCTCTACCTGGAGGACTACACCACGCCGATGCACGTCGGTGGTGTTGCGGTGTTCCGGCGTCCGCGCAGCGGATTCGACTACGACCGGGTGCTGTCGCTGATCGACCGCCGGCTGGGGTTCGTGCCGCGCTACCGGCAGCGGGTCATGCCGGTGCCGGGGAAGCTGGCGCGGCCGGTGTGGGTGGACGACCAGGACTTCGACCTCACCTACCACGTCCGCCGCTCGGCGCTGCCCAAGCCGGGCAGCGACGCGCAGTTGTACGACCTGGCCGCCCGGTTGATGTCGCGCAAGCTCGACCACGCCCGCCCGCTGTGGGAGGTGTACCTGGTGGAGGGCCTGTCGAAGAACCGGGTCGCGGTGATCACGAAGACCCACCAGGCGATGGTGGACGGCATCGGTGCGCTCGACATCGGCCAGGTGATCTTCGACGTGGAGCGCAACCGGGAGGTCCCGGACGTCGACGAGCTGTGGATGCCGAGACCGGAACCGACCCTGGCCGAGCTGGTGGTGGAGGCGATGACCGACGCCGTGCAGCGACCGGGCGAGGTGGTCGAGAACGTCCGGGCGGCGATGGTGGACGTGACAGCCACGGCGCAGAAGGTCACCCGCGCGTTGGGCGGTGTTGCCTCGGCACTGCGCACTGCGGTGGTTCCCGCTCCCAGCGGGCCCTTGAACGCGCCGACCTCCGCGCAGCGCCGGTTCGCCGTCGCGCGGGCGAGGCTCGAGGACTTGCGGGCCGTGCGGCGGGCGCACGGCAGCACGGTCAACGACGTCGTGCTGGCGGTGGTCACCGGGGCGCTGCGGAACTGGTTGCTGTCCCGCGGTGAGGTGGTCGCGCCGTCGACCACGGTTCGCGCGATGGTCCCGGTGTCGGTCCGCTCCGACGACGCCGAGGCGCGCGCGACCTACCCGGAGACCAGCAGCCTGCCGGTCGGTTCGGTGGGCAACAAGGTCTCGGCGTACCTGGTCGACCTGCCGGTCGGCGAGGGCAACCCGACCGTCCGGTTGCACCAGGTCAGCCATGCCATGCGGGCGCACGCGGAGTCCGGGCAGTCGGTGGCGGCGGGGGCGCTGGTCAAGGTGTCGGGGTTCGCGCCGCCGACGCTGCACGCGTTGGGGGCGAGGGTGGCCAACCAGTTCTCGGACCGGTTGTTCAACGTCCTGGTGACCAACGTTCCCGGACCGCAGGTGCCGCTGTACGCGGCGGGGGCGAGGATGATGGAGATGTTCCCGGTGGTGCCGCTGGCCAAGAACCAGTCGCTGTCGGTGGGGGTGACCTCCTACGACGGCGGCGTGTACTTCGGGTTGAACGCCGATCGGGATGCGATGCCCGATGTGGACGTGCTGGCGGCGATGATCGGGGAAGCGGTGGACGAGATGATCGGCACGGTCGAGGCGTGAGGGATTCCCCCGCCCGCCGGTCGTGGTCGCGTTCCAGCCGGAGCTGATGCAGTGGAGGACGAGATGGGGATGGTCGAGGCATGAGGGTTTACCTGCCTGCCACGCTGCCGATGCTTCGGCAACTGGTGGCCGACAAGCAGTTCCAGCCGCTGGGCGGGACTGCGTTCGCGCTGACGCCTGCGCTGCGCGAGTCCTACGCCAGCGGCGACACCGAAGAGCTCGAGTACGCGGCGATGCGGGAGGCGTCGCGGGCGTCGCTGCGGCTGATCGCCGGCGAGCCGAGCGCTGATGAGAAGCCGGAGATGCGGCGGGTGGTGATCTCCGCCGACGTCGATGACGTGACGCTGCGCCCGGATCTGGACCACGCGGTGGTGAAGGTGTCCGGGCCGGTGCAGTGGAAGCAGATCGCCGCGGTGCACGTGGACGCGACGGAAGCTGAAGACGCGGTGCGCGCGGCGGCGGCGGTGATCGACGCCGCCGATCTCGGCGATCCGGATGCGGAGTTCGCGCTGGGCGACGCGGAGGACCACGAACTCGCCTGGTACGCGCCGCAGGAAGTGCCGTTCTTGCTGGAGTTGATGTAGCGGGGTGGGTCCGCCGGGCGGTGCTGGACCGCCCGGCGGACATCAGCGGCCGTCAGCCGGGCAGACCCGGGGTGCTCGGCATGTCCTGCACCTGGTCGGCCGGCGGCGTGGTGATCTCCACCGGCTTGCCCCAGTCCGCGTAGCGCACGGTCAGCTTCGTCTCCGGGATGTCCTGGCCCTGGACCTTCATCGCCGGGCTGGTCATGGCGACCTTCAGCGGCAGCTTGTCGGCGTCGACCCAGACGGTCTGCTTGAGCTCGGTGACACCGGAGTCCAGCAGCACCTTGAAGCCGGCCTTCTTGGCCTCCGGGGCCTCCTCGGCGGCCTTCTTCAGGTCGGTCACGACCTCGTAGCGGGTCGCGTCCTTGCCGTCGACCTGCTCCTCGGCGCTCGACTGGATGCTGGAGCCGGCCGGCAGCATGGCCTGGAGGTCGCTGATCTTGCCCAGCTCGCCGAACTGCTGGGTCATCTCCTCGGTCGCGGGCATCTTGACCCACTGCTTGCTCGGGTCACCGGCCAGCTGTGCCATCTGCGGGCTCTTCATGAAGATGCCGTCGCCGTTGATCGTCATCTCGACGGCACCGCCGCCGCAGCCCATCGCGGCCTTCTCGACGTCGACCTGGCACTTCATGTTCTCGTACATCTGGGCGAGCGGGCCGGTGCCCTCGAAGGAGACGGTGACCGTCTTCTTCTCGTCCATGGTGCTCTTCGCCGCGGTGACCAGGGACGAGACGTCCGTGATCGACGAACCGGAGTTGGTCTCGCCGGCGTTGTTCGAGCCGGACGGCGACCCACCCTGGCTGCAGGCCCCGAGGGAGGCTGCCAGAGCGACAGCGGACAGGGCGGTGGCAATGCGACGCACGAATCGTCCTCTCTGCGTGGAGAATGCAATACGACGAACGTAACAGCGCATTGATCCGGTAGGTCGCACTTTCGGTGCAATTCGTTGGGTATGTCCGGTCACCTCGGTCGTTGCGCCTGCGGCGGGACGTCCTGGAACACGCCGATCTTCTCGGCCGGGGGGACGCGGATTTCGGTGGGAGCGCCCCAATCCCGGTAGGTCGAGGTCAGCGACACCTGGCCGGCCTGGGCGACCTGTCCGGTGGCCGCGAACTGCGCGGGCAGGCCGGATTCGTCCAGCCACAGCTGGTATTCGAGCTCGGGTTCACCGGCGTCGGCGGCCTTCTGGAACCGGGTTCGCTGCTGCGGATCGGTGGCCGCGTCGGCGGCCTGCGCGGTGACGATGCGCAGCTGGTAGCGGGTGGTGGGCTTGCCGTCGACCTGGTCCGGCGCGCTGGTCTGGATGCGGGTGGCCTTCTCGACGCCGCTGAACGTGGCGCGCGGGTCGACGGCCTCCTGCACCTGGTCCAGGGCGGGGCTGAGCAGCTTGGAGCCGAAATCGCCCGCGCCGGGGGAGATCCGCAGCCACGGCTTGTCCGGTGCGGGGCGGGCCAGCGGGGTCTGCAGGTAACCGGTTCCATCCACGATGGACAGAGCGATCCGCTGCGGTGGTTGGTTGCCGGTGCCGCGGGTCTGGCCGTTGAGCGCGAGATCGGTTTGCTGGCCGCGGTAGCGCACGACGCCGTCGGCGGTGAGGTCGCCGACCACGCCGAGGCTGCCGCGGATCTGGCTGCGCGTGCTGCCGCGTTCGTCGATCCTGCTGATGACCTGGGACAACATCGCGTCGGCGGTGGGACGGGGATCGGGGTTGGCGGCGATGGCGTTCGTCGGGACCGGTGGTTCTCCGGAACATCCGCCGAGTGCTGCGATCAGGGTGAGACCAGCGGAAATCACCGCGGTCCTGGTGCGGGCTCGGGACATCGGGCGCGCTCCTCGGGCCGTTGGCGGCTCTTCGGCTCGCACGGCGGAGAACCGTGCGACGGCATGCGTGAGCTGCGAAAACATCCTCCGCTCACGCCGACCGCGAACCACGCTAACAACGAAGTCGTCATGCCACAGGGGACGATCGCGTCCCGAACGGGGGAAATATGGGCCGAGATTCGCGTTTTTCCGCGGTCAGGCCTCGTCGAGGCCCGCTCGGGAACGCAGCAAGCGGCGCAGCGAGGCGAGCTGCTCCGCGCCGCCGCCGTCGGCCGCGAAGGTGTCCAGGTGGCAGTCCGGGTCGTCGGAACCGCCCAGGTGCCCGCAGTTCGGCGGGCATTCCTCCGCTGCTTCGGAGAAGCCCTCGAAGGCCGCGATCACGTCGTCGGCGGTCACGTGCGCCAGGCCGAACGAGCGGATGCCCGGGGTGTCGACCACCCAGCCCCGCTCGGGCAGCGCCAGGGCCACCGCTGACGTCGAGGTGTGCCGTCCCTTGCCGACTCCGCTGACCTCACCGGTCGCGCGGTCGGCGTCCGGCACCAGCCGGTTGACCAGGGTGGACTTGCCGACCCCGGAGTGCCCGACCAGCGCGGACACCCGGCCGGCGAGGAGTTCGCGCAGCTGCTCGGGTTCCGCGTCGAGGCTGGTGATCGCGATCGGCATGTCCAGCGAGCGGTAGGTGCTGATCCACTCGCCGGGCTCGGCCAGGTCGGACTTGGTCAGGCACAGCACCGGCGCGAGACCGCCGGCGTAGGCGGCGACCAGGCAGCGGTCGATGAACCCGGGGCGCGGCGGCGGATCGGCGAGCGCGGTGACGATGATCAGCTGTTCGGCGTTGGCCACCACGACCCGCTCGTAGGGGTCGGTGTCGTCGGCGGTGCGGCGCAGCACGCTGTTGCGGTCGGCCACGCGCACGATCCGGGCCAGCGTGTCGGGCTTGCCGGAGGTGTCGCCGACCAGGTCCACCAGGTCGCCGACCACCACCGGGGTGCGGCCGAGCTCGCGGGCGCGCATGGCGGTGACGATCCGGTCCGGTCGGCCGTCCAGCGCGCAGGTCCAGCGGCCGCGGTCGACGGCGACGACCATCGCGGACTCGGCGTCGGCGTGCTTCGGGCGCTGCTTGCTGCGCGGCCGGCTGCCCTTGCCGGGGCGCACCCGCACGTCGGACTCGTCGAGGTGGCTCCAGCCCCGCTTGCTCATCGGACCGCCTCCGGGCTCACACCGACTCCCCGAGCATCTCCGCCCACATCCCGGGGAAGTCGGGGATGGTCTTGCCGGTGGTGGCGATGTCCTCGACCAGCACTCCGGGGACTCGCAAGCCGAGGATCGCGCCGGCGGTGGCCATCCGGTGGTCGGCGTAGGAGTGCCAGTTCCCGCCGTGCAGCGGCCGGGGCTCGATGATCAGGCCGTCCTCGGTCTGCTCGACTGCGCCGCCCAGCTTGGTCAGCTCGGTCTGCAGCGCGGCGAGCCGGTCGGTCTCGTGCCCGCGCAGGTGCGCGATCCCGCGCAGCTGGGAGCGGCCGGTCGCGAGCGCGGCCAGCGCGGCGACGGTGGGGGTGAGCTCGCCGACGTCGTGCAGGTCGAGGTCGACCGCATTGATCTCGGCGGGGCCGGTGACGGTCAGGCCGTCCTCGGTGAGCTGCACCTGCGCGCCCATCTCGGCGAGGATGTCGCGGATCGCGTCGCCGGCCTGCGTGGTCCGGGCCGGCCAGCCGGGGACGGTGACGGTTCCGCCGGTGGCGGCCGCGGCGGCGAGGAACGGGGTGGCGTTGGACAGGTCCGGCTCGACGTCCAGGTCGAGCGCGCGGATCGGGCCCGGGGTCACTCGCCAGGTGTCGGCTTCCTGGTCGTCGACCTCGACACCTGCGGCGCGCAGCATCGACACCGTCATCTCGATGTGCGGCAGCGACGGCACCGGCTCGCCGGAGTGCCGGACCACCACGCCCTGCTCGAACCGCGGCGCCGACAGCAGCAGCCCGGAGACGAACTGCGAGGACGCGGAAGCGTCGATGGTCACCGAGCCGCCGGGCAGCTTCCCGGTTCCGCGCACCAGGAACGGCAGCGCATCGCCGTCGATGTCGGCGCCGAGCGAGCGCAGCGCGTCCAGCACCGTGCCGAGCGGGCGCTTGCGGGCGTGCGGGTCGCCGTCGAAGGTGATCTGCCCGGAGGCGAGCGCGGCGATCGGCGGCACGAACCGCATGACCGTGCCCGCCAGGCCGCAGTCGACCTCGGCCGGTCCGCGCAGCTCAGCGGGGGTGACCTGCCACGAGCCGTCCGGCCCGTCCAGCACCTCGACGCCGAGTGCGCGCAGCGCGCCGGCCATCAGCTCGGTGTCCCGGCTGCGCAGCGGGGCTCGCAGCGTCGACGGACCGTCGGCGAGCGCGGCGAGGACCAGAGCCCGGTTGGTGATCGACTTCGAACCGGGCACCGGGACGGTCGCGCGCACCGCGCCGGAGGCGGTTGGAGCAGGCCAGAGCTGGGTCATGGGCCAATGATCCCCCACCTCGCCCGGAGAATTCAGCGCCGGGTGCGCGTTGGCGCCGCGAGTTGCTGGAGTGGCATCTCGCCGCTGCGATCTGTTCGCGCCGCTCGCCTGCGACGATCCGGACTGCCAGGATGGGATCGACCACACCACTGCGAGGTGACGGAGGTTCGACCGGGCATGTGCGGCAGGTATGCCTCCACGAAGGATCCGGGCAAGCTCGCGGCCGAGTTCGCCGCCCTGGACAGCACCGGTGGTGCGGCCCCCGGCGCGGACTTCAACGTCGCGCCGACCAAGCGCGTGCTGACCGTGGTGCAGCGGCACCCGCAGGACGAGGCAGGGGAGAAGGACCTCGAGCGGACCGAGCGCAGCGTCCGCGTGATGCGCTGGGGCCTGGTGCCGATGTGGGCCAAGGACAAGTCCATCGGCAGCCGGATGATCAACGCCAAATCCGAGACCGTGACGACCAAACCCGCCTTCCGCACCTCGATCAAGCGCTACCGGTGCCTGGTGCCGGCCGACGGTTGGTACGAGTGGAAGCGCGAAGGCGACCGCAAGCAACCGTTCTTCATGACCTCCCCGGACGGCTCCAGCCTGGCGATGGCCGGCATCTTCGCGACCTGGCGCGACCCGAAGGTCGAGGACGCCGAACCGCTGGTGACCTGCTCGGTGCTGACCACCGGCGCGATCGGGCAGCTGTCCGAGGTGCACGACCGGATGCCGCTGCTGCTGCCGTCCAGCGCTTGGGCGCACTGGCTCGACCCGGACCAGCCGGACGTGTCCGACCTGCTCGCGCCGCCGTCGGAGGAACTGGTGGCCGGGCTGGAGCTGCGGCCGGTGTCCACCGCGGTCAACAACGTCCGCAACAACGGTGCCGAACTGGTCGAACGCGTGCCGCTCGAGCCGCAACCGCAGGCGGTAGGTTTGGACCCCGGGCTGAAGTGAGTCGACGCGGGGTGGAGTTCTGATGTGTGGTCGGTACGCCGTCGAGCACGATCCGGCGGTGCTGGCCGAGCAGTTCGCGGCAGCTGATCGCACCGGCGGTGAGGTGCTCGCGGACTTCAACGTGACACCGACGAAGACGGTGCCGATCGTCGTCCAGCGCGGTGCCGAGCGCAGCATCCGCCCGGTGCGCTGGGGTCTGGTGCCGACGTGGGCGAAGGACATGAACAGCGGGCCGCCGATGATCAACGCCCGTGCCGAGTCCATCACCACCAAACCCGCCTACGCCGAGTCCGCGCGGCGCCGCCGCTGCCTGATGCCCGCGACCGGTTGGTACGAGTGGAAGCCGGGCGACCGGCGGCGGCAGCCGTTCCTGTGCCGGCGCCGCGACGGGGCGAGCCTGGCGATGGCCGCGGTGTTCTCCGCCTGGTGGGCGCCGGACTCCACCGACCGGCCGCTGGTGACGTGCGCCGTGGTCACGACCGACGCGCTCGGGGAGCTGGCCGACGTGCACCACCGGATGCCGCTGGTGCTGCCGCAGGACCGGTGGGCGGACTGGCTCGACCCGCAGCGGAGCGAGATCAGCGAGCTGTTGACCCCGGCGGAGGGGATGCTCGACGATCTGGTGCTCCACCCCGTCTCCACCGAGGTGAACAGCATGCGCAACAACCACCCGGACCTGC
Source organism: Saccharopolyspora oryzae (assembly GCF_027853915.1). Lineage (GTDB taxonomy): Bacteria > Actinomycetota > Actinomycetes > Mycobacteriales > Pseudonocardiaceae > Saccharopolyspora > Saccharopolyspora oryzae. The sequence continues at coordinate 9,045 of NZ_JAQGLA010000016.1, forward strand.
TGCGGCAGACCGATCCGGTGCCCGAACCGGCCGAGCAGGCAGCGCTGTTCGAGTCATGACCAGGGTCGAGGTCGAAACTCCGCACGGCCCGGCTCGGGCCGAGCTGCACTGCGCCGAAGAGGGGCGCGCCGCGCTGCTGCTCGGGCACGGCGCGGGTGGCGGCATCGCCGCGCCCGACCTGGTGGCGGCGACCCGCGCGGCCACCGAGGCCGGCGTGCACGTGGCGCTCGTCGAGCAGCCGTACCGGGTGGCCGGCCGACGGGCCCCGGCCCCGGCCAAGCAGCTGGACGCGGCGTGGCTCGCGGTGGCCGAGGACCTGGGCGAGCGGTGGTTCGCCGATCTCCCGCTGCTCTTCGGCGGCCGGTCTTCCGGCGCGCGGGTGGCGTGCCGGACCGCGGAGGACGGGGCGGCTTCGGCCGTGCTGTGCCTGGCGTTCCCGGTGCACCCGCCCGGCAAGCCGGAGAAGTCCCGGATGTCGGAGCTCGACGGCGTCGAAGCGCCGGTGCTGGTGGTGCAGGGGGAGCGGGACGCCTTCGGCCAGCCCGAGCCGTCGCACAACCGCGAGGTCGTCCTGGTGCCCGGCGACCACTCGCTGAAGGCCGACGTCGACGCGGTCTTCCGCGCGACCCAGGAATGGCTGGGCCGAGTCCTCCGCCTGATCGACTAGCCCGTTCGAGAGCGCAGCTCCCTGAACGAGTGATCTCGCAGGTCTCCGACCTGCGACAATCACCATCTGAAATTGAGGGCGTTGCTCCGTTCGCGTCAACTTCGGACGATCATGCGGAGAGTTCGGCGCCCCCCGACCGCGATCCGGTTTCGCGCAGCGGACTCCCCACCTCCCGGACTGGGCGCCATCCCCCAAGCCCGTTCGGTTCCCCGGTGCGACTGTTGCGCGGCAGTGGCACCAGCGTCGGGGGAGTGGTTCGTCATCGTCCGCCGGGCCACTCCCCCGCGCGCTGATCAAGCGGAGATGTCGGCGAGCACCGCGTCGAGCAACCCGGCGAGGTCCGCCGCGGCGAGTTCGATCTCCAGGCCGCGCCGCCCCGCGCTGCAGCAGATCGTGTCGAAGCCGGTGGCGGAGGAGTCGATCACGACCGGCAGCCGCTTCTTCTGCCCGAGCGGCGAGATGCCGCCCGCGACGTAACCGGTGGCGCGCTCGGCCGCCGCCACCTCGGCCATCTTGGCCTTCTTCCCGCCCAGCGCCGCCGCGAGCTTCTTGAGGTCGAGCTGCCCGGTGACCGGCACGACGCCGACCGCGAGCTTGCCGTCCACCTCCGCGACCAGCGTCTTGAAGACCCGTTCCGGAGCCTGGCCGAGCGCCTCGGCGGCCTCCAGCCCGTAGGAATCGGCGCGCGGATCGTGCTCGTACGCGTGCACCTCGTGCGGAACCTTGCGCTTGGCCAGCAGCGCCGTAGCGGGAGTGCCCTTACCTGCCATGCGCGTCACTCTAGAAGGCCGGAATAACAGGTCGCGGGAGTCCGTTGGACGGGCTGTGACCATGGATTCGACGAACACCTGCGTGCTGGAGCGCCCCGAGCGCGAACGGCCGTCACCGACAGGTAGTCGCAGTAGGGCGCGCGTATCCTCGAACCTGGACCATGCGAACGAGCGCATGGGTTCGTCGCCTGCTGTCACTCCGTCCAGGCGGCGGGAAAGGAGCCCGGTGCCAAGCACCCCAGAGCACCCGGACGTGACTGGGCGCGACTCCGACCGCACCGAGGAGACCGAAGAGCAGCGCGCCGCGCGTTTCGAGCAGGACGCGATGCCGCTGCTGGACCAGCTCTACGGTGCGGCTCTGCGCATGACGCGAAACGCCCAGGACGCCGAGGACCTGGTCCAGGAGACCTACCTCAAGGCGTTCTCCGCGTTCAAGTCGTTCACCCAGGGCACGAACCTGAAGGCCTGGCTGTACCGCATCCTCACCAACACCTACATCAACGGCTACCGCAAGCGGCAGCGCCAGCCTCAGCAGCAGCCGACGGATGAGATCGCCGACTGGCAGCTCGCGCAGGCGGAGAACCACACCTCCAGCGGGTTGCGCTCGGCCGAGGTCGAGGCGCTGGACCGGTTGCCGGACACCGATGTGAAGGCCGCGCTGCAGCAGCTGGCCGAGGAGTTCCGCATGGTGGTCTACCTCGCGGACGTGGAAGGCTTTGCGTACAAGGAGATCGCCGAGATCATGGGCACGCCCATCGGCACCGTCATGTCGAGGCTGCACCGTGGTCGCAGGCAGCTGCGTGAGATGCTCACCGACGTCGCCCGCGATCGCGGTTTCTTGCGGGAGACCCAGCGGGAGGTGAGCACTTCATGAATTGCGGCGGGTCCGACGAAGCCTCTTGCGAGGACGTGCTCGCCGAGGTGTGGCTGTTCCTGGACAACGAGTGCGACCAGCAGCGACGTGCTGCGGTGCAGGAGCACCTCGACGGTTGCGGGAGTTGCCTGGAGCACTTCGGCATCGAGGAGCACATCAAGGCCCTGCTGCACCGCAAGTGCAGCGGTGAGCACGCGCCGACGGAGCTGAAGGAACGGCTCCGGAGCTCGATCAGGGAAGCCGTCCTGAGCAAGGCCGAGGTGACCGTCGAGCAGGGTCCCGACGGCACCTCCGTCGAGGTACGGACCAAACGAACCTCGATCGAATGACCTCAGAATGCTGAATGGCCCCGGACCAAATCAAAGGTCCGGGGCCATTCGCGTGTTCGACGGCTGGTGCCGCCGGCGCTCACGAGTTGGGGCGCTTGCCGTGGTTGGCCTTGTTCTTCTTACGGTCCTTCTTCTTGCGGGCCCGCTTGCCCATGGCGCCTCCTCGAGCTCTGCTGTCCGACCAGTCCGGTGACCTGTCTGGCCGTCGCGGCCGACCCGGTCTCCGCTGGGGTTTCGAGCTCCCAGTTTGACATGCCCACCACCTGCCGCTGGCGGGTGGTTCCGGTCGTGGTTTCCTAAGCAGGGGCCTACCGGGCCGCGGTGAGGAGAGGGGCTGATCTTGTCCACGCTGAGTGACCTGCTCGCCGAGCACACCGGGCTGTCCGGTACTGCGGCCGACCACCTGCAGCTCGTGGTCGCCGAGTGGCAGTTGCTCTCGGACCTGTCCTTCGCCGACTTCCTGCTGTGGGTGCCGATCGGCCCCCAGGAGGATCCCGAGGCCCGCTTCATGTGCGTGGCCCAGGCCCGGCCGACGACGGCCCCCACCGCCCACCCGGAGGACGTGGTGGGTACCGAGGTCACCCAGGACGAGCACCCGCAGCTGCGGCGCGCGGCCGGCGAAGGCCGGATCTGCCGCGAGGAGGACCCGCGCTGGCACCTCGGAGTGCCGGTGCGCCGCGAGACGATCCCGGTCCGGCTCGGCGACGAGGTGGTGGCGGTGCTCAGCCGCGACACCAACCTCGCGGTGCCGCGGGTGCCGAGCCCGCTGGAGATCTCCTACCTGGGCAGCGCCGCGGACCTGTGCCAGATGGTCGCCGACGGCACCTTCCCGACGCCGGAGCCGGCGCCCGACGTGCACACCAGCCCGCGGGTCGGCGACGGGCTCATCCGCCTCGACAGCTCCGGCACCGTGGTGTTCGCCAGCCCGAACGCGCTGTCGGCCTACCACCGGATGGGCCACGCCGCGGACCTCGTCGGCGCGCAGCTCGCGCCGCTGACCCGGTCGCTGCTCAACGATCCGTTCGACGCCGACGAGGTGGCGCAGCGGGTGCGGCGCGCGATGGGCGGTCAGCCCAGCATGCGCATCGAAGCCGAGGCGCGCGGTGCGACGGTGCTGTTCCGGGCGCTGCCGCTGCGCCCGCGCGGGCAGCAGGCCGGTGCGCTGGTGCTGGTCCGCGACGTCACGGAGGTCAAGCGGCGGGATCGCGCGCTGATGTCCAAGGACGCGACGATCCGCGAGATCCACCACCGGGTCAAGAACAATCTGCAGACGGTGGCCGCACTGCTGCGGCTGCAGTCGCGGCGGACCGGCAACAACGAGGCGCGCCTAGCGCTGGACGAGTCGGTGCGGCGGGTGACGTCGATCGCGCTGGTGCACGAGACGTTGTCGATGTCGGTGGACGAGCGGGTCGACCTGGACGACGTGGTGGATCGTGTGATCCCGATGATGAGCGACGTCGCCGCGGCCGAGACCGGGGTGAAGGTGCGTCGCGAAGGCCGGTTCGGGGTGGTGTCCGCCGAGTTGGCGACCCCGCTGGTGATGGTGCTCACCGAGCTGGTGCAGAATGCTTTCGAGCACGCCTTCCCGGAAGGGCAGGGCGGCGAAGTCGTGGTGCAGGCGGAGCGTTCGGCGCGTTGGCTGGACGTCGTCATCTCGGATGACGGTCAGGGCCTTCCGAAGGGTTTCTCCCTCGAACGCGCCGAACGCCTCGGCCTGCAGATCGTGCGGACCCTCGTGGAATCCGAGCTCCGAGGGTCGTTGAGCTTGCGCGGTCGCGGGCGGCAGCGGGGTACCGAGGCGGTGTTGCGAGTTCCGCTGAAGTACCGGCGCTGACGTCTGCCCGGTGGGTCGGGCGCCGCGCGGTGCGTCGATGCTGTGATGCGGCGGTCGGGTGTCGCATCTCGACCGATCTCATCGGAGCTCCGGATCCGCCGGCTCGAACGAGCTGTGAGCTGAGCGGTTCTTCCGGTTCCGACGTCGACGCTGATCAGCCGGGTCTCGTCGGGGTGTGCGGGTTGTTCGGTGCGATGGCCGTTCTTCGCGACCGGGGCGAAGACGCCGGGTCGATCACCGGGGGTGCGATCGACCCGCTGCGTCTTCAGCGAGCTTCGCTACTCAGGCGTTGGTGCGGGCCCGGGTGCGAGCGTTGCGCCGCTTGAGGGCACGCCGCTCGTCCTCGCTCATACCGCCCCAGACGCCGGCGTCCTGCCCGCTCTCCAGTGCCCAAGCCAGGCACTCGGAGGCGACCGGACAACGGCGGCAAACGGCCTTCGCCTCGGCGATCTGCAGCACGGCAGGACCGCTGTTCCCGACGGGGAAGAACAGCTCCGGGTCCTCGTCACGGCAAACCGCATCGTGGCGCCAGTCCATCGTTCCTTGCTCCTCGCTAGGCGCGCCAACGCGCGCCGCTCGTACGTTCGGGGTGTTTGTGAATGCTTTCACGGAGTCCGTGTGCTTGTGAATACTTTCACGAACTGCCGCGATGTCAAGAGTTCGATCTCGTGTGGTGAGGGAGCTCACCCGAAAGATCGACAGAGCTTGACCAGGGGTTTCAGTGTGTCACCGGTCGCAGATGGGGGTCGCGAGTCGGCAACGACGTCCATCCGTTACGTGAAGGTTATACGGAGACGCGGAGAGCATCCGGGACTGAGAAGAACTCGATCTCCGAACGCTCACCCAGGCAATCACCATCGACCTGCAGGCGCAACGGCTCCGTACAGGTTACGCAAAGATGGGCCACGTCCGCACGCTCAATTGAGTTTCTTCCGTGTGGTTTCGCTCTACCGCGCAGCATTTCCGCTACATGTCGTAACACAGGGTAAGCACGCATGTTCTTCAGCGCGAAGACGCCCAAACCGGTGTCGAAGCTGGTCTCGGGGCTCATCCGGACCGGTCGGGACCCCAGGTACGTCCACGGGTCGGTGTTCGAGACGAACACGCTGTGCAACCCGCTGACCTGCAATTCGTCGCCGATTTGCAATCCGATCTGCGGCTCCTGCCGAGCCATCCGGAAGTAGCAGGCGAGTGCCGTGCGGGCGTAGAGCGCGGGGGTGACGTTGCGGCCGTTCGAGCGCAGCCGCTCCACTTCGGCGACGACTTCTGCGTCCCATCCCACACCTGCGTTGAACGTGAACCAGCGCTCATCGGCGCGGCCCAGCCCGACCCACCGGGAGCTGCGCTCGTCGACCGCGCGCAGCAGGCGGTGCGTGGCCTCGACCGGATCCCTGGGCAGCCCCAGGGCGCGGGCGAACACGTTGGCCGAACCACCGGGCACCACGCCCAGCGTCGGCATCTCGCGGTCACCGACCTCGCCTGCCGCGAACATGCCGTTGACCACTTCGTTCACCGTGCCGTCGCCACCGTGCGCGATCACCAGGTCGGCGCCGTCCTGGACGGCCGCGCGGGCGGCGTCGGCGGCGTGACCCCGGTACTGCGTTTCGACGACGTCCAGCTTCAGCTCGCTGGCCAGCGCGTGGGCGAGAACATCCCGGCCGGCCGCAGTGGTGGACGTCGCCTGCGGGTTGACGACGAGTACGGCGCGCACACCCGCAGCCTAGGGGAAGGCCTCCGGGCGTCCGTGCACCGTCCAGCGGTTCAGCTCTCCGGCAGGGCCCCCTTCCGCCGCGATCGGCAGTGGGATCGGCCGCCGTGCCCGACGCGGGCGGGGCGGGTCGGCTGAAGCACCAGGAGCGGGTGCGCCGTGCCGCTGACCTCCGCCGGGACCCGGTGGAACCCGGATGCGCAACCCCGGAGCGCATCCGCTCGTCGTCCACCCGAGCCGGTCGGGCGCGCGGACGATGCAGCGGACACCCCGATATCCGCGATCGCCGTGGCAGCCATGAGTCGATCATCGCGCGGTGACCGTGGTCGCAGCCATGCGACGTTCGGGCGGTATTACCATCGGAAGGGCATACGCAGAGTCACCGAATTCGGCTTTTCCGGAAGGGCAGCAGCGACTGTGTTGACCGAAGTCGTCCCGCGCAGCGTGCGCATCGCCGGCGTCCTGACCACGCTGCAGGCCGTGGCGGGGTTGATCTTCGTCGCCGCGCTGCTGATCCGCAGCACCGCCGCCGACATCGGCGGGGTCGGGGAGTTCGGTCGCGGCCAGACCTACGGCGAGGCCGGGTACTACGCCCTGCTGTCGGCGGGCGTGCTCGCGGCGGGCATCGGCATGCTCAAGGGCAAGCACTGGGCGCGGACCCCGGCGCTGCTGCTGCAGCTGATGCTCCTGGGCACCGCCTGGTACGCGTTCGGGCCCTCCGGGCAGCCGGTGATCGGCCTGGCTCTCGCCATCCCCGCGATCGCGGTCCTCTACTTCATGTTCAACCGCGAGGGGCGGCAGTGGTCCTACTACGGCAACGCCGCCCCCGACGCAGACCCCGAGGACTGACTGCGGTTTTTCAGGCGCTGAAGGCGTCCAGGGCTTCGCCGGTCAGGCGGAAGGTCGTCCACTCGTCCATCGGGATCGCACCGGCGGCCTTGTAGAAGTTGATGGCCGGCTCGTTCCAGTCCAGGACCTGCCACTCCAGCCGCGCGTAGCCGCGGTCGACGCACTCCTTCGCCAGCGCCTGCAGCAGGGCCTTGCCCAGACCGCTGCCGCGCTGCTGGGGACGCACGAACAGGTCCTCCAGGTAGACGCCGTGCACGCCCTCCCAGGTGGAGAAGTTCAGGAACCACAGGGCGAGACCGACGACCGCACCGTCCACTTCGGCCACGTGCCCGAACAGCGCCGGGTTCGGGCCGAACAGCGCCGCGCGCAGCTGCTGGTCGGTCAGGTGGCACTTCTCGGGCGCCTTCTCGTACAGCGCGAGTTCGTGCACCAGCTCGACCATGGCGGGAACGTCGGCTTCGGTCGCACGGCGGATCATCGGTACCTCCACGGGTTCTGCCTACCGGAGCAGCATATTCGGCGCCGGTGGGCCGGTGGAGGGGATCAGCCCTGCTGCCAGGGCGGGATGTTGGCGCGCACGATCTGCGGCACGCCGCGCTCCCAGCCCAGCACGGTGATCCCGGCCGGGTCCAGGGCGAAGCGCGCGCCATCGGTGGCGGGCAGCCCGAGCCAGCGGGCGACCAGGCAGCGGCTGAAGTGGCCGTGCCCGACCAGCACCACATCGGACGCGGCGTCCGCGATGCGCGCCAGCACGTCGTCGGCGCGCGCCGTGACCTGCGCCGAGGTCTCGCCGCCCGGGCAGGGGTGCGTCCACACCGTCCAGTCCGGGACCTGCTCGCGGATCTGCGGCGTGGTCAGGCCCTCGTAGTCGCCGTAGTCCCACTCCGCGAGCAGCGGTTCGGTGACGATGTCGTCCAGACCGGCCAGCACCGCTGTGCGCTGCGCGCGTTGGCGCGGGCTCGCGAGCACGGTGACGGGTCCGGGCGGGCGCAGCGCGGACAGGGTCTGCCCGGCTTGGCGGGCCCGCAGTTCGCCTTCGACCGTGAGCGGGATCTCGGAGCGGCTGGTGTGCTGACCGGTCTGGGACCACCGGGTGGTGCCGTGTCGGAGGAGGTAAACGCGGTGCTCGTCCTGTGCCACGGCCAGAGCGTAACCGCGCTACGCGGGGAGCACCCCTTCGCGGACCGCGGCCGCCAGCTCGGGTCCGGCCTTGTCGGGCGAGCCCGCGTCGAACGGCGGTTGCGGGTCGTACTCCAGGGCCAGCTGGATCAGCTTCGCGGCGTCCTCGCCCCACAACCGCGCCGCCAGCAGCAGCGCCATGTCGATGCCCGCCGACACCCCGGCGCCGGTGATCACGTCGCCGTCCACCACCACGCGATCGGTGCTGACACGTGCTCCGAGCTCGGCCAGCGCGTCGCGGACCGCCCAGTGCGTGGTCGCCGGTCGGCCGTCGAGGATGCCCGCCTTGGCCAGCAGGGTCGATCCGGAGCAGACCGATGCCGTCCAGGTGGTGGTCGGGTGCACGGCGGCCAGCCAGTCGATCAGCTCGGTGTGCTCCAGCGCGGTGCGCCACTGGGAGCTGCCGGGGACGACCACGACGTCCGCGCTGGTCAGCTCGGCGAAGGTCGTGGTCGGCTGGATCGGCAGGCCGGAGTCGCAGACCACCGTGTCGCGGGTGGCGGCCACGAAGTGCGGGGTCGTGCTGTCCGGGCCGGCGAGGACCTCGTACGGGCCGATCAGGTCCAGCGCGGTGAAGCGGTCGTAGAGCACGAAGGCGATGTCCACAGTGGTCTCCTCAAGGTGCGTCGGTGCTGGTGCGGAAGCGGTCGCGGTAGGCGCTGGGCGGGATTCCGAGCTGGCGGACGAAGGCGCGGCGCATGGTCTCGGCGCTGCCGAAACCGCAGCGCCGCGCGATGCCGCGCTGGCCGGTCTCGAGCAGCGCGCGGGCCGCTTCGACGCGCGCCCGCTCGACGTAGCGGCCCGGGCTGGTGCCGACTTCCCTGGTGAACAGGCGGGTGAAGTGCCGCGGGCTCATGGCCATCCGGTCGGCCATCGCCGGGATCCGGTGATCGCCCGCCGGGTTCGCGGCGATCTCGGCGAGCAGGTCGTGCAGCGCGCGGTCGCGGACCGGTTTCGCCGAGTTCCACACGCTGAACTGCGACTGCCCGCCCGGGCGCTGGAGGAACACCACGAGCCACTTGGCGATCGAGCGGGCGACCTCCGGGCCGTGGTCGTCCTCGACGAGGGCGAGCGCGAGGTCGACCCCGGCGGTCACCCCGGCCGCGGTGAGCACCGGGGTGTCGCGGACGTAGATCGCGTCCGGTTCCACCACGACGTCCGGGTAGGACTCGGCGAGCTCGGCGCACTTCGCCCAGTGCGTGGTGGCCCGGCGCCCGTCCAGCAGCCCGGCCTCGGCCAGCAGGAACGCGCCGGTGCAGACCGAGGTGGTCCGCCGGGCGCGCTCGGACAGCCGGCGCAGCTGCTGGACCAGCGCGGGATCACCGGCGGCTTCGCGGAACTGCCAGCCGCCCGCCACCACGAGGGTGTCGAGCTCGTCGACGTCCGGCAGCGCGGCGTCCACGCCCAGCCGGACGCGCGACGAGGTGACCACGTCGTCGCCGCTGAGCGAGGCCAGGAGCACCTCGTAGCCATCGCTGACCAGGTGCCGAGCGCCGTCGAACACCTCCAGCGGTCCCGCGACGTCCAACAGCTGGACGTCGTCGTAAACCACGATGACCACTCGGTTCCTGCCCACGTCACCGAGCTTGGCCGCGCCGCGGGACGTCCTCAAGGACGAGCACCCCACCGATCAGGACAGGTGCGGGCTGTCAGTCGGCCAGCATCCTGCTCAGCCAGCCGATCGAGAGCGGGTAGCGGTACTCGATCCCGCCGTGCCCGCCGTCGAACAGCTCGAAGTGGACCCGGTTGTCCGGTACTCCGGCGGCCGATACCGCTCGCCGGAACGCCGCCGCTCCGGCGTCGAGGTGGTACTCGTCCCGGTTGCCCGCATCGATCCACAGAGCACGCAGGGAGCCCAGTGCGTCCGCGTACTCCGGCTGCGCGGCCATCAGCACCGGGTCCCACGCGAGCCACCGCTGCCAGACCTCGGGGACGATCGCCCCGATCTCGTCGAACGGCAGGCGCACGGTGCCGTCCTCGTCGGCCGAGTAGGCCGCGGCGTAGGCGTACACCTCGATGAGCTCGAGGTCGCTGGGCTTGGTGCCGGGGATCCGGCTCCGGAAGTCGGCGAGGAACTTCTCGTACGATCCGCCGTACTCGTCGCGCAGCATCCGGAACCGGCGGGGCAGCTCGGCCCGGTAACCGGTCTCGAAGAGTGCGTCACCGGCGTGGGTGGCCAGGGCGCCGAACACGTCGGGTCGCAGCATCGGGGTCACCATCGCGGCGTACCCGCCGGTGGACTTGCCGGCGATCGCGCGGTGGTCCCGGTCGGGGATGGTCCGGTAGTTCGCGTCCACCCACGGCACGACCTCGTCGCAGAGGTAGGTGTGGTACCGGCCGGTGGCCGGCGAATCGAGGTGCTGGCTGCCGCCGAGCGACGTCCAGGCGTCGAAGTAGACGACGATGGCGGGAGGCACGTCTCCGCTGGTGAACATCGCGTCGATCAGTTCGGGGTAGGCCTGCCGGAAGGCCGGGCGGTTGAGCGACATCCCGATGTGCCCGCTGTAGCCGGGCAGCCAGAAGATCGTCGGGTAGCGGCGCTCGGGCTCGTCGTCGTAGCCCGGCGGCAGGTGCACGAGCAGCGGCCGCTCGTGCGGGTCGCCGAGCGGGTTGCCGCGCAGCACTGCGCTGTCGATCGTCCGGTGCTCGAGCCGACCGCCGAGATCGGCTGACCAAGGCCACATCGATGTCCTCCGGTTCGGGAAGTGGTGTCGATCGTGGTGCTACTCGGGGCAAGCCGCGTCCACGCCCAACGGCCGTTCGACAACGGTGCGCAGCACGATGGTCGTGTTCGTGCTGATGACCGGTGGGATGGCGCGGATGCGGTCGAGCGCTTCCGCGAGCTCGCCCGTCCCGGGCACGCGCACCTTCAGCAGGTAGCAGTCCTCGCCCGCCACTTCGTGCACTTCGAGCACGCAGGCCTCGCGTTCGAGCCGCTCGTTGACGACCGCCTTCGCGGCTTCCCCCGGCTCGAAGCGGAGCGCGATGAACGCCGCCGTGCCCGCGTCAACGCTCACCGGGTCGAGGTCCGCGTGGTAGCCGGTGATCACCCCGTCGCGTTCGAGCCGTTGCAGGCGATCCCGCACCGATGGTTCGGAGAGCCCGACCGTCCGCGCGAGCGCCCGGACGGTCTGCCTGCCGTCCGCCGTCACCGCTCGCAGGATCGTCCGGTCGATGTCGTCCAGCTGTCGCGTCATGTCGAGAACTTGCCCTTCATGGTCGGTTACCCTAGTCTCTCGAAAGCATCTTGTCGAATACTCCTTGTTTAATGAGGCGATATGCCTGACAAGGCTAATTTAAAGTCATCTCATCACTCCCTGCTCCCCTGGCTGGCGCTGATCACCGTGTGGATCGTCTGGGGGTCCACCTACCTCGGCATCCGGTTGGCGGTCGACACGATCCCGCCGCTGCTCATGGCCGGCCTCCGGTTCCTGGCCGCCGGCGCGGTGCTGTTCGCGCTCGTCGGGCCGCGCCACGCTCGCGGGGCCCAGCGCGTGACCGTTCGGCACCTGCGCTCCGCTCTGATCATCGCCGCCCTGCTGCTGGTCGGCGGCAACGGCCTGCTCAGCGTGGGCGAGACGAGCGTCGATTCCGGGCTGGCCGCGCTCGTCGTGGCGACCGTGCCGGTCTGGATGGTGCTGATCAACGCGGCTGTGACGCGGACGCGGATCACGGCCGCCATGGTGCTGGCGCTGGCCCTCGGCACGGTGGGAGTCGCAGTGCTCGTCGGCGGGCCCGGTGCCAGCGTCGACGTCGGCGGTGCGGCCGCCGTGCTGATCGGATCGCTGTGCTGGGCGGCGGGTTCGGTCTACGCCCGCCGCGCCCCGCTGCCCCCGCACCCGCTCGTGGTGGCCTCGGTGGAGATGATCATCGGCGGGCTGCTGCTGGTCGCCGCCGCTGCCGCGACGGGCGAGTTCGGCCGCCTCGACCTCGCGGAGATCTCCGCCGGTTCGATCGCCGGTTTCCTGTGGCTGGTCGTCGCCGGATCCATGATCTCCTTCACCGCCTACAGCTACGCCAACGCCACCCTGCCCAACGACGTCGTCGTCACCTACGCCTACGTCAACCCCGTGGTCGCCGTCGTGCTCGGGGCCCTGCTCGGCGAGGAGGCGCTCAGCCCGAACGTGCTGCTCGGCGGGGCCATCATCGTCAGCGCGGTGGTGCTCATCGTCGGCGGCAAGGCCGTGACGCAGCGCCTCCGCCGCCGGACCCCGCTGCCGAACGACTCGCCCCGCCCCTCCGCCGGACCCGCGCTACCGAAAGGCTCACGCTGATGAACCCCCTGGACACCGCACGCCACGTCGAGGCGACCCGGGCCGTGGGGGCGGAAGTGTGGCGCATGGCCGAGAACCGGCTCGACGCCGCCGTGCCCGCCTGCCCGGAATGGCGGATCCGCGACGTCGTCCACCACCTCGGCAACGTGGCTTCCTTCATCCGCGCCTGCGTCGAGCAGGGCGTCGGCGAACCTGAGTTCACCGACGCCGAGATGCGTCCCGACGAGCGGTTGATCGAGTGGGCTGCCGAGGAGTGGGACCGGGTTCTGGACCGCCTCGCCGCAGCCGATCCCCTCGCCGCCGCGTGGAACTGGTCCACCCAGCCGCACATCGTCGCCTTCTGGCCGCGGTGCCTCACGCACGAGGCGTTCGTCCACGGCTGGGACATCGCGGATGCGGTGGGGGAGTCGCTGGCGATTCCCGCGGAGGTCGCAGCCGACGGCGTGGACGAGATCCTCGCGGTCCACCTGGCCGCCGGGGTCCGCGACGGCAGGCGTTTCGCCCGCACCGGCCGGATCGAGGTGCACAGCACGGACACCGGTGACCGCTGGCTGGTGGAGACCGCTGCCGCGTCTGTGCGCACCAGAGCGGCGGCGCCGGGCGAATCCTGCGACGCGCGGATCGCGGCCACCGCCGAGGATCTGTACCTCGACCTGTGGGGCCGGACCCGGCTGCCGCTGGACCCGAACGAGCGGGAGTGGGCGGATCAACTCGCTGCCGGTTGACCGGTCGCGATCTCCGCCGATCGATCGCGGGCGGGGGATCAGGGCAGGGGTTGCTCGGCGTGTCCTGCTGCGTAGGCCGCTGCGAAGGTTTCTGGGGTGGATTCGGGTGCCCGGGCGGTGATGCGGTCGACGTCGGCGCGTTCTGCCGGGGGCGCACCGACCGCATCGCGGATCGCCGTTGCCCTTCCGAGCAGGTGCGCGGCAGCTCTGGTGTCGCCGACGAGTGCTTTGGCGCCGGGGAGACCCTCGGTGTGGAAGCGGGTCGCGGCCTGGGCGTCGGCGCGTTGCTCGGTGATGAAGCCGAGCTCGGTCAGGGCGACACCGGGCAGGTCGCCGGCTCGGCGCTCCAGCTGAGCTGGCGCTGCTACAGCTGACCACAAGCGAACCCGCGCGGACGAACCGGACTTGGGGCGACCGGGACAAGACCTACTCGCCCGAGGGCCGCGCCCACATCGCCCGGATCGACGTTGTGGACATGGTCGTGGTGATCTTCCCGGTGTGATGGTTCGCCCCTCCGGCGATCCTCAAGGGTTGGATCGACCGCGTGCGGAACTACCGGTTCGCCTACGGGCGTAGCGAACCGCGGTTGGCCGGCAAGCGCATGCTGTGGCTGGGACCGGCCAGTGGGTCGAGCGAGGGTTACGCGGAGGTGGGACTCGCCGAGACGATGGACGTGCAGCTGCGGGTCGGCATCTCGAACTTCTGCGGGATCGAGGACGCGGAACTCCGGCTCATCCACGACCTCGAAACCTCGGACGCCGAGCAGGTGATGACCGATTCGACGCGGCGGCGTAGCAGTTCCTGGACCGCTGAACCGGTGGGTGCCGACCGGCTCAGCGGTCGGCACCCACCAGCGCGCGCAGGACCGCTTCTGCGTGCGTCCAAAGCAGGGAGCCTGAGCGAAACCGTCGCCTGCCGGAAGACCGGTCCGAATAACGACGCCTAGTAGACGGCCAGGTTGACCTCCGGGCTGAACCTGGTGATCAGCTGCCACAACGCATCGGCGCTGCCGAACTCGACGAAGGACTGCTCGGCAGCGGCCGGGTCGGAGGCAATCAGCGGCCCGGCGAGGCCTGAGCCCGGAGCAGTCGACTGAGATCAACCGGATGCCGAGCGCATCGGCGAGGTCGGTGCCGAACCCGAGCCGACGACCCGTCGCCGCGCCGGGGCAGAGAAGTACGGGGAGTCCCGTCCTCCGACCCCATTCGGCACGGGCGAGATTCCAGCCACCGGAAAGCCGGTGTTGTCCAAGGCGGACCGGTTCCACTACGTCCACGACAGTCGATTGTGGACATCTCAGTATCGGGGCGTTAGCGTTTCCGCCTCGGATGCGAAAAAGGTGCCAGCTAGAGGAATCTCCCTTGATGAAGGTATGACGCATGGTCTCGGCGCTGCCGAAGCTACAGCGCCGAGCGACACCGCGCTGGTCCGTTTCGAGTAGCGGGCAAGCCGCTTTGACGCGCGCCCGCCTGAGGTTGCGGCCCGGGCTGGCGCCGATTTCCTTGGTGAACAGCCGGGTAAAGTGGTGCTGACTGACACACGTTCAACTGTGCTTGACCTTAGTTCAGTTCCAGTGGCAGCTGAACTGGCTTCTTGCCATAGTGAAATGCAACTTTCTCTCTCAACTCGTTCATTGTGTTGCAGGTTTTTGCGATACCGATGACCTGATGAATGTGCGTGATTAGTGCCTGGAGACCGATATCTTCGGTAAGCCACTGATGGTAGTTTTGCCCTTTTTGTGGGGTTGGTTTTGTTGTGCGGAGATGGTTGGCCACGTCTGGATCTAGCGCATCGTAGATGAGAGCGAGGACCAGCTTCCCCCACCATCTTGGCCTGGAATGAAGTGGTCCGCTCCAGTTTGTTAGTCGTCCGAACTCTTCCCACAATGCGTCTGGAAAAGTCTTCTCCCAGTCGCGCAGCTCGTCAAGGACGTACGCTCGCAACTTGACCTGGAGGGCGTCTTCGGCTCGCTCGTACTGGTAGCCTGTCGCCTCATCGATGAGGGCGTCCAGGCCAACCTTTGCGCATGCGGCGAGCAGGACTGCTGATTTCATCGCCAGCTCCTGCTGGCGTGGCGTGGTCAACTTTCCGTCCTGGTGTGCGTTTACATAGGCTCGACAGATATCAAGAAATGCGTCAGCGCGAATTCCCTTGCCGGTGAACTGTGTTCCCGGAATGGAGAATTCGACTGCGCTTGCCAGGATTCGACGGCTGTCGAGATGGTCTCGCAGGTTTTGGACTCCGATGTAGCTGTCCAGGTCGCTTCCGTCGACTCCTGTCAGTGCTCGAACCGCCGACCTAAGAGCGAGTACTCGAATTTCCGAGTCGAGAACATAGCAGTCTAGATCGTTATTTCCAAGCTGGATCTGGCCGACGTGTTTTGCGAATGGACTTCGCGGTAGGGGGTTCTTTGGCTTTGCCACGTCTGGCGGCTTCCTTGGGATCGGGTGCGCTTCGCATTGGTGGAGCGACCATAGCGGGAGGGGCTGACAGGCGAGGGGCAACATGAGTGATATTTCGCAGCGCCCCCCGTTTGGCCTAGTGCAGGTGGTGAGAGGCCCCGTATGGCCTCCGCGCCCGTCGTTAAATAGTTCTGGTGATGCTGCACAGGGGCCAGGCCGGCTGGGCCTGCTCACATGGCCAGTTGTGCGACGATCCGGAGGGGCAGCCCTGACCTTTCGTCGGGCTGAGTGAGATCGCCCCGCGCTGCCTAGCCTGGTCAAGCGCGGCCGCTGCGGGGCCACTTGCCTGCTCTATGCGAGCGCGGCCGCGAGTGGAGAGTAGGCGGGCCTGAAGGAGCCGCTGAAGTAGATGCGGATGTCCAGACTGCATCTGGTCTACCGGACGAGTTTGAGAGGTCGGCGTTGGGCACTCTGCATGAGTGGCCAGCTTGCCAGTTCTCGTGGGAGCGCTCGTCTGGCGGCGTCTACATAGGATGAATCTGGACCGTCGTCAGGCCGTGGAAGCAGGCCGAAAGATGAAAAAAGACGCCGACCAACGAAAGGGTGTTTTCGCTGGTCGGCGCCTTGGTCAAGCTAGGTGCCTCAGCCCTGCTTGGTCTCCCAGAAGATCTTCTCGATCTCCGCGATGTGGTCCAGCAGTTCCTGGCCCTTCTGCGGGTCCATCGAACCCTTGGTGCCAGCGGCACCGGCTGCCTTGGTGGCCTTGTTGACCAGCTCGTGCAGCTGCGGGTACTTCTCGAAGTGCGGCGGCTTGAAGTAGTCGGTCCACAGCACCCACAGGTGGTGCTTGACCAACTCGGAGCGCTGCTCGGCGATCAGAATCGCGCGAGTGCGGAACTCCGGGTCCTCATTGGCCTGGTACTTCTCCTGGACCGCCTTGACGGACTCAGCCTCGATGCGCGCCTGGGCCGGGTCGTACACGCCGCACGGAAGGTCGCAGTGCGCGGTGGCCTCGAGGCGGGGGCTGAGGATGCGCGACAGCAGTCGCATTTTTCCTCCCTGACAGTGAGTGCTCCGACAGGGCCGACCCTACTCTGGAAGATCCTCGACGTCCTACTGGAGGTGGGCTGTGAGATCGCTCGGGCGGTGGCCGTGGCGCCGCTTGCTGGTGCGGGGCCCTTCGATGGTTCCCACACTGCGGGACCGCGATGTCGTGCTGCTGCGGCTTCGCGGTCGCGCCCGCCCGCGCGACGTCGTCCTGGTGCGGTGGGCGCAGCGGCCGGGGCAGCTGTCGGTCAAGCGCGCGGTGCGCCGCGAGGACGGCGGTTGGCACGTCGAGGGCGACAACAGCTTCGGCTCGACGGATTCCCGCGAACTGGGCCCGGCCGAAGTCCTCGGCGTCGTCCGCTGGCGGCTGTGGCCGAATCCGGGGCGCCTGCGCTGATCTGTCAGGCGCGCAGGGTTTCGTAGTGGGCCAGGCAGGTTTCGTACTGCGGAAGCAGGCCCTGCTCGGCGGCTTCGGCGAGGGTGGGGGCGGTGCGGTCCTTCTCGGACAGGACCGGTTCACCGTCCACTTCGTCCCAGGGGAGCGCGAGTTCCGGGTCGAGCGGGTTGATGCCGTGCTCGGCGCCCGGGTTGTACGGGGTGGAGCAGAGGTAGCTCATCACCGTGTTGTCGGTCAGCGCGACGAAGGCGTGCCCGAGGCCTTCCGGCACGTAGAGCGCGCGGTACTCGGTGGAGTCCAGCCGGACCGCGTCCCAGCGGCCGAAGGTGGGCGAGCCGACCCGGATGTCGACCACCACGTCGAGCAGCGCGCCCTGCGGGCAGTACACGTACTTGGCCTGGCTGGGCGGCACGTCGGAGAAGTGCACGCCGCGGATGACGTTGCGCGCGGACACGCTGTGGTTGGTCTGCGCGACCCGCAGCGGGTGTCCGACGGCTTCGGTGAACGCCGGTTCCTGGAACGGCGCGACGAAGAGGCCGCGGTGGTCCGGGAAGGACTTCGGGGTGAACTCGAACGCGCCCGTGTTCTCAAGTCGACGTGCCTGCACGTCCGAAAGCCTATGGGTCCGGTCGGGGGACGGTTCTCAAGGGGCGGTGGCAGCAGAACGTGCGTACTGCACAAGGCCGGGAAAAAACCCGAGTTCGTTCCGGCCTCCGCAAATTATGAAAACCGTACGTACGTACTGGCCTTTTCGAATCGAAATAGGACGTCCGTACTGCGAGAATCCGTTGACATTTTGTTGAAGTTGCTGGTGAGCTTGTGTGATCCCGGTCGCTGACATTGATCTGGAGGCCTGGCACACTGTTCGAACCGCAGCGTCCGCCGAGCCGCTGTCCGACCGGGGCAGCTGTGTTCGGTTCATTCACGCACCACCAGACCGGAACGCCCGGTGTGGTGGTGTTACCCGGGTGGCTTTCGCGTCACCCACCGCCCGGCCCGGTACGTGCCCGGGCCGAAGGCATGGCTACAGGAGGGACGCCGTGACCGCCGTTAACGACCGCACCGACAACGGTGCTGAATTGACCAACGAAGAAATTTTCGCCGCGCACGAAGGCGGCAAGCTGGGCGTCGAGGTGACCGCGCCGCTGAGCACCGCGCGGGACCTCTCGATCGCCTACACGCCGGGCGTGGCGCAGGTCAGCCGGGCCATCGCCAGCGACCCGACGCTGGTCGACCGCTACACCTGGACGCAGCGGTTGGTGGCCGTGGTCAGCGACGGCACCGCGGTGCTCGGGCTGGGCGACATCGGCCCGCGAGCTTCGCTGCCGGTCATGGAGGGCAAGTCCGCCCTGTTCAAGACCTTCGCCGGACTCGACTCGATCCCGCTGGTGCTGGACACCACCGACGTCGACGAGATCGTCGAGACCCTGGTCCGGCTGCGCCCGTCGTTCGGCGCGGTCAACCTCGAGGACATCTCCGCGCCGCGCTGCTTCGAGCTGGAGCGCCGGGTCTCCGAGGCGCTGGACTGCCCGGTCATGCACGACGACCAGCACGGCACCGCCGTGGTCGTGCTCGCCGCGCTGAAGAACGCCGCCCGGGTCACCAACCGCGAGCTGAGCTCGCTGCGCGTGGTCATCTCCGGCGCCGGTGCGGCCGGCGTCGCCTGCGCGAAGATCCTGCACGCCGCCGGTGTCGGCGAGATCGTCGTGCTCGACTCGCGCGGCATCATCAGCGCGGGCCGGGACGGGCTGACCCCGATCAAGGAAGAGCTGGCGGAGTTCACCAACCCGCGCGGGATCACCGGTGGTCAGGCCGAGGCGCTCAACGGCGCCGACGTCGTGATCGGCGTTTCGGTCGGGCAGCTCCCGGAGGAGCTGGTGGCCACCATGGCCGACGGGGCGATCGTGTTCGCGCTGTCCAACCCGGACCCGGAGATCCACCCCGAGGTCGCGAAGAAGCACGCCAGCGTGGTGGCCACCGGGCGCAGCGACTTCCCGAACCAGATCAACAACGTGCTGGCCTTCCCCGGCATCTTCAAGGGCGCGCTCGACGTCGGCGCCCGCAAGATCACCGACGGGATGAAGGTCGCGGCCGCCGAGGCGATCGCCGCGGTCGCCGCCGACGACCTCAGCGCCGACTACATCGTGCCCAGCCCGCTGGACCCGCGGGTCGCGCCCGAGGTCAGCGCCGCGGTGGCCAAGGCGGCCCGGGCCGAAAGCGTCGCCAGGGCCTGATCGCACTGATGCGCACGACGGCCTGCCGAGCAGTCGGCGCTGCCGCGGCCGGACCGCGCGGCGCCGGGCCGGAGTTGTGCCAGACGGGGCCGGGGAGTCGATCCGACTCCCCGGCCCCGTTGGGGTTTTTCCGTCCTCCCCCGGTGCTCGGTGCCGGTCGTGCCTCGTGGTCGCAGCCCGGACGGGGCTCGTTGCATCAACACCCGTTGACTTTCGCCACATGGCGTCATCAGGTCGGGCGACGAGCGTCACCTCTCCAGGGAATCCGGTCCTGCGCACGGCACCATGGCGTCACCGCCGGTGCGTTGACCGGTATTGTCGGCCGCACGACCCGTTGTGTTGTAGATCACTCATCAGTGGGGTGGTGTGCAAACCGGGCGGGCGGTCGCGCGGCTGCTACGCGGGAGGGGTGCTGTTGACCGAGCGGAGCGAGAGGACTCGGACGAGTTCCGGCGGACTCGGCCTTGCCGGTGCCCGCTCCCAGGAGTTCGCCCTGCTGCCGCTGCCGGACGCGCCCGCGCTGCTCAGCACCCCGGACGGCATCATCGTCCGGGCCACCGAGCAGGCGGCGAAGCTGGCGGGCGAGACCTCGCCCGCGGCGCTGATCGGCTGCCGCCTCACGGACCTGGTGACCCGCGACGGCCAGATCTCGCTGCTGCGCGCCAGGAGCGGTGAGTACCCGGTCCGGCCGCTGAGCTGGCCGCACGCCGATGACGAACGGCTGCGCGTCACGGTGCTGGTAGACGTCTCGGACCTGGCCGAGAGCGGGCGCGACTCGGCGCACGTGCAGGCCGAGCGGGGCAACGAGCGCCGGTGGTTGATCGAGGCGCAGCGCATCGCCAAGGTCGGCAGCTGGGTGTTCTACCCGGAGACCGTGGAGCTCTACCGCAGCCCGGTGCTCGGCGAGTTCCTCGGCGATTCCGGCGCGCAGGACGCCACCGGCGTGGCGGCCATGATCGAGGCGACCCACCCCGACGACCGGGAGCGGGCCCGCCAGTTCTACCTCGACGTGCTCACCGCCCCCGAGGACGAGCTGCTGGAAGTGGAGCTGCGCGACCACGCGGGCAAGCGCGTCTACCTGTGCACCGGGCGGGCCGAGTACAACCGGGCCGGCCGGGTCGAGCGGGTGCAGGGCACCGTGCAGGACGTCACCGAGCACCGGGCGCTGGAGCGGCAGCTGCGCGACGAGCGGCGCAAGCTGCAGGATGCGCAGCGGATCGCCCGGCTGGGCACCTGGGAGTGGGACCCGCAGTCCAACGTCATGCGGCTGTCGAACATGCTGCACGAGATCATCGGCAAACCCGCCAGCACGCCGATCACCTTCGACAGCTACCTGGACCGGGTGCACCCCGACGACCGGGGCTGGGTGCAGCGGGCCTGGCAGCCGCTGGTCGAGGAGCACGATCCGATCGAGGTCGAGCACCGCTACCTGCGCATCGACGGCACGACCCGGATCCTGCGGCTGCACGGCACCGCGATCAAGGACGCCGACGGCCGCAACCTGCTGGTCGGCACCGCGCAGGACGTCACCGAGCAGCGGGCCGTGGTGACCCGCATGGAGCGCTCCAGCCAGCGGTTCAGCGACCTGGTCAGCATCACCCCGGTCGGCATCGGCCTGTTCGACCGGGCGGAGCGGCTGGTCGACGCCAACGACGCGCTGTGCGACCTGCTCGGCTACCAGCTCGACCAGCTGCGCGGGATGACCGCGAAGGACATCACCCACCCCGACGAGCAGAACACCAGCCTGCCCACCCCGGCGGAGAACTCCGGGATCCGCCGCCGGGTGCCGCAGCGGGTGCTGGTGCGCTCCGACGGCGAACCGGTGTACTGCGAGCTGCGCACCTCCGCCTCGGTGCAGGACGACGGCACCCACTTCTGGCTGGTGGTGTTCCAGGACATCACCGAGCGGCGCCGCACCGCCGAGGCCCTGCGCTACCAGGCCAACCACGACGACCTCACCGGCCTGCCGAACCGGACCGCGGTCAAGGACCTGCTGCACAAGCTGCTGGGCCGGGCCGATTCGGACCGGGTCGCGGTGCTGTTCTGCGACATCGACAACTTCAAGCGGGTAAACGATTCACTGGGCCACGACGCGGGTGACGAGCTGCTGGTGGCGCTGGCCCGCCGGTTGGAGGGCGGGCTGCCCGAGGGGTGCACGACGGCCCGGCTGTCCGGCGACGAGTTCGTGATCATCTGCTCGGACATCGAGGCGGTCGGCGGCGTCGATTCGCTGGCCACCAGGGTTTCCAGCCTGCTGCGCACCGCGGTTCCGGTGCACGGCCAGCTGATCCGGGTGTCGGCGTCGATCGGTGCCGCGGTGCCCGACGGCGCCGCCTCCGGTGGCGAGGACCTGCTGCGCTTCGCCGATGCGGCGATGTTCGAGGCGAAGGGCCGCGGCGCGGGCAAGGTCTCGCTGGCCAGCCCGGCGCTGATGGCGTCGGCGGACCGGCAGCTGCACCTGGAGGGGCAGCTCCGGGAGGCGTTGAACAGCGACGGCTTGGCCCTGCACTACCAGCCGGTGGTCGACGCCGACGGCGTGGTGGTCACCGCGGAGGCGCTGGTGCGCTGGCCGCACCCGGACCGGGGGATGCTCGCGCCGGACGCGTTCCTGCCCGTCGCCGAGCAGGGCGACCTGCTGCGCGAGCTGGACCGGTGGGTGCTGCGGACCGCGCTGAAGGAGGCGGCGACCTGGCCGCTCAGCGGCGGCCGGTCGGTGGGCGTGGCGGTGAACCTGGCCGGGCTGGTGCCGGGCGGACCGGAGTTCGTCGACGCTGTCGCCGACGTCGTCGCCGAGAGCGGCATCTGCTGGAAGCGGGTGATCCTGGAGCTGGTGGAGACCGCGTTGGCGGACCTGCCGTCGCGGACCCGCCACGAGATGGCCGAGCTGGTCGAGCGCGGGGTGCGGTTCGCGGTGGACGACTTCGGCACCGGCTACTCGTCGCTGGCGCGGCTCAAGGACCTGCCCGCGCAGATCATCAAGGTGGACCGCCGGTTCGTCGCCGGTGTCGGCGGCGACGCCTCGGACTTCGCGGTGGCGCGCGCGGTGGTGGACATGGCCCGCGCGATGGGCCGGAAGTGCGTGGCCGAAGGCGTGGAGACCGCCACCCAGTTCCACGTGCTCTCCGGCGTCGGCGTGGACGCCTACCAGGGCTGGCTGTTCTCCGGCGCCCTCCCGGCCCGCGAGTTCCGCGACCTCGTCGCCCGCGGCCCGATGCCGATCCCCGGGGTCTGACGAAGGCCAGCGATCTCCAGGTGGCCCTCGCCGGGAGCGGCGGCCGGTTCGAGGATCGGGGAGATCCGGATCCCCGGAACCATCGGACGTTCGAGGACACCTGTGACTGCGGTACCGCAAGCGAAGCCGGGCCAATTCGTGGCCAGGCGGATGACGGCCCGAGAGCAACTGCGGGCGGAGAAGAAGGCCTGGCGGCTGGTCCAGCTGCTCATCGGGCTCGTCGGGTACGGGGCGGCGCTGACCTTCCTGGTCGAGTCCTCCCTGGGGGCGGCGAGCTGGAGCGTGCTGTCGGAGGGGTTGTCGCTGCGCACCGGGCTGTCGTTCGGGTGGGCGACGAACCTGATCGCGGTGGCCGTCTTGCTCTGCTGGATCCCGCTGCGCGAGCTGCCGGGGCTGGGCACCTTCCTGAACGTGGTCCTGGTCGGCACTTCGGCGGACCTCGCGGCGCTCTTCGTGCCCGCACCGAGCTCGCCGGCCCAGCAGGTCGGCTACCTCCTGCTGGGCCTGCTGATGCTGACCTTCTTCGACGCGGTCTACCTGGGCGCCAGGTTCGGTTCCGGGCCGCGCGACGGCCTGATGACCGGCGCGGTCCGCGTCACCGGCAAGCCGATCTGGCTGGTGCGCACCGCGATCGAACTCGTCGTGCTGGCCGTCGGCTGGCTGCTGGGTGGAACCGCCGGCTTCGGCACCGTGCTGATCGCCGTGGTCCTGGGCCCGCTGGTCCAGCAGTTCCTCCGCTTCACCACCGTCCGGCTAGCCGGTGACGGTTAGCAGGTCCGCGATGCGGTGGCGGGGGAGGTCGATCAGGCGGAGGTCCAGGTCGGCCGGTACCGGGGCGAGGGCGGCGACCCGCTCCTTGGCCTCGCGCTTGGTGAGCTCCGGGTCGACGTGGGCGATCAGGGCTTCGCGCCAGACGTTGCCGAGCTTGCCGTGCGCGCGCTGCAGCAGGTAGCCCGCCACCGAGTCCGGTTCCACCAGGTCGGCCACCACGAGGGCGTGCTTGGAGTCCGGCGTGCTGCGGTGGAAGCGCAGCTGGTACTTCGCCCCGACCAGCTCGGACAGCGCGCGCTGGGCGCGTTCGCTGGTGATGTCCGGGTGGTTGTTGTCGACGAGGAACGCGACCCGGTCGGCGTTGCCCGCCAGCAGCATCCGCGCCAGCCACGGGCCCGGATCCGACCGCAGGTCGTACACCGGCGGCTGCGGCTGCCTGCGGATCGGCTTCGACCAGCCGGGCTCGCGCAGCGAGGAGACCGGGCTGCCGAGGCGTTCGCCGATCGCGCCCAGGAACTCCGGGGACGCCGTCGCCTCGACCGCCTCCACCGACTGCGGGCCGTGCGTGTAGATGCCGGGCACCTGCCGCAGCGCGAGCTTGCGGGTGTGCGCGGTCGGCTGGCACACGTACAGGTCGCTGGCGCTGCCGATGGCCTGCGCGCCGAAGTAGCGGTGGAACTGCGGCAGGATCGCCTCGAACACCATGCCCAGCCGCAGCAGTTCCTGCTGCACCTTGTGCCCCAGCGCGGGCGTCCGCGTGCTGTAGCCGTAGGCGACCAGCAGGCGGCTGTTCGGCCCGGCCATGCACTCGGCGGCGCGGGCGGCGAACAGGCCGATGCCCTCCGGGGTGTAGGGCGGGTCGGTGAACACCAGGTCGGCCCAGGCCTCCACCGCCGACGGCACTGCGAAGCGCAGGTCGGTGTGCAGGGTGCGGACGTCGAAGCCGCGTTCGGCGGCAACGGCGTCGATGTGCTGCAGGATCCGCTCGTCGAGGTCCACGACGGTCACCGAGACCGACGGCACCACCAGCCCCAGTGCCAGCGAGGTCAGGTCGTGGTCGCCCAGGCAGAGGAGGTTGGCGCCGCGCAGGTCGTAGTTGTCGCGCAGCCATTCGGCGCGGCGCAGCGCGGTTTCCGGAGTGGCGGTGACGTGGTCGAGCGCCGCAGCCGGCCGCGGACCGGTTTCGACGAACTCGCGCATCAGCGCCAACTGCTCGGCCCCGGACGGCGCAGTCGTGCCCAGCTCGTCCAGCGCGAAGCTCTCCCGGTAGCGCTCGCGGGCCTGCGCGGACAGCCGGTGCGCGCTGCCGGTGGTCTCGAGATCGGTCCCGATCGCGGCGAGCAGGTCCTCGACGGTCCGCCGCGCCACCGCGGTGCGGCGGATCAGCTCGTCGAGCTCGACGGGTTCGCCGGTCAGCTGCGCGAGGACTTCGCGGAGGTGGCGCGCGAGGACACCGGCGTCGGCGAGCAACCCTCGCACGGCGTCGATCGGGTCAGGAGTAGCGGCATGCGGAGCAGTGTTCATCGGGTGAATCAGCTTACGGGCCCCGCTCCGGCGTCGCGCTCCCAGCAGGCGGAACGAGATCACGCGTGTGTCTCGTCGATCGCAGGATGCTATCGATCCAGCTAGGGTCGGCCGGGTTTAAAGCGGACCGCGACTACTTGAGGGGGCTCGCTTGATCGAGTTCCAAGCCGTGCGCAAGGAGTACCAGAACGGCACCGTCGCCGTCCACGAGCTCAGCCTGTCGGTGCGGACGGGCACCATCACCGTGCTGGTCGGCCCTTCGGGGTGCGGAAAGACCACGTTGATGCGGATGGTGAACCGGATGATCGAACCGTCGGGGGGCAAGGTGCTCGTCGGCGGTACCGACGTGCGCGAGCGCGACCCGGCGGAGCTGCGCCGCGGCATCGGTTACGTGATCCAGCAGGCGGGGTTGTTCCCGCACCGCAACGTGCTCGACAACATCGCGACGGTGCCGCTGCTGCACGGGCGCAGCAAGCAGGAGGCCCGCAAGCGCGCCGGGGAGCTGCTGGAGCTGGTCGGGTTGCAGCCGGAGCTGGGCAAGCGCTACCCGGCGCAGCTCTCCGGTGGTCAGCAGCAGCGCGTCGGGGTGGCCCGGGCGCTGGCGGCCGATCCGCCGGTGCTGCTGATGGACGAACCGTTCAGCGCCGTCGACCCGGTGGTGCGCGAGGGGCTGCAGGACGAGCTGCTGAGGTTGCAGGACGAGCTGGACAAGACGGTCCTGTTCGTCACGCACGACATCGACGAGGCCATCAAGCTGGGGGAGAAGGTCGCGGTGCTGCGGCAGGGCGGGCACCTCGCCCAGTACGCCGAGCCCGACGACCTGCTGGCCGAACCGGCCGACGACTTCGTGACCGCGTTCGTCGGTCGCGACCGCGGCTACCGCCGACTGTCCTTCGTGGACTCCGACGGTCTCCGGCCGCAGCAGGTGGACACGGTCGAGCTCGGCGCCCGGGTGAACCGGCAGGAGCTGTGGCGGCTGGCGCTGGACGAGTCCGGCCGGCCGCGTGGCTGGCTGCCGCCGGAGACCGAAGTGGACGGTGAGCTGGCCGAGGACCGGCTCGTCGCGGGCGGATCGCTGTACACGCGGGGCACTCCGCTGCGCGGTGCGCTGGACGCCGCGCTGTCGGCGCCGACCGGGCTGGGTGTGGTGGTCGACGGCGACGGCGGGTACGTCGGCGTGGTCACCGCGGAGCACGTGCTCGACGTGATCGAGCGGCAGCGCCGACCCCAGGGGCTGCCGTGATCGACTACTTCGGCAGCCCGAGCAACCGCGAGCTGGTGTTCGGCCAGCTCGCCCAACACGTCTACCTGGCGCTGGTGCCGCTGGTGCTCGGCGTGCTGCTGGCGCTGCCGCTGGGGCGGCTGGCGCAGCAGGTGCGCTGGTTGCGCGGCCCGCTGCAAGGCACCTCGAACGTGGTCTACACGATCCCGTCGCTGGCGCTGTTCGTGCTGATCCCCGGCATCCTGGGCACCCCGCTGCTGTCGCCGGTCAACGTGATCATCGCGCTGACGCTCTACACCGCGGCGCTGCTGGTCCGCCCGGTCATGGACGCGCTCGACTCGGTGCCCGCGCACATCGTCGCCGCCGCCACCGCGATGGGCTTCCGGCCCACCCGGCGGTTCCTCACCGTCGAACTGCCCTTGTCGGTCCCGGTGCTGGCCGCCGCGGTCCGGGTGGCCTCGGTCAGCAACATCAGCCTGGTCAGCGTCGGTGCGCTGGTCGGCATCGGCGGACTCGGCCGGCTGTTCACCGACGGGTTCCAGCGCGACTACCCCGAGCAGATCCTCATCGGCATCGTGCTGACCCTGCTGCTGGCGCTGGTGGTGGACCTGCTGCTGGTGGTGCTGTGGCGACTGCTCACCCCGTGGGCGCGAGCGGGGGTGAAGGCGGCGTGATCGGCGAGTTGATCGCGTGGTTGACCGACCCCGCGCACTGGACCGGGCCGGGCGGGATCCTGGCGCAGACCCTGCTGCACCTCTACTACTGCGTGGTGTCGGTGGCGGCGGCGTCCGCGGTGGCCGTGCCGCTCGGTGTCTACATCGGACACACCGGGCGCGGTTCGGTGTTCGTGGTCGGGCTCAGCAACGCGATGCGCGCACTGCCCACGCTGGGCGTGGTGACGATCCTGGTGCTGGGCTTCGGGCTCGGCGAACTGCCCGCGCTGGCCGGACTGGTGGTCCTGGCGATCCCGTCGATCCTCTCCGGCACCTACGCCGGGATCCGCAACGCCCCGGCCGACGCGGTGGACGCCGCCAAGGGCATGGGGATGACGTCCGGGCAGCGGTTGTGGCAGGTGGAGCTGCCGACGGCGCTGCCGCTGGTGCTCGGCGGGGTGCGCAGCGCGATGCTGCAGGTGGTGGCCACCGCGGCCGTCGCCGCCTACGTCGGCCTCGGCGGGCTGGGGCGGATCCTGCTGGACGGTTTGAAGATCAGCGACTACGCGCAGATGGCCTCGGCCGCGATCGTCATCGCGGTCCTGGCGGTGCTGCTCGACCTGGTGTTGGCCGGTGCGACCCGGCTGCTGGTGCCGCGCGGTCTGCAGTTGGCCGCTCGACGAGGAGGTAACGACTGATGAAGCGGTTGCTGGTGTGCGCTGCTGCGGCGGCGCTGCTGCTGACCGGCTGCGGATCGCAGAACCCGTTGCAGAACAACGGCGACCAGGGCGGAACCCTGGTGCTCGGCTCGGCGGACTTCGCGGAGAGCGAGCTGCTGATGCACATCTACGCCGAGGCGCTGAAGACCACCGGCGCCGAGGTGGAGACCAAACCCCGCATCGGGGCCCGCGAGTTCTACGTCAACGCGGTGAAGAACGGCGAGCTCGCGCTGGTACCCGACTACACCGGGAACCTGCTGCAGTACCTGGACCCGAAGTCCTCGGCGACCGAGTCGCAGCAGGTCTACGACCAGCTCAAGCAGACCGTGCCGGGCGAGATGGAGCTGCTCGCCCAGTCCCCGGCGGAGGACTCCGACGTCCTGACCGTCACCTCGGCCACCGCCGACAGCGGGCTGCACTCGATGGCCGACCTCGGGCCGCGTTGCGGTGAGCTGGTGCTGGGCGCCCCGGCGGAGTGGAAGTCCCGCTGGGAGTCCAAGATCGCCGAGGACTACGGCTGCACGTTCAAGGAGATCCGCCCGGTCGAGGCCGGCACGATCACGGTGAACGCACTGGTCGACGGGCAGATCCAGGTTGCGAACCTGTTCACCACGTCCTCCCAGATCGGGGAGAAGAAGCTGGTGAAGCTGGACGACCCGAAGAACATGTTCCCGGCCCAGAACGTGGTTCCCCTGGTGCACAAGGGAAAGCTGACCCCGCAGCAGGCCGAGGCCCTGAACAAGGTCTCCGCGGCCCTGACCACGGACAAGCTCACGGACCTCAACCGCCGCCTCGAGGTGGAGAAGGCCAACCCGGCGGACCTCGCCAAGGAATTCGTCTCCAGCGCAGGCCTGTGACCCCCGCATGCGAAGGGCTCGTGAGTGTTTTGGGTTGCTATAACGACCCAAAACACTCACGAGGGGCGCGGTCAGGTGGGGCGGCCGCTGATCCTGGTGGTCAGCTCTGCTGCCGTTCGGTGGACGTGGGCGGCCAGGTCGGGCCAGGTCTCGCCGCACTCCGGGCCTTCGCAGAGGTGGCGGAAGGTCACGCTGATCGCCGCGATCGGGCGCGCACCGTGGTCGAACACCGCTGATGCCACCGAGGCGAAGCCGGCCGTGACGAACCCGTCCTCGACGGCCCAGCCGCGGCGCTGCTCGGTGCCGAGCAGGCGGCGGAGCTCGGGGAGGTTGCGGGGGCCGCGATCGGTCCGGCGGACGAACACCTCGCTGGAGGGCAGCAGGGCGCGGACCTGCGCCGCAGGCAGGTGCGCGAGCATCGCCCGGCCGGACGCCGTCAGCTGGGCGGGCAGGCGCACGCCGACGTCCGTGACCAGCGTCTGCGGTTGGGACGGGCGCTCCTTGAGCAGGTAGAGCGACTCGCCGCCGTGCAGGACGCCCAGGTGCGCGGTGGTGCCGACCTGGTCGACCAGGCGGCGCAGCAGCGGTCCGGCCAGGCGCTCCAGCGGGTCGTGGCGCAGGTAGGCGGAGCCGAGCTCGAAGGTCGCCATGCCCAGGCCGTAGCGCCGCTCCTCGGGCAGGTGGGTGACGAATCCGGCCGCCACCAGCTCCCCCAGCAGGTGGTAGGTGGTGGAGCGCGGCAGGTCCAGGTCGCGGGCGATGACGCCCGCCGACACCGGCCCGGCCCGCCCGGCCAGCAGCCGCAGGATCGCCAGACCCCGCCGCAGGGCCGGCACGTCGCTGCTGTCGCCCACTGCAACCTCCCACCGTCTGGAATGCCAGACGCTCTCACCCTATCCGGGCTTATGCGAACCGCGCAGTGGCGTTGGTATGGAGGTATGCGTGACAACGCGCGGTGCGGGACCTGCGCGCGTCGCCCCGGAGATCGCCGAAGTCGAGGACCTGAGCCGCTCTGGCGCCGTGCGCGCCGCCATCACCGAGTTCGTGTGAAGTGGAGGGTGTCATGAGCCAAGCCCGACCCGTGCGCGCCCCGCGCGGTACGACGCTGACGGCGCGCAGCTGGAGCACCGAAGCGCCGCTGCGGATGCTGCAGAACAACCTCGACCCCGAGGTCGCCGAGCGGCCCGATGACCTGGTGGTCTACGGCGGCACGGGCAAGGCCGCGCGGAACTGGGCGTCCTTCGACGCGATGGTGCGCGAGCTGACCGACCTGCGCGAGGACGAGACGCTGCTGGTGCAGTCCGGCAAGCCGGTGGGGGTGCTGCAGACCCACGAGTGGGCGCCGCGGGTGCTGATCGCCAACTCCAACCTGGTCGGCGACTGGGCGAACTGGGCGGAGTTCCGCCGCCTCGACGCGCTCGGCCTGATGATGTACGGCCAGATGACCGCCGGTTCGTGGATCTACATCGGCACGCAGGGCATCCTGCAGGGCACCTACGAGACGTTCGGCGCGGTCGCGGCGAAGCGCTTCGGCGGATCCCTGGCAGGCACGCTGACGCTCACCGCCGGCCTTGGCGGCATGGGTGGCGCGCAGCCGCTGGCGGTGACCATGAACGACGGCGTGGCGCTGGTCGTGGAGTGCGACCCCGAGCGCGCGCACCGCCGCGTCCGGCACCACTACCTCGACGAAGTCGCCGTCGACCTCGACGACGCGATCGCCAAGGCCGTGGCCGCCAAGGAGCAGCGGCGCGCGTACTCGGTCGCCGTGATCGGCAACGCGGCCGAGGTGCTGCCGGAGGTCCTGCGGCGCGGGGTGCCGGTCGACGTCGTCACCGACCAGACCTCCGCGCACGACCCGCTGTCCTACCTGCCGAAGGGCGTCGCGCTGGAGGACTGGGCCGACTACGCGGCCGCGAAGCCCGACGAGTTCACCGAGCGGGCGCGCGAGTCGATGGCCGAGCACGTCGAAGCGATGGTCGGGTTCCTCGACGCGGGTGCGGAGGTGTTCGACTACGGCAACTCGCTGCGCGGGGAGGCCCAGCTCGCCGGGTACGAGCGCGCGTTCGCCTACCCGGGGTTCGTGCCCGCCTACATCCGGCCGCTGTTCTGCGAGGGCAAGGGCCCGTTCCGGTGGGCGGCGCTGTCCGGGGATCCGGCCGACATCGCCGCGACCGACCGGGCGATCCTGGACCTGTTCGGCGAGGACGAGCACCTGGCCCGGTGGATCCGGCTGGCGGGGGAGAAGGTCTCGTTCCAGGGGCTGCCCGCGCGGATCTGCTGGCTCGGCTACGGCGAGCGCGCCGCTGCCGGTGAGCGGTTCAACGAGATGGTGGCCTCCGGCGAGCTCAAGGCGCCGGTGGTGCTCGGCCGCGACCACCTGGACTGCGGATCGGTGGCCTCGCCGTACCGGGAGACCGAGGCGATGGCCGACACCTCGGACGCGGTGGCCGACTGGCCGCTGCTGAACGCGCTGGTCAACACGGCTTCCGGGGCGACGTGGGTGTCGCTGCACCACGGTGGCGGGGTCGGCATGGGGCGCTCGCTGCACGCCGGGCAGGTCACCGTCGCCGACGGCACCGAGCTGGCCGGGCGGAAGCTGGCGCGGGTGCTGACCAACGACCCCGGCATGGGGGTGATCCGCCACGTCGACGCGGGTTACCAGCGCGCCGAGCAGGTCGCGGCGGAGCGCGGCGTCCGCACGCCGCTGGTGACGTGATTTTCGGAGCAGGCATGCGTCGTTGCTGGTCAAGGGCCGTGAGCACTTTGGGGTGCTATAGCGCCTCAAAGTACTCACGGGTCTCCACCTGCGGAAATGCACCGGTCAGCCTTAGGCGAGTGGGAAGGGGTCGTGGTGGTCACACCTGATGCGTTGTTGGCGGCGATCGACGGAGTCGGTGCTGATCGGAGGCGTGGCGGGTATTCGCGGCACGTCTTCGACGACGCCGAGCGGGAGCTGCGCGAGTGGTTCGTCGAGCAGGCCGAGGCCCGAGACCTGCGGGTGACGACCGATCGCAACGCCAACATCTGGGCGTGGTGGGGCGAGCCGGGCGACGCCGCGGTGGTCACCGGCAGCCACCTGGACTCGGTGCCCGGCGGCGGCGCCTTCGACGGACCGCTGGGCGTGGTCAGCTCGCTGAGCGCCGTGGATCTGCTGCGGGCGAAGGGTTTCCGCCCGCGGCGGCCGCTGGCGGTGGTGGTGTTCGCGGAGGAGGAGGGCGGCCGTTTCGGCGTGCCGTGCCTGGGTTCGCGGCTGCTGGCCGGGACCATCGACGCCGACCGCGCCCGCGCGCTGCGCGACCCGAGCGGCGTCACCTTCGCCGAGGCGATGAGCTCCTTCGGCGCGGACCCGTCCCTGGTGGGGCGGGACGAGGAGGCGCTGCGGCGCATCGGCCAGTTCGTCGAGCTGCACGTGGAGCAGGGGCGCGGGCTGATCGACCTGGACCGGCCGGTCGCGGTGGCATCCTCGATCCTGGCGCACGGCCGGTGGCGGTTCCGGTTCAGCGGCCAGGGCAACCACGCGGGCGCGACGCTGCTGGCCGACCGGCGGGATCCGATGCTGCCCGCCGCGCAGCTGGTGGTGGAAGCGCGCCGGGCCGCCGGGGCGGTCGCCGACGGCCGGGCGACGGTCGGCAGGTTGGTGCCGACCCCGGGCGGCACCAACGTCATCGCGTCCACTGTGGACGTTTGGTTGGACGCGCGATCGCCGTTGGACGCGGGAACCCGTTCCATGGTGGCGGATCTGACCGGCGCAGCCCAGGAGCTCGCCGCCGCCGAGGGCTGCCAGGTGGAGGTCGTCGAGGAGTCCTACGGCGACACCGTGCACTTCGACCCGGCGTTCCGCGACCAGCTCAGCGGCTTGCTGGGCGACGTTCCGGCGCTGGCCACGGGAGCCGGGCACGACGCGGGCGTCCTCGCCGCCGAGGTGCCGACCGCGATGCTGTTCGTGCGCAACCCGACCGGTATCAGCCACGCCCCGGAAGAGCACGCCGAAGCCGACGACTGCACCGAAGGCGCGCACGCGCTCGCGCGCGTCCTGGAACGCTTGGCGGGGTGAAGCCGTGACGACCTACTGGTGCGAATGGGCCTGGCTGCCGTCGGGCCCGCAGCCGGACGTGCGGTTCGACGTCGACGGCGGTCGGATCACCGCGGTGGCGGTCGGCGTTCCGGCCGGTGACGCCGAGCGGCTGCCGGGGATGGTGCTGCCCGGTCTCGCCAACGCCCACTCGCACGCCTTCCACCGCGCGCTGCGCGGCTGGCACACCGGTGCGCGCGGCACCTTCTGGACCTGGCGCGAGCAGATGTACCAGGTGGCGGAGGCGCTCGACCCGGACAGCTACTACCAGCTCGCGCGAGGCGTGTACGCGGAGATGGCGCTGGCCGGGATCACCTGCGTCGGCGAGTTCCACTACCTGCACCACGCGGAGAACGGCGCCCGCTACGCCGATCCGAACGCGATGGGCGAGGCGCTGGTGCAGGCGGCGCGGGACGCGGGAATCCGGATCACGTTGCTGGACACCTGTTATCTGGCAGGCGGTTTCGGTCGCGGCCTTGAAGGCGTGCAGCTGCGGTTCTCCGATCGGGACGCGGCGGGCTGGGCAGCCCGGGTAGGAGAGTTCACTGTGGACGGTGACGGGATCCGCCTCGGCGCTGCGGTGCATTCGGTCCGCGCGGTGCCGAGCGAGCAGATCCCGGACGTCGTCGACTGGGCGCGTCGCAAGCCGCTGCACGTCCACCTGTCCGAGCAGCGCGCCGAGAACGATGCCTGCCTCGCCGCGCACGGCTGCACGCCGACGCAGCTGCTGGAATCGCGCGGCGTGCTCGGCCCGGACACCACCGCCGTCCACGCCACCCACCTCGCCGCCGACGACGTGGCGCTGCTGGGCGGCAGCGGGACCGGGGTCTGCTTGTGCCCGACGACGGAAGCGGACCTGGCCGACGGCATCGGTCCCGCCCCGGCGCTGCGGGCCGCCGGCAGCGGGCTGTCGATCGGCAGCGACGGGCACTCGGTGATCGACCCGTTCGCCGAAGTCCAGGCGATCGAGTCGTACCAGCGGCTGGACGCCGAAACCCGCGGCCACTTCAGCGCCGGAGAACTGCTCGACGCGGCAGCCGAATCCGGCCACCGGTCCCTCGGCTGGACCGACGCCGGCCGGCTCGAAGTCGGAGCCCGCGCCGACTTCGTCGCCATCGACGTCGGTTCGACCCGCCTCGCCGGAACCGAGCCCGGGGCGGTCCCGGCCGTCGCGCGGGCCGACGACGTGCGCGAGGTGATCGTGGACGGTCAACGCATCGTGCGCGACCGGGCGCACTGCGCGGTCGATGCGGCGCGGGAGCTCCGCGATTCCATCAACGACCTGCGCAAACCTCGATGAACAGCAAGTACTAGGAGCAAGGACCAGCAAGCGATGGCAACCACTGTTATTACTGGAATCGGCGAGCTGACCACGAACGACGACGAACTGGGCACGCTCACCGACGCCGCCCTGGTCCTCGACGGCGACCGCGTCGCCTGGGTCGGATCCGCATCGGACGCTCCGGACGCCGACGAGCGGGTCGACGTCGACGGCCGCGCGGTCCTGCCGGGCTGGGTCGACAGCCACAGCCACCTCGTGTTCGCCGGCGACCGCACCAGCGAGTTCGCCGCCCGCATGGACGGCAAGCCCTACCAGGCGGGCGGGATCGCGGTGACCGTCGGCGCCACCCGCGCCGCCACCGACGAGGAGCTGGCCGCGAACCTGCGCGCGCACCTCGACGAAGCCGCCGCGCAGGGCACCACCTGCATGGAGACCAAGACCGGCTACGGCCTGACGGTCGCCGACGAACTGCGCTCGGCGAAGGTCGCCGCCGAGGCCGACGAGGTGACCTTCCTCGGCGCGCACCTGGTGCCGCCGGGCGAGGACGCGGACAGCTACGTGGACCTGGTCTGCGGCGAGATGCTCGACGCGGTGGCCCCGCATGTGGGCTGGTGCGACGTCTTCTGCGAGCACGGCGCGTTCGACGAGGCCCAGTCCCGCCGGGTGCTGGAGGCGGCGAAGGCCCGCGGCCTCGGCCTCCGGGTGCACGGCAACCAGCTCCAGCAGGGCCCCGGCGTGAAGCTCGCCGTCGAGGTCGGCGCGGCGAGCGTTGACCACTGCACCTACCTGAACGAGTCCGATGTGGACGCGCTGGCCGGTTCCGACACGGTCGCGACGCTGCTGCCGGCGTGCGACCTCTCGACCCGCCAGCCGCTCCCGGACGCCCGAGCGCTGCTCGACGCTGGTGCGACGGTGGCCCTGGCCGCCAACTGCAACCCCGGCTCGTCCTACACCTCGTCGATGGCCTTCTGCGTGACCACGGCGGTCCTGCAGATGCGCATGACCATCGACGAAGCGATCCGCGCGGCAACCCTCGGCGGGGCGAAGGCCCTGCGCCGCAACACCGGCGAAGGAGCTGTCGGCGTCCTGCGCGAAGGCGCCCGCGCCGACGTGCACGTCCTCAACGCGCCCAGCACCACCTGGCTCGCCTACCGCCCCGGCGTCCCGCTCACCCAAGCGGTCTGGCGCAAGGGCAACCGGGTTCGCTGATCGAGTTCTCGTGAGTGGCGATGGTGGTAAGAGCAACCATCGCCACTCACGAGTCCTTACCTGCACCTACGGCAAGACGCCATGCTCCCGCGCCAGCCCTCGCGCATCAGGATCGCGGCGACCTCAGCAGCGACATCGCACGGGCTTTCGTGGACTTCGTGCCAGCCGTAGACCAGGCGGGCGCGCCCGGCCAGTTCCGCTGCGTTGTCACGACGTCGATCGCGGAAGGCGATCCGATTCGTGGAGTGGAACTCGCGACCGTCGAGACGCACGGTGAGCTGCGCGCCGGATGAGTCGTACGCGACGTCCTCCCACAGCACGAGCCCGTCGACGTCGAACGGCACTTGGCGCAGCCCCTCGGGCAGGCCATGGGCGCGTTCGACCTGAACCAGGTACTCCGCCTCCAATGCCGAGACCGCGCCGCCGAGCATCATGTCCAATGCGTGCTCGAGAGTCTTGCGATAGCGGAACGGTGGTCTTCGTTCCAGCTGCTCGTGCACTCGTGGAAGCGGGATCCGGTTCGCGCCGATGAGCTGGATGAACGTGTTCCTCGCTGCTTCTTTGGAAGCCTCGGAGGCCGCCACGTCGATGATGGTGTCTTCTCGATTCGTCCGCGGCGGATCTGATGGCGCGACGATGTGCTTGAACGCGCGGGAGCGGTGCACCTGGACCAGCGGCGGTTTGGAAACCGCTGAGCTGCTATACGGAACCGTGATGTGCGCGGGGCCGTCCGAGTTGATGGGGAGCATTCCCCATTCCTCGGCTGCGGTCCGGTGGCTGAGCACTGCCCACGGTCCGCCGTACAACAAGGCCGCTGAGATCAAGGTCGATCTCGGCAGCGGGCCGGTGAAGACCGCGTACACCGCGGGTAGGACTCGTTGCCAGCGTTGTGCGTCGAGTTGTGCCCGGAGCGCGTTCCGGGACACGCCGAACTCGGCGAGTTGCGCGGTGCTCACGACGCCGAACTGCGTATCGACGAGCTTCCTCCACCGCTCGCGATCCTCGTGCGAGGTGAAGACGTCAGCGGACCACTTCGGATTCTTCGACATGGGTCCAAGATCCAGGCGCATCTTCGCCGGTGCCAGGGGCCTATCTGAATCTGTGGATAACGCTGACTGCTGTGGACAACTCCGGTTACACGAACAGTTCGTTGCTGGTCGAGTTCTCGTGAGTGGCGATGGTGGTAAGCGCAACCATCGCCACTCACGAAGGCGAGATCAGTGCTCGCGGAGGATTCCCCTGGGAGAT
Organism: Saccharopolyspora oryzae; assembly: GCF_027853915.1. Taxonomy (GTDB): domain Bacteria; phylum Actinomycetota; class Actinomycetes; order Mycobacteriales; family Pseudonocardiaceae; genus Saccharopolyspora; species Saccharopolyspora oryzae. The sequence continues at coordinate 45,123 of NZ_JAQGLA010000016.1, forward strand.
CGAGGTTTTGCGATCAGGGGCCAGGAGATCAGGGTGGCGAGCACGAACGGCGTCAGCAGCGTTCCGCTGGCGTAGTTGAGCTGGCGTGCCCAGTCCATTGTGGAGTCGTCTAACACCATCTGGACGCGCAAGGCGATCGCCGGGATCCACCACCAGGTCAGCGGAAGCACGTACACCGCCTGGCTCACCAAGGCGAGCGCGAGCGCGACCCGTGCGCTTCGAGTTCGCAGCGCGAGGTCCACCGCGGGGTCGGTGCTGAAGGATCGTGTTGTGGAGAACCGCAGCACCACCGCGAGGGCCAGCAGGATCACCGCGGTCGCCACCAGCAGGAAGGTGATCGAAGTGATCGGTTCGCGGCCTTCTGGACCGCTGGTCAGCGCGGACCTCGCGAGGCCCACCGCGGACAGGTCGACGATCCCGAGGATGATCGTGGTCAGCAGCGCGATGCCGTACAGCACGGCGCCCCATCGCGGGATGAGCGAGAACAGCGGGTGCCGCACGGGTGGTGCGTGCTTGCTGGTCGGGAGTGCCAGCAGCTCGCTGATGGCTGCGGACAGCAGCAGCGCCGCCGGGATCGAGAGGATCTCGTAGCTTTCGAGCTGGACCGCCCAGTCGGTGACCAGGGCTGTTGCGGCGATCAGGAACGGGTAGCACGCCCATCGCAGTCGCCGGTAGTGCAGGGCCGTCTTGACCTGGGGTTCCGATGGTTCGGGCACGCCCCACTTCACCAGGAGCTTGCGGCCGCGCTGGGTATCGGTCCAGAACAGGGCGACGACGACCAGCACGACCGGTGAGAGGAACAGCAGGTCCAAGTCGCCCTCCGAACGTGCGAGCTACGGCCGTGCAGAGTAGTGATCAACTCGAACCCGCGGTGGCGGTTTCGGACTTTCGGTGCTGCGACTGGGTCCGCTGCTGCTCAGGAAACTCCGGTGGTGCGCTTGTGGAACAGGCCCCTGCGGTTGGGCGGACTGGCGAGCATCGGCCAGCAGGCCAGCGTGCCGTACACGAGTACGACCAGTGGAAGGGTGGCGATGCCGTCGACCTGGTGCGCCCAGTCCACTGCGGAGTCATTCGGTGGTGAACCCCATTTGCCGGCGATCGCCGGGATTCGCCAATAAGCCAGCGGGAGCGCGTAGAACACTTGGCTCACCGCGCCGAGCGCCAGTGCGACCCTCGCGCTCCGGACGCGCAGTGCGCGGTCCACTTCGGAATCCGCGCTGAACGATCGCGTCGCGGACATCCGCAGCACCACGGCGACGGCCAGCAGGACCACCGCGGTCGCCACCAGCGGGACGACGAACGGCACGTGCTGCGCGAACGGGCTGTCCTCGCCGGTGGCGATGTTGTCGGCCAGCATGGACGTCGCGTACTGCGCCACGGACAGATCGACGAATCCGAGGACGATCGTGGTCAGCACCGTAATGCTGTAGAACGCCACGCCCCACTTCGGGACGAGCGAGAACAAAGGGTGCCGCACGGGCGGCGCGTGCCGACTCGTCGGGAGTGCCAGCAGCTCGGCGATCGCTGCGGAGAGCAGCAGTGCCACCGGGATCGAGAGACCCGAGTAGTCGTCGTCCCCGACCACCCAGTCGGTGACCAGGGCTGTTGCGGCGAGCAGGAACGGGTAGCACGCCCATCGCAGCCGGCGGTAGTGCAGGGCCGTCTTGACCTGGGGTTCCGAGGGTTCGGGCACGCCCCACTTGACCAGGAGCTTGCGGCCGCGCTGGGTGTCGGTCCAGAACACGGCGACGACGGCCAGCACGGCGAGGGCCGCGAGCAGCATCCGTAAAACATCTCCGAACGTCCGTGGTTACGGCGTGCAGCGTAGTGATCAACTCGAACCCGCGATGGCGGTTCGGCGAACCCGGGTGACATCCGGGTGTTGGACGCGGCGCGGCGACGCGTCAAGCTGTGCGGAGCAACTGCGGAGGAGGAGTTCCGTGCACGCAGCTCACCTGGTCGTCGCGTCCGTCACGATCCTGCTCAACGCCGGCATCGCGGCCGCCGACTTCGCCCGGGCGAAGTTCGTCCTCGCCAACTCGGCGGCCGTGCAGGTGCCGCAGTCGTGGTTGCCGAAGCTCGGCGCGCTCAAAGCCGCTGGCGCGCTCGGGCTCCTGATCGGCCTGCTGGGCATCCGGTTCATCGGCATCGCCGCAGCCGTCGGGCTCGTCCTGTTCTACATCGGCGCGATCATCGCCCACGTGCGCACCCGGCAGTACCGCACGATCGTCGGGCCCGGTCTCTTCCTGGCGTTCGCCGTCGCCACGCTGGTCCTCGACCTCGCGTCGTGCCCGCGCGCGTAAGCACACTCCCGCCCGCAACTTGATGGAGATAACGGACAAATTCGATCAAGTTTTTGTTCGTTCCGGACAACAGCTGTGACTCGTGGCTCGGCCATCCTCGGTCTGGAACGCCGGTGTCGAAACACGGGAGGGCTGGTCATGGTCTGCGTAACCGCGCACGTCCGCTGTGATCGGCGCGTACCCGGTGACCTCCGGCCGATGCGATGCAGCTGCTCGCGGCGAGGGAAATCCACAGCCCGCTGAGCGCCCGCCGATTTCGGCCCCAGGGAGAACGCGCACCGGCCGCCAGATCGGCCGAAGAGGCATCCCCGCGCATCCGAACGTTGCGAGTCGAACGCGTCCGAACCGATCGAAACACGAGGTAACCATGACCACTGCTCAACCCCGCTGGCTGACCAGGGAAGCGCACGACCGGCTGCGCGCCGAGCTCGACGACCTGCTCGCCCGCCGCGCCGAGGGCAGTGGCGACGAGGCCGACCCGCTGACCGAGGAGGGGCAGCGGCGCGCCCGGATCCGCGAGATCCAGGAGCTGCTGCGGAACGCGGTGGTCGGTGAAACCCCGCCGGACGACGGCGTCGCCGAGCCCGGCATGGTCCTCACCGTCCGCTTCGACGACGGCGAGACCGAGACGTTCCTGCTCGGCGCGCGCGACGGTGCCGATGACGACCTCGACGTCTACTCGCCGGAATCGCCCCTCGGCGCCGCGCTGACCGGAGCCCGCCAGGGCGAAACGCGGACCTACGACGTCCCCAACGGCGGAACGGCCGAGGTGACGCTCGTGCGCGCGGTGCCCCACGGGCAGCACCGCTGAGCGGTTCGGCGTGTACGCGGGCACGTTCTCGATCGTTGCCCACGACGTGGCCGCCGGCTGCGCGGGTGTCGCGATCAGCACCTGCATGCCGGCGATCGGGTCGTTGGCCGTGCACGCGCGCGCCGATTCCGGAGCCGTCGCGACCCAGGCGCTGATCAACCCGCTGCTCGGGATCGACGGCCTGGAACTGCTCCGGACCCACTCGGCCGAGGAGGCGCTGGGCAAGCTCCTCGCTTCGGACCCGGGCGCGGAGTCCCGCCAGGTGATCGTCGTGGACCGGTGTGGTCGCGCTGCGGCCCACACCGGTCCGGAAACGCATCCGTGGCGCGGCCACCGCGTCGGACCGGGGTACGCCGTCGCCGGGAACATGCTGGTGGACGCGCGGACGGTGGACGCCATGGCCGAGCGTTTCGAGGCCACCGCGGGCGAACCGCTGCACGAACGGCTGCTCGCTTCGCTCGAAGCGGGCCAGCGGGCAGGCGGGGACCGGCGCGGGAAGCAGAGCGCCGCGCTGCACGTGAACAACGGCGCGCCGTACCCGTACCTCGACCTGCGGGTCGACGACCACCCCGAACCGGTCGCCGAGCTGCGCCGGATCCACGAGGTCGCGAAGGAGGAGCTGCTGCCGTTCGTGGCGGCCCTCCCGACCAGGGAGAACCCGCGGGGCAGGTTCGACGAGCTGCTCGGCTGACTCACCCCGCGCCGGGGTGCTCCAGCAGGGCGTCGAGCACCACGCGCACCAGCGGGTGCTCGTCTCGTCCACATTGGACAGCGGCGAAAACCCGCCGGGTGGGCGCCTTTCCGGCCACCGGACGCGAGATCGCGCCGAGATCGCCGGAGATCGCCGTGCGCGGCACCAGCGCCACCCCGGTGCCCGCCGCCACCAGCGCCTCGACGGCGTGGAAGTCGTCCGAGGTGTGCGTGATGTCCGGGACGAAACCGGCGTTCTCGCAGCACACCTGGGCCACCGCCCGGCACGGGTTGCCCGGCAGCGGCGCGATCCACTCCGCCTCGCGCAGCTCGCCCAACGCCACCTCGGACGCGTCCGCGAGCGCGTGATCGCGGGGGAGCACCACGTCGAACGGCTCGGTGTAGAGCGGGAAGCGGGTCACCCGGCGCGCGTCGGCCTGCAACGTGGAGGTGTACTCCATCGAGATCGCGATGTCGATCTCCCCGGCCAGCAACATCATCAGGCTGTTGTGCGCCTCGGCGTCGCGCACCAGCACCCGGACGTCCGGTGCGCGACCGCGCAACGCCACGATCGCCGGGGCCACCACCTGCGTGATGGCCGACGCGAACGACGCCACCTCGACGGTGCCGACCGTGCCCTCCGCGCACGCCGCCAGGCTCGCCTCCGCCCGCTCCAGCTCGGCCAGCACCGCCTTCGCGTGCTCCACCAGCAGCTCGCCGGCGGCGGTCAACCGGACCCGCCGCCCCTGGCGCACCAGCAGCGGCTGCCCGACCTCGTTCTCCAACGCGGTGAGCTGCTGCGACACCGCCGACGGAGTCAGGTACAGGCGCTCCGCCGCCGCGCGCACCGTGCCGTGGTCGGCGAGCGCGCGGAGGATCAGCAGCCGCCGCGGGTCAATCACCCTTCGATGCTAGCCATCCCGGCGCGGGCCGCGACGAACGCCGCAACCGCCCGCTCCACGTCCGCGGCGGAGTGCGCCGCCGACATCTGAGTGCGGATGCGGGCCTTGCCCTTGGGCACCACCGGGTAGGAGAACCCGATCACGTACACGCCCTCGGCCAGCAGCAGATCCGCCATCCGGGCCGCCTCGGCGGCGTCTCCGATCATCACCGGGATGATCGGGTGCTCGCCGGGCAGCAGGTCGAAGCCCTCCTCGGTCATCCGCCGCCGGAACAGCTCGCTGTTGTCCCGCAGCCGCTGCCGCAGCTCCGGCTTCGAGGCCACCAGGTCCAGCGCGGCCAGCGAAGCCGCCACGATCGACGGGGCCAGCGAGTTCGAGAACAGGTACGGCCGGGACCGCTGCCGCAGCAGCTCCACGATCTCCGCCCGCCCGGACACGTAACCGCCGCTCGCGCCGCCCAGCGCCTTGCCCAGCGTGCCGGTCACGACGTCGACCTTGTCGGTCACCCCGAACAGCTCCGGCGTGCCCGCACCGCTCGGACCGGTGAAGCCGACCGCGTGCGAGTCGTCGACCACGACCAGCGCCTGGTACTCCTCGGCGAGCGCGCAGATCTCGTCCAGCGGCGCCAGGTAGCCGTCCATGGAGAACACGCCGTCGGTGACGATCAGCTTGCGCCGCGCGTCGGAGTTCTCCCGCAGCAACCGCTCCAGATCGGCCATGTCCCGGTTGCGGTAGCGGCCGCGGCGGGCCTTGCACAGCCGGATGCCGTCGATGATGCTCGCGTGGTTGAGCTCGTCGGAGATCACCACGTCGCGGTCGTCGAGCAGCGTTTCGAACAGCCCGCCGTTGGCGTCGAAGCACGAGCTGTACAGGATCGTGTCATCGGTGCTCAGGAACTGCGAGAGCCGCTTCTCCAGCTCCTTGTGCGGGGCCTGCGTGCCGCAGATGAACCGCACCGACGCCATCCCGAAACCCCACTTGGCCAGCGCCTGCTCGGCGGCGGCCAGCAGCGCGGGGTGGTCGGCCAGCCCGAGGTAGTTGTTCGCGCAGAAGTTCAGCACCTCCGCGTCGGCGACGCCCACCCGGGCGCTCTGCGGCGACTCCAGGACCCGCTCGTCCTTGTACAGGCCCGCGGCGCGGATCTCGTCCAGCTCGGCGCGCAGTCCGTCGGCGATCGTGTACATCAGGCGGAACCCTCCGCTGTCCAGTCGAGGATGATCTTGCCGCAGCGACCGCTGCGGGCCGTCTCGAACGCTTCGGCGTGCTCGGTGTACGGGAAGCGGTGCGTGATCACGGGCGACAGGTCCAGCCCGGACTCCAGCAGCACCGACATCGAGTACCAGGTCTCGAACATCTCGCGCCCGTAGATGCCCTTGACGGTGAGCATCTTCAGCACCACGGCGCTCCAGTCCACCGAGAACTCCTCGGCGGGCAGCCCGAGCATCGCGATCCGGCCGCCGTGCGACATGTTCGCCACGGTCTCCCGCAGCGCCGCGGGCTGCCCGGACACCTCCATCGCGACGTCGAAGCCCTCGCTCATGTCCAGCTGCTGCTGCGCGTCGGCGAGCCGCGTCTTGGACACGTCCACCGCCAGGTCGACGCCGATCCGCCGCGCCAGCTCCAGCCGGTGCTCGCTGACGTCGGTGATCACCACGTGCCGCGCGCCCGCGTGCTTGGCCACGCCGGCGGCCATCAGCCCGATCGGCCCGGCACCGGTGATCAGCACGTCCTCGCCGACGACCGGGAAGCTCAGCGCGGTGTGCACGGCGTTGCCGAACGGGTCGAAGATCGCGGCCACGTCCGGGTCGATCTCGCTGCGGTGCACCCACACGTTCTGCTCGGGCAGCACCGCGAACTCGGCGAAAGCCCCGTTGTGGTGCACGCCGAGCCCCTTGGTGTGCGCGCACAGGTGCCGGCGCCCGGCCAGGCAGTTCCGGCACTTCCCGCACACGATGTGGCCCTCGCCGCTGACGAAGTCACCCACCGAGGCCCGGGTGACGGCACTGCCGGTCGCCACGACCTCCCCGGCGAACTCGTGCCCGACCACCAGCGGTGTCGGCACGGTCCGGGCGGCCCACTCGTCCCACGACGCGATGTGCAGGTCGGTCCCGCAGATCCCGGTGCGCAGCACGCGCACCACCACGTCGTTCGGGCCCGGGGTCGGATCCGGGACCTCGGCCAGCTCCAGGCCGGGCGCGGGCGAGGTCTTCACCAGTGCGCGCACGGTTCCTCCGCTCTCGATGTCTGCATCGAAACGGAGTCTGGCCCGACCGGCCCCAACCGTCCATCGCGAAGTTCTGCACTGCCTGGTAAGCCCCACTGCACAGCAACCAGATCGAGTGACGCAGCTACTGCCCGGTCGAAGCGATCCGCTCCTTCACCGCCTGCGGCAGGTGGCAGTCGGTGCCGCCGCTGAGGACGGTGTTCTTCGCGGTGCCGATCTTGATGTTGGCGCCGTACTGATCAAAGCTCACGACTTCGTGGTCCGATGGACGATCGACGATGGCACGTACCGGACCGAATCCGTATTCGCGCGCAACAGCCTCTGTGAGCTGCTGGGCGCGTGGCCACTGCGCATCCGGGAGGTTCCCATTCGCTGTCCATATACCAAGCGTTCGAGTCTCGCCGTCCGACCTGAATGCGGGAAACTGCGCACACCCAGCACGGCCGATCTCATCCGATTGCATCCACTGAATCCACGGGAACTCGGAAGCCAAGGCATCTCTCACCCGGCCCAGCATCTCCTGGTACCGAGCCGTCACCTCCTCGATGCTCGGTCTCCGCATCAGCTCCTCCCGCTGCGCCGATTCATCACCCTCGAAGCTAGAAGTCACCGGCTTCCCCCCACATGCCGCGACCGAAAGCGTCGCGCACAAGACCAATACCAGACTTTTCATCCGCGAAAGCCCCACTGACAACCGCTACGTCACTCCTTCGCGTCCACAGCGCGCTCGGGTAATCCGCTTACCACCACGCTGACGTTGTACTGGCTTGTAGTTCCAGCATCCAGATATCCTGTGCCGCCGCCGGTGTTGTGGCCCACCGACCTCGATAGCTGTTGGCCGTCCGCTGAAACGGACTCTTGAGTGGACAGGTTGTCAACGCTGGGCATGTCCGACGGGTCTGCTCCAAAACGGCCCAAGTCGGCCACAGGATCCCAGTCGGATTCCAGGTTGTACGTGTGCCCATCAGGAACGTTGACTCCCGAGTAGAGCGGCGTGCCCAATCCAGGAGAGCCCATCACCACGGCATCGTCCACGCCGGTGCCTTCCTGCTGCAGGGCGTATCCGGTAGTCGTTGACCCGTATGAATGCCCCAGCGCGACAAGGTGCGGGTCATCCGACCGGGACTCGTTGATCCCGCGGTAGAAGTTGGCCAGGTCTTCCGCGCCACGCTTGGCTGAACTGGCAGAGGCGACCGAATCGCTTGGCTCGGGTATTTCGCTCAACTGCGGCGCTTCGTACCCAATCCAGGTCACAGCGGCGACTTCGCCGCTGTCCCCGTATCGGAAGGATTGTCGCTGAGCGTCCTGCCTGAGCTGTTCCATTGCCAAGTCGTAGTCCTGAAGGCTGCCCTTCTCCACAGCGCTTTCCAGGCCCGGGGTGAAGACGGCCACGTGCTTGGCCGTGTCCACGTCGCCGGTCGCTACTGCTGCTTTCATGCGTTCGCCGGAGCTGTCCATGACCAGGAGCTGGCGCTGATCTCGTTCTGGGCCCAGGACTTTCTCGATCTCGTCCAGGGACTTCAGCTTGGCATCGACTCGATCGAGCTCTGCCTGGTCGAGTGATTTGTTGAACCTGCCACCGGGCCCGGGGTACGGCTTGTCCATCTTCGACCGCAGCTGAGCTGCTTGAGCCTGGAGCATCACGCGCTCGTCGTCGAGGCGATTGACGTTGGCCGTGTGTCGGATCGTGGCCGGGATGCCGTCCATGTTGCCCAGCCACGGTGGTGGTGCCTCTGCCATTGCCGCTCGCGTTTCGGCGGGCAGGGATTCCCACCAGCGGGCGTTGTCGGCCGGAGTCCCCGGCGGCGGCGGTTCGACGGTCTCGGCGAGGCCGTGCGCGTCTCCGAGGGCCGCGGCGTCCGCGAGAGAGCCGCCCTCCCCGGTTTCCATCAGGTTCAGGTCCGCGTCCCGCAGCACCTTGGTCAGCTCGGCGTCCGCGTCGTCGGCCTGGGCGAGCAGGCGTTCGACGCGGTCCACCAGGTCGGGCCGGACCTGCTGGATCCGGTAGCGGTCCTCCTCGTCGAGCCGGCTGCCGGGGCCGCCGACCACCACGTGCTCCAGGTCTTCGATCCGGCCGTCGTCGCAGATGCGGAAGCGGTAGGAACTCGCCAGGGAGTCTGCCTCGGCCAGCTGCCGCTGCACCGCCTGGACCTCGTCCACGTTCTCGATGAGGGCTCGGCGCACCGCCGCCACCTCGACCACGAGCTCTCGCAGCTTCTCGCCGAGGTCGCGATGCCGGTCCTCGGCGGCTTTGGCCGCCTCGCCCTGCCACTCCGCTGGTTTGCCGGACGTGGCGAGTTCGTCGTCCAGCCGCACCAGGCGGTCTTCTTCCCGCTTCAGGTCGTCGATCGCTTCGTCGAGCAGGGCCGGCTTCCACTGGCGGATGTTCGCGACGGTCGTCATCACGCACCACCCGCAGCGTTGATGTCCGACGCAGCCCCCTGGTCCGTCGCCTCGTAGGTGGCAGCGCTCCGGGCCAGGGCTTCGGCGTGCGTTGTGCCGGATTGGCACCACCGCTTCACGCTGTCCATCCAGCTGCGGCTAGTGCTCGTTGCGGCCGCGGCTGCCGTTGAGCCGGGCAACGCCTGGCTGATCTTTTCCCCCACCGCGCCGAGCTTCGATTCCCGGGCTTGTTCAACCGCTGAGAGCGTTGCGTCCGAAGCCTTCCGAAGATCCCCGATCAGAACCTGATAGGTCATTTGTCCTCCCCGAACGGGGGACCATACCAATGCTCGACGCCCAGTTCGCCCGTTTCGGAGGGCAAGTCGCGCGAATGCGCGCGCGGACGGAGGGGAAGTCCTTCGCCGCTGCATCGCGATCCGGGCTTGACCTCTTCCTTGGTGGAGGTTTGAGGGTGGTTGGGGAGCATTCGTCGATCATGTGGAGGCTGCGATGAGCTCTGACCGCATCGTGCTGCCGGAGATCACCCGGAGCGATGTCGGCACCGTGTTGGTGAGTCCTTGGATCGTCGGCACGCCGCAGCGGCAGCGCGACGCGGTGGACGCCACCATCTCGGAGTGGAAGGTGGCGCCCTGGCCGGCAGCGTTCTTGTCGTTGAACTGCTTCGTGAGCTTGGACGGCGAGGCGGTGCTGAACTACGCGCAGTGGACCGATGACGACGCGCACCGCGAGTTCGTGCGCACCTACCGGCCGACGCTGGTGCGCGGGATCGACGAAGCTGTTCCGGGCATCGAGCGGCCTGGCCTGGTCAGGTACCGCCTGCGCGGCAGCGTCGTCGCCGAGGACCGGCCGCGCGGTGAGGTCGTCGCGGTGTTCGTCTCGGACAGCGACGGGTTCGAGCACGCGAGTCGGCTGGTGGCCGACGCGCAGGCCCGGATCGGAACTCCGCCCGATCTGCCGCCTGGCCTGCGCGCGGCCCACTTCCACATCAGCGCCGACGGCACCCGGGTCCTGATCTACGAGGAGTGGTCGGACGAGACCGCCGCGGCCAGCAGTCCCCACCACGACGTGCACGGGACCACGGGCAACCTCTACCGCCTGCGCCGCAGCCTCACCCGCCACCAGCGCTGACCGTCGCGCGGGGTCAGGCGGGGCGGTAGACCAGCAGGACGTTGCCGGAGCGGAAGGTCGTGGTCCGCCACAGCTCGAGCTGGACCTGCCCGCTGAGCGTCGAGAACGCCGAGACACCTTCTCCGAGGAGGACCGGGAACACGATCACCCGCAGCTCGTCCACCAGGCCGAGCTCGAGCAGGCTCGCGGTCAGCTGCACGCTGCCGAACAGCGCGATCTCCTTGCCCGGCTGCTGCTTGAGGTCCTTGATCGTCCCGGCGATGTCGTCGCGGCGGACCAGCGTGGTGTTGTTCCAGTCGGCCCGCTCCAAGGTGTCGGACACCGCGAGCTTGGGGACGCCATTCATGAAGTCGATGATCTCGGGGTCGCCCTCGGTGGCGTTCGGCCAGTGCGCGGCCATGTGCTCGTAGGTCTCGCGCCCGAACACCAGCGCGTCGAGGTAGGCGTCCTGCCGGTTGGAGAAGTCGAAGAACTCCTCGTCGACGTGGGGGAAGTCGAACTCCCCGCTGGTGCGCTTGTAGTAGCCGTCGAGGCTGATGCCGGTGAACGAGATGAGCTTGCGCATGGAAAGCGGTCTCCCTGTCGTGCAGCGTCGTTCGGCGACCCCGCCCTGCGGAGCCGGGCAGAAGACTGATTGCAAAGTGCAATCGCTCGGAGGCTAGCAGCGTCCGATAGCGGAGTGCAATCGGTTCTGCGAACGTGCCGCGATCAGGAGGCAGCGCGGAAAGCGCTGCGGGGCAGGCGCGATCGGGAGCGGAACGAGCCCCGCCGCCCACTCGCGTGGTCAGGTCGGGGCTCTTCCGGCAGCGGCTTGCGCCCGTTACTCGTCGTCGGCGTCGTCTCGGGCGAGGAATGTGGCCAGGCGTTCCGTGGCGTCCTCGAAGTCCGGGTTCTGGTCGACGAAGGCGCGCATCCGGTCGGCCACCCAGGACAGGGTGACCGAGTCGTCACCGCGACGGTCCTCAAGCTCCTCGATGCCGCGGTCGGTGAAGTACACCGCTTCCTCCTTGGGGGTTTTCGCTTTCTGGCGCGTGGAATCAGCGCGACCAGAACAGCAGGGTACGAAACGTCCCGAGGGGGCTGCGAAGCGGAACCTCATCATCGCCCCGAAGTGCGAAAACGGGCCGCCGGTTCCAGGTGGAACCGACGGCCCGCTCCAGCCGATCAGATCAGGCGAACGCGTTGCGCACGATCTCGGCCTGCTCGACCTCGTGGACCTTGGCCATACCGGTGGCCGGGGCGGCCATCGGACGACGCGAGACCCGCTTGAGCTTGCCGACCAGCTGCGGGAACAGCTCCGGCAGCGCCAGGCCCAGGAACGGCCAGGCACCCTGGTTGGCGGGCTCCTCCTGGGTCCAGCGGACCTCGGTGGCGTTCGGGTAGCGCTCCAGCAGCGCGCCCAGCTTCCGGTGCGGCAGCGGGTAGAGCTGCTCGAGCCGGACCACCGCCGTGTCGGTGATGCCCTCCTTCTCGCGGTGCGCGGCCAGCTCGTAGTAGAGCTTGCCGGTGCACATCACGATCTTGCGGACGTCGGCCGGGTTCGGCTGCGCCGGGTCGTCGATCACCGAGGTGAACTTGCCCTCGGTGAAGTCCTCGACCGGGCTGGTCGCGGCCTTCAGGCGGAGCATCGACTTCGGCGTGAACACCACCAGCGGACGCTGGATGCCGTCCAGCGCGTGGCGCCGCAGCAGGTGGAAGTAGTTCGCCGGGGTCGACGGCATCGCGACCGTCATCGAACCCTCGGCGCACAGCTGCAGCCAGCGCTCGATGCGACCCGAGGTGTGGTCCGGACCCTGGCCCTCGTGGCCGTGCGGCAGCAGCATGACCACGTCGGAACGCTGGCCCCACTTGGCCTCACCGGACGAGATGAACTCGTCGATGACCGACTGGGCGCCGTTGAAGAAGTCGCCGAACTGCGCCTCCCACAGCACCAGCGCCTCGGAGTTGGCCACCGAGTAGCCGTACTCGAAGCCCAGCGCCGCGTACTCCGACAGCGCCGAGTCGTAGACCAGGAACTTCGCCTGGTCGTCCGACAGGTTCTGCAGCGGCGTGTACTCGCTGTTGGTCTTGCGGTCGATCAGCACCGAGTGGCGTTGGCCGAACGTGCCGCGGCGGCTGTCCTGACCGGTCAGGCGGACCCCGCGGCCCTCCATCACCAGCGAACCGAACGCCAGCAGCTCGCCGAACGCCCAGTCGATGCCGCCCTCGCGACCCATCTTGGCGCGGCGCTCGAGCACCGGCTTGACCCGCGGGTGCGGGGTGAAGCCCTCGGGCAGGTTGATCTGCGCCTCGGCGATGCGCTCCAAGGTCTCCTTGGAGATCTTGGTCGCCAGACCGCGCGGCACCTGCTGCTCGGACTCCACCGACGGGCTCGGCGCCGGCGGGTGCTTCTCCAGCTCGCGGACCTCGTTGAACACGTGCTCCAGCTGGGCCGCGTAGTCCTTCAGCGCCTTCTCGGCCTCTTCGACGGTCATGTCGCCGCGGCCGATCAGGGATTCGGTGTAGACCTTGCGGACGCTGCGCATCTTGTCGATGGCGTCGTACATCTTCGGCTGGGTCATGGACGGGTCGTCGCCCTCGTTGTGACCGCGGCGCCGGTAGCAGACCATGTCGATCACGACGTCCTTGCCGAACGCCTGGCGGTACTCCACGGCCAGCTTCGCGACCCAGACGCAGGCCTCGGGGTCGTCGCCGTTGACGTGGAACACCGGCGCACCGATCATCTTCGCCACGTCGGTGCAGTACTTGCTGGAGCGGGAGTGCTCCGGCGCAGTGGTGTAGCCGACCTGGTTGTTGACGATCACGTGCACCGTGCCGCCGGTGCGGTAGCCCCGCAGCAGCGACAGGTTCAGCGTCTCGGCCACCACGCCCTGACCGGCGAAGGCGGCGTCGCCGTGCAGCAGCACCGGCAGGACGGTGAAGCCCTCCTGGCCCTTGTCCAGGATGTCCTGCTTGGCGCGGACGATGCCCTCCAGCACCGGGTCCACGGCCTCCAGGTGCGACGGGTTCGAGGTCAGCGACACCTTGGTCTCGCCGTCTCCGAACATCCGGAAGTACTTGCCCTCGGCACCCAGGTGGTACTTGACGTCACCGGAGCCGTGCGCCTGACCCGGGTCCAGGTTGCCCTCGAACTCCCGGAAGATCTGCGAGATCGGCTTGCCGACGATGTTGGCCAGCACGTTGAGCCGACCGCGGTGCGGCATGCCGATGACGACCTCGTCGAGGTCGTGCGCCGCGGAGGTGTCGAGCACCGCGTCCAGCAGCGGCACGACGGTCTCCGCGCCCTCCAGCGAGAAGCGCTTCTGGCCGACGTACTTGGTCTGCAGGAAGGTCTCGAACGCCTCGGCCGCGTTGAGCTTCGACAGGATGTACTTCTGCTCGGTCGGGTCCGGCTTGGTGTGCTTCTTCTCGACCCGCTGCTGCAGCCACTCGCGCTCGTCCGGCTCGAGGATGTGCATGTACTCCACGCCGACGGTGCGGCAGTAGGAGTCGCGCAGCACGCCCAGCACGTCGCGCAGCGGCATGTGCTCCTTGCCGGCGAACCCGCCGACGGCGAACTCCCGGTCCAGGTCCCACAGCGTCAGGCTGTGCGACAGGACGTCGAGGTCCTCGTGCCGCCGCTGCCGGTAGTTCAGCGGGTCGATGTCGGCCATCAGGTGACCGCGGGTGCGGTAGGCGTCGATCAGCTCGAGCACCCGGGCGGTCTTGTCGACCGCGCCCTCCGGGATGTCCTTCGTCCAGCGCACCGGCTCGTACGGGATGCGCAGCGAGGCGAAGATGTCGTCGAAGAAGCCGTCCTCGCCCAGCAGCAGCTGGTGGACGCGGCGCAGGAAGTCGCCGGACTCGGCGCCCTGGATGACCCTGTGGTCGTAGGTCGAGGTCAGCGTCACGATCTTGCTGACGCCCATGTCGACCAGGGTCTTCTCGCTGGCGCCCTGGAACTCGGCCGGGTAGTCCATCGCCCCGACGCCGATGATCGCGCTCTGGCCCTTGGTCAGCCGCGGCACCGAGTGGTTGGTGCCGGACGGGCCCGGGTTGGTCAGCGAGATGGTGGTGCCGGCGAAGTCGTCCGCGGTCAGCGCGTTGGCGCGGGCCTTGCGGATGATGTCCTCGTAGGCCTGCCAGAACTGGTAGAACGTCATGTCCTCGCAGCCCTTGATGGAGGCGACCACGAGGTTGCGGGAACCGTCCTTGCCCGGCAGGTCGATCGCCAGGCCCAGGTTGACGTGCTCCGGCGTGACGGCCGCGGGCTTGCCCTTGGCGTCCTCGCCGTAGTGGCGGTTCATGTTCGGGAAGTCCCGGACCGCACGGACCAGCGCGTAGCCGATCAGGTGCGTGAACGAGATCTTGCCGCCCTTGTTCCGCTTCAGGTGGTTGTTGATGACGATGCGGTTGTCGAACAGCAGCTTCGCCGGGACCGCGCGCACGCTGGTGGCCGTCGGCACGGTCAGCGACTGGTCCATGTTCTTGGCGATCGCAGCCGCGGCACCGCGCAGCGTCTTGACCTCTTCACCGGCCTGCGGTGGCTTGACCGGGGCGGCCTTGGCGGCCTGCTGCGGGGAAGGCTTGGGGGCGGCGACGGGCTTGCTCGCCGCCGGGGCGGCGGTCGCGGTGGGCGGCGGGACCTGACCGTTGGTCTCGCCGACGCGCGTCGCCGTCGCGGTGGTGGTCGGGGCCGCTGCAGCAGCGGCCGCAGCAGCGGTGTTGTCGGTGGCTGCCTGGCCCGGCTTGTAGTCGGCGAAGAATTCGTGCCACGCCGAGTCTACGGAAGTGGGATCTTGGAGGTACTGCTCGTACATCTCCTCGATCAACCACTCGTTGGGGCCGAACTGTGACGCAGGGCTGCTGGACACGGCTGGCGTTCGCCTCGATCCATATGCTCGTGATTTACAGACACACTCGGGTACCAGGCTAGCGGTCCGATTCGCGAGGTTGGCACACAGGACGGCCGTTCGGCTGACGAGCTCGGTCACAAAATCGATCAGGAAAGCCCAGCTTGCGCCGGGATCGACCCGGTTCGGCTCGCGCGAACGATCAACGGCCGCACCCTGGCTGCCTCACTTGCGGTTCAGCGTCGCTTGCTAGTACTCCATCTGGGTTGTCGCCCACAACCAGTATGACGTTTCAACGACACGCTGTGTTCCCGGGCCGTGACCTGCTCTCCCGAATCCCAGACAGCGTGAAACCACCCGTCTCACCAGCACTGATGCGTCATCTCGCAGTGTTCACCCGACTGCGGAGCGTGTCCGGTTCAGGCGATGTTGGAGGTTTGGGTACTGGGGTCCGCTGCGTGCCAGAGGCGGGTGTAGTGACCGCCTTCGGCGAGAAGCCGCGCGTGGGAGCCCTGCTCGACGATGCGGCCGTCGTCGACGACCACGATGCGGTCCGCGCGGGCCGCCGTCGCCAAGCGGTGCGCGACGACGAACGTGGTGCGCTGCGCGGCGAGCTGGTCGCTGGCCGCGATCACCATCGACTCGGTGGCCGGGTCCAGCGCCGCGGTCGCCTCGTCGAGCAGCAGGACGTCGGGATCGACCAGCTCCGCGCGCGCCAGCGCGACCAGCTGCCGCTGACCGGCGGACAGCCCCCGGCCGCGCTCGCCGACCTGCTGGCGGAACCCGCTGTTCAGCATCGCGATCCCCGGCAGCGCGCCGACGGCCCGCGCCGCGCCCTCCACCTCGACCGGCTCGGCGTCCGGCCGCGCGTAGGCGATGTTGTCCGCGACGTCGCCGGTGAACAGGTGCCCCTCCTGCGGCACCACCGCCAGCCGCTGGTGGAACGCCGCCAGGTCGTAGTGGCGGACGTCCACCCCGTCGACCAGCACCGCGCCGTCGGTGACGTCGTAGAACCGGGCGATCAGCTTGATCAGCGTCGACTTGCCCGCGCCGGTGGCGCCGACCAGCGCGACGGTCTCGCCGGGGCGCACCCGCAGCGACACGTCGCGCAGCGCGTACTGCTCGGTGCCCGGGTAGCGGAACGACACCGACCGCAGCTCGACCTCGCCGCTGAAGCGCTCGGGCACCGGCGCCGGATCGTCCGGCGCGGGCACCGAGGTCGGCGTGCGCAGCAGGTCACCGATGCGCCGCAACCCGACCATCGCCTGCTGGTAGCCGTCGAAGACGCCGGACAGCTGCTGCACCGGTGAGAAGAACAACCCGAGGTAGAGCAGGAACGCGACCAGCACACCAGCCGTCAGGTCGCCGGAAGCGACCCGCGCGGCGCCGACGCCGAGCACCGCGGCCTGGGCGATCTCGGACAGCAGCGCGACGAACGGGAAGTAGGTGGCGATGTAGCGCTGGGCCCGCAGCCGCGACCGGCGGTAGGCGTCGCTGCGCTGCGCGAACACCTTCGCCGCGTGCCCCTCGCGCCGGTGCGCCTGCGCCACCCGCATGCCCGAGACGTTCTCCTGCAGGTCGGCGTTGACCGTGCTGACCCGCTCCCGCGCTTCGGCGTAGGCGATCGAGGAGACCCGGCGGAAGATCGCCGTCGCCACCAGCAGCACCGGAAGCACGGCCATCGCGACCAGCGCCAGCGACGCGTCGGTGATCAGCAGCGCGCCCGCGATGCCGAACAGGGTGAGCACGCTGACCACGAACGTCGCCAGACCGGTCTGCAGGAACGTCGACAGGGCGTCGACGTCGGTGGTCATCCGGGTCATGATCCGGCCGGCCAGCTCGCGCTCGTAGTAGTCCAGGCCGAGCCGCTGCAGGTGCGCGAAGCTGCGCAACCGCAGCAGGTAGAGCAGGGTTTCACCGGTCCGGGCGGTGACCACGGTCTGCAGCTTGACCACCAGCCAGCCGAAACCGACGATCACCGCGGCCACGCCGGTCGCCCACCACAGGACGTCGGCGTTCCCGGTGCCGACACCGCCGTCGACGCCCTGGCGCACCAGAGACGGCAGGGTGACCGAGGTCAGCGCGTCGCCGGCGACCAGCAGCACGGTCAGCAGCAGGCCCCAGCGGATCGGCCGCAGCAGCCGGGACAGCTTGAAGTCGGGGTCGGGCGCGGTCGGGTCCTCGCCGCGCAGGTCCGGTTCGTCGGTCGTCGGCGGCAGCTTCCGGATGCCCTCGACCAGCTCCGGAGTCGGCGGCATCGACGTGCCGGCCATGCCGCGCGACCCCGCCATCGGAGCGGCGGCGACGGGTTCGGGCTCCTCCGGCTCCGGCCACAGCTCGGGGGTGATGTCGGAGTCGCTCGGGGCGAGGGCGCTGCGGCGGTTGTCGATGGACTCGCCGGGCCCGGCCAGCAGCGACCGGAACAGCTCGCAGCGCTGCGACAGCTCCTCCTCGGTGCCGACGTCGACCACCCGGCCCTCGTCGAGCACGGCGATCCGGTCGGCCAGCGCGAGCGTCGAGCGGCGGTGCGCGATCAGCAGCGTCGTGCGCTGGGCGGTCACCGAGCGCAGGGTGTCGTGGATCGCCGCTTCGGTCGCCGGGTCGACGGCCGACGTGGCGTCGTCGAGCACCAGGATCCGCGGGTTCGACAGCAGCGCCCGCGCGAGCGCCACCCGCTGGCGCTGCCCGCCGGAGAGGGTGAGACCGCGCTCGCCGACCTCGGTGTCGTAGCCCTGGGGGAGCGAGGTGATGAACTCGTGCGCCTCGGCGGCCTCGGCCGCTGCGATCACGTCGGCTTCCGAGGCGTCCGGACGGCCGTAGGCGATGTTGCCGCGGATGGTGTCGGAGAACAGGAACGCCTCCTCGAACACCACGCCCACCGCGCTGCGCAGCGAGTCCAACCGCAGGTCGCGGATGTCGTGCGCGGCCGCGCCGTCGGCGGCGGGCCGGATCGAGACGCCGCCCGAGTGCACGTCGTAGAAGCGCGGCAGCAGCAGCGAAACCGTCGACTTGCCCGAGCCCGCCGGGCCCACCAGCGCCACCGTCTCACCCGGTCGGACCTGCAGCGATGCCTCCGACAGCACCGGTTGATCGCGGGTGTAGCCGAAGGTCACGTCGTCGAACCGGACCTCCAGCGGGCCCTCCGGCAGCCGCACCGCGTCCGGCTTCTCCTGCACCTCGGGCTGCGAGTCGATCAGCTCGTTGATCCGCTCGGCACCAGCGCGCGCCAGCTGCGCCTGGATCACCACGCTGGACAACATCCGGGCCGGCCCGGACAGCATCGCCACGTACCCGGCGAAGGCCACGAACGTGCCCAGGCTCACCTGCTCGTTCAGCACCATCCAGCCGCCGAGGCCCAGCACCCCGACCTGTCCGGCCGAGGGCAGCGCGGCCAGGCTCGCCGCCGGTGTGGACGTCATGCGCGCGGCGCGCAGCCGCTCGCCGAACAACCGCCGCGCGCGGGTCCGCAGCCGCCCGACCTCGCGCTCCTCCTGCCCGAAGCCCTTGACCACCCGAACACCGGTGACGGTTTCCTCGACGTGCTGGGCGATGTCGGCGGCGCGCTGCTGCGCCGACCAGGTCGCCGGGAACAACCGCTTCTTGCTGCGCGCGGTGACCACCGCGATCAGCGGCGCGATGACCAGCGAAACCACGGTGAGCAGCGGTGACAGCCACAGCATGGCGATGATCGCGAACAGCGCCAGCACCGCGGTCCCGGCCGCCAGCGGCAGCATCGCCAGCAGCGAGTTCACCAGCTGCAGGTCGCTGATCGACCGCGACACCACCTGCCCGGTGCGCAACGCGTCCTGCTTGCCGCCGTCCAGCCGCTGCATCGCGCCGAACACCGCGCGGCGCAAGTCGTGCTGCACGTCCAGCGCCAACCGACCCGCGCTGTAGCGGCGCACGAACGCCGCGCCGAAGCGGAACACGCCGAGCACCAGCAGCGCGACCACGATCAACCACAGCTGGTCGGTGGTGCGCGCGACGGCGTCGTCCACCGCCACCTTGGTCAGCAGCGGAACCAGCGCCTCCAACCCGACCGCTGTGACGGACGCACCCATCGCCAAGGAGAGGGCGACAGGGTGCCGTCGACAAGCGGCGAAGAGGCGACGGATCCAACCACCAGATGACGCGGGATTGCCGGAGTCGCTCACCTAGCCAGACTAGGACGCACCACCGACCCTGCACCGCGCCCGAACCTCCGGTGTGACCCCGCCAACCGGCGGATCAAGATTTCCGAGCTTGTCTGAAGCTCTCCTTCTGCGTGGCGGTGCCGGTGGCGGAACCTCAGCGCCCGCCTGGACTGCGGGTGCCAACCCTGATGTATGCGCCAATACACGGCGGATTGGCCGTCCTCGCCAGGCGAACGCTGAGAACCCGCGGCGGTGCGAGTTGCGGGGGTGGGCTATTCGCCTGGCGGCGAATCCAAGCAAAAGATCAAGAACCAGGTTCGAAGACAGGCATCAGGCGATGTCTCTGCGTTGGTTGGCCCACCAGCCACCCGCGACGAACAGGGCCGTGTAGCCGAGGAAGGTCAGGAGGCTCGCCCACCAGGCGTGGCCGTAGCTGCCGCCGAAGACCAGGTGCAGGGCGTCGAAGGCGACCTTCGGCACCTCGGGTTCGTCCGGTCCGGCCACCGCCGCGACGAACAGCGGCACCGCCAGGTTGGACACGATCCCGTTGCCCGCCGACCCCGGCAGGTACGGGCCGATGCCGGAGACGTTGGAGCCCACCAGCGCCATCGAGATGATGAACTCGACGACGAACTTGTAGGCCAGCGGCAGGATGATCGCCAGCACGGCGTTGGAGACGAGCGCGCCGAACCCGACGCCGGCCAGCGTCCACAGCGTCATCGACAGGACGCTGGCGCCGCCCACGCTCAACCAGTCGGCGACGTCGCCGAAGCTCCCGATGTCCTGGACCGCGCCGATCAGCCCGCCGAGGCTCGCGCACAGCGCGTTGACCAGCCCGTACCCGGCGCCGATGGCCGCAGCCGTGATCAGCTTCGCGGCCAGCACGGCACTGCGCGGGTTGCTGGTCAGGAAGCTGGTCGTGATGGTCTTGTTCCGGTACTCGCCGGAGATCGACAGCGCCCCGAACAGCATGCCGAAGACGGTGCTGAAGTTCGCCGAGGTGGTCACCGACAGCAGCGCCAGCGGCACCGGCCGGTCCAGCACCGCGAAGCCGTTGATGATCGACACGAACGCGGTGCCCATCCACCCGGCTCCGAAGCCGATCAGCGCCACCGGGATGAGCAGCGCCCACCACAGGTTGGTCGTGAAGATCTTCCGGAACTCCGCCTTGATCAGCGCGCCCATCACACGCTCCCCCCGAGTCCGCGCTGGTCGCCGCTCTGCGCCGGTCGTGCCCACACCTCGGCACCGGGACCGGCCTGCGGGACACCGGTGTACTGGCCGCTGGTGAGCTGGAAGAACAGCTGCTCCAGACCGATCCGCTCGTCCTGCATGCCGTAGAGCGCGACCCCGGCGGCCAGCGCGATGTCGGCCACCTGGCGGGAATCCGCGCCCAGCACGGCCAGCCGGCCGTCCGGCAGGGACTCGACCCGGTACCCGGACGCCTGCAGCTCGGCGGCCAGCGCACCCGGGTCCGCGGCCTGCACCAGGGCGCGGGACTGCTGGGCGGAGCGCAGCTGGTCGATGCTGCCGTCGTAGACGCAGCGGCCCCGGCTGATCACCACCAGCTGGTCGACGGTGTGCTCGATCTCCCGCAGGAAGTGGCTGGACATGAGCACGGTGCGGCCGCTGGCGGCGAAGGCCTTCAGGAAGTTGCGCAGCCAGGCGATGCCCTCCGGGTCCAGCCCGTTGGCCGGCTCGTCCAGCACCAGCACCTGCGGATCGCCCAGCAGTGCCGTGGCCAGCGACAACCGCTGCCGCATGCCGAGCGAGAACCCGCTGGGCTTGCGCTTGGCGGCAGGCGCCAGCCCGACCAGCTCCAGCGCCCGATCGGCCTGCTCGTCCGGCACGTTCATCGCCGCGGCGTAGCAGCGCAGGTGGTTCTGCGCGGTGCGGCCAGGGTGGAAGCTCTGCGCGTCGAGGACGGCGCCGATCACCGAAGCGGGGTTCGGCAGCTGGTGGAACGGCAGGCCGTTGATCGTGGCGGTGCCCGAGGTGGGCGTGATCAGGCCGAGGATCATGCGCAGCGTCGTGGTCTTCCCGGACCCGTTGGGCCCGAGGAACCCGGTAACCGTGCCTGGCCGCACCGCGAAGTCAAGGTCCTGGACCGCGCTCAGCGGTCCGTAGCGCTTGCTGAGACCTTGCACGATGATCCGGCCGCTGCCGTCGTGCACACGCCCTCCAACATCACCCGTTCACTGGATCGCCGCCCATCCTGCCGGACGAAGCGAGGTGAATGTGCGGAGTGGCGGTTTTCCCGACCAGCTCACAGCTGGTTCTAAGGCCACTGGATGCCGCGGTCGACCACCGAGGCCCGGTGGATCTTGCGGTGATCGGTTTCGAGGTGGCCGCCGGCCGGTGGCGGGGTCGGCGATCCGACGGTCAGGTCGGGGCGGGTGAACTCGTTGGTGTCCCAGTCGCTGGGGCCGCTGCCGACCGAGGACACGATCGGCTCCGGGATGACCTCGACGCCGGCTTCCCGCTGGGCGGGCTTGCGGCGCAACTTCCGGCGCAGCGCGTCCATCCGCTTGGTGCGCGTCGGGGTGCCGGAGTGGTCGCCGATGAGCTGCCGGTGCGCGGTCAGCCACACCGTGCACGGCCAAGGCCGGCTGCGCAGCGTGCCCTGGCAGGAAGGACACCGGCCGTCCTCGTCGGGCTGGTGCTCGTCGAGCAGCGCCCGGAACCCGGCGGTGAGCCGGTAGAGCTCGGAACGGGCGACCGGGAGCAGCACTTCGGCGGCGTCGTCGTCCACCACCCGGTCCAGGTTGTCGAGCCGGTCGAGCACCGCCTTGCGCAACGCCGTGTCCGCCACATCGCCTCCCGTCGCAGTGGTTCGGCAACCCGTTCCCGGGCTGCCCCCAACGGGTGACATCGGCAGGCGGTGTCCACGCCTGCACGGCCAGGCCCCAGGGCTCACTCCATCGAGTGGTTATCGATTCGGCTCCAAAATGCCCGCCGAGCGGCCTCTCGCGTCGTCGGCAAACGGCCCAGCGTGCCCTACACTGACGGTGGCGGCCTGCTCCCGGTGACCCCCAGGCTGGTTGAGCGGGCCGCCCCGCTCTGATCTCTCCCAGACTCGTTCTGCGCAGCCGTCTGGTCCGGCATCAAAATTCAATGGAATTTGGACATCCGATTTCCATTGAATTTGCGCGAGTTGTCCACAGGTGTCGGTGTGTCGGGTGCCGACACGCCGACGTGCCGCAACTTCCATTGAAATCGCATGCCCGATTTCCATTGAATTTGCGGGCATGGCAACGGCCCCTGCACCGGGTGCGGTGGAGGGGCCGTTGGTGTTCCGAGGTCAGAGGACTTCGGTGAGGGGGGTGCTGGTTCGGTTGTGGGCTTCGGCGACCGGGGCGTTGACGAGGTGGCCGTCGTGGGTGTTGAGGCCCGCCGCCAGGGCCGCGTCCGCTCGGGAGGCTTCGCGCCAGCCCAGGTCCGCGATGCGCAGGACGTAGGGGAGGGTCACGTTGGTCAGGGCGTGGGTCGAGGTGTTGGGGACCGCGCCCGGCATGTTCGCCACGCAGTAGAAGACCGAGTCGTGCACCCGGTAGGTCGGGTCGTCGTGGGTGGTCGGGCGGGAGTCGGCGAAGCAGCCGCCCTGGTCGATCGCGATGTCCACCAGCACGCTGCCCGGCTTCATCTCCGACACCAGGTGGTTGGAGACCAGCTTCGGCGCCTTCGCGCCCGGGATCAGCACCGCGCCGATGACCATGTCGGCGGCGCGCACCGCCTGCTCGACGGAGTAGCGGTTGGAGGTCACCGTGCGGATCTGGCCGTGGAAGTCGCGGTCGATCTCGCGCAGCTTGTCGACGTTGGTGTCCAGCAGCTCCACGTCGGAGCCCATGCCCATCGCGACGCGCGCGGCGTTGAGGCCTGCGACACCGCCGCCGATCACCACGACCCGCGCCGGGTGCACGCCGGGAACACCGCCCGGCAGCACGCCGCGACCGCCGCTCGGGCGCATCAGCGAGTAGGCGCCGACCTGCGGGGCGAGCCGGCCGGCGACCTCGCTCATCGGCGCGAGCAGCGGCAGGCTGCCGTTGGCGGTCTGCACCGTTTCGTAGGCGATGCCGGTGACGCCGGAGTCCAGCATCGCGTCGGTCAGCGCGGCGTCGGCGGCCAGGTGCAGGTAGGTGAACAGCACCTGGTCGCGGCGCAGCCGCGGGTACTCCTCGGCGATCGGCTCCTTGACCTTGAGCACCAGTTGGCCTTCCGCCCACACGTCGTCGGCGCTGGGCAGGACCTTCGCGCCCGCGGCGAGGTAGTCCTCGTCCGGGATGGAAGAGCCGGCGCCCGCGTTGGCCTCGACGAAGACGTCGTGCCCGCGGCTGCTCAGCTCGTGGACGCCCGCAGGCGTGAGCGCGACCCGGTACTCGTTGTTCTTGATCTCCCGCGGGACGGCGATCTTCACGGCGGAATCCTTTCGTCACCTGTGTCGCGCACAACGATCCGCCGCCGCTGCCGGGGGCGCATCATTCCCGCGCGATGAGATTGCCCCGGTCCCTTTGTGCTCGCAGCACAAAGGATCAGCCGTGTTGCGCCCAGCGTTCGGCGAGCAGTTGGACCAGCAGCGCGGAGCGGACGTCCGGGTCGTCCAGGTCGATGTCGACGAGTTGGGTGAGCCGTTTCATCCGGTAGCGGAAGGTGTTCGGGTGCACGTTCAGCTCCTGGCTCGCCTGCCGCGGGTCGCCGGGGTGGCGCAGCCACGCGCGCAGCGTCGCCAGGTACTCGGTGCCCTGGGTGCGGTCGTGCTCGCGCAGGACCTGCAGCGGTCCCAGCGCACCGATGCCCGCGTCGGTCGCCGCGCCCGCCATGCGGCTGAGCACCAGCAGGTGCCAGTAGTCCTCGTAGACCGCGACCCGTTCCTGCAGCTGGCCGGTGCGCAGCAGGCTGACCAGCTCTTCGGCCTGCGACCGCGACTGGTGCAGGTCGGCCACCGACACCGAGGTGCCCACCGCGATCAGCGGGCGCGGTGACATGTCGTGCGAGGCGAGCGCGTTGCGCAGCTCCTGCCAGCCGCCGCGGTCGCGGTCCGGCACCACCGCGTAGAGCATCGTGCCGATCTCGGTGACCAGCGGGCGTCGGCCGATCCCGCGGGTGATCCACTCCCACAGCGCCAGCCGGTGCCCTTCGGCCGGTCCGGCGGAGGCGGGCATCTCGATCGCGATCACCCGGTGCTGCTCGTTCGGGACGGCCAGCTCGTTGGCCGCGGCCCGCCAGCCCTCACCGCCGTCCAGCAGCAGCTGCACCTGCTCCGCGCTGCGCCGCCGTTCGGCGTCGGCGACCGCGCGCCAGCGCAGCAGCTGCAGCGCGACCAGGGGAGCGGTGTCGGCGAACGCCGTCGCGCGCTCTTCGGAAACCTCCTCGGGCACCACCGCCCACATGGATCCGAGCAGCTCGCCGCCCATCCTGATCGGCACCACCAGCCGGGGCAGCGTGCCGTCCTGCTGGGCGGGCACGAAGATCGCCGAACTGCCCTTGCTGAGCTTGCGGAAGGTGCCGTGCGCCCGGAACTTGGCCAGCACGTCGTCCGGCTGCCTGCGCCCCATGATCGTCGAGACCCGCGCGGGATCGGTGAGGTCCTGCTGGGCCGAGTAGGCCAGCACCTGCGAGTGCGCGTCCTCGATCGTCACCGGTGCGTCCACCACGTCGGCCACCGCGTCGGCGAGCCGGAACAGATCGCCGACGCCGGGGCTGCGCGCGCCCGCCTCGTCGATGTCGGTCCTGGCCAGCGCCGCCCTGATCAGCCAGACCAGCTGGGCCCACGCGGTTTCCGCCCGGACCTCGACCAGCGCGACCCCGGCGGCCTCAGCCGCGGCGACGATGCGCTCGTCAGCGGAGACCGGCGGTTTCAGCAGCACCGCGGAAGCACCCCGGTCGCCGCAGACGCGCACCAGCGCCGCCGCCTGCTCGCGGTCCGCGACGGCCACGCCCAGCACGAGGTCGCCGTCGACGACGGTCAGGTGCTGGTCGGGTTCGGCGATGACCACGTCGCCGACGCACGCGGTCGATTCCGGGACGACCACCGAGCGCAGCAGGGTCGGGCCGACCCGTTCGACCAGCGCTCGGACGTCGAGCATCACCGGCCTCCTGGAGCAGCGGCCGCCGGGGGCGTTGTGACGCCTGGACGGGCACGTTTATCGTTGCTGAGCAGTCTGACAATCGCATACCGGCCGTCGACCCCGTGCGGGAGAGACCTCGCACCAGCTGCGGGGCGCCGAAGGAGCAAGACTCCCCACAAACTCTCAGGCACCCATGACCGTTCGGGCGAGGCAACTCTGGAAAGCGCGCGCCACCGCTGGCGCGCCACCCACGGTGCAAGCCGCAGGTCTGCGGCGAAGCTCTCAGGTCCCGAAACAGAGGGGGAGGCCCAGCACATTTTCCGGGCGCGCCCGCGCCCTCCGAGCAGCCTTGGAGCCTCCCACCATGTCCCTGCCGCAGAACCTGCGCTACACCGAAGAGCACGAGTGGATCGAGGACCGCGACGAGCTGGTCCGCGTCGGCATCACCGAGCACGCCGCCGAGGCGCTCGGCGACATCGTCTTCGTGCAGCTGCCCGAGGTCGGCGAGCAGATCGAGGCCGGTCAGACCTGCGGTGAGCTGGAGTCGACCAAGTCCGTGAGCGACCTGTTCGCGCCGGTGACCGGCGAGGTCGTGGCGGTCAACGAGGCCGTCGTGGACGACCCGGCGCTGGTCAACGCCGAGCCGTTCGCGGGCGGCTGGCTGCTGGAGGTGCGCGCCACCGGTACCGGTGCTGTGCTCACCGCGGAGCAGTACGCCGAATTGATCGAGCAGTAGGACCAGGGCAGCAGCGGAGGCGATCAATGGCGATCAGTGTCTTCGACCTGTTCTCGGTGGGCATCGGGCCGTCGAGTTCGCACACCGTGGGGCCGATGCGGGCGGCCAAGCGGTTCGCGCGGCGACTGCGCGATGAGGGCCGGTTGCTGCAGGTCACACGGGTCAAGGCGGAGTTGTTCGGTTCGTTGGGGGCGACCGGTCACGGGCATGGCAGCCCGAAGGCGGTGCTGTTGGGCTTGGAGGGCCACAGCCCGGAGGTCGTGGATCCGGCCGCGGTGGCGGACCGGGTGGTCGAGATCGGTGCGACGGGGCGGTTGCGCCTGGACGGGACGCATGAGATCCGGTTCAACGGTGATCGGGATCTGGTGATGCACCGGCGCAGGTCGTTGCCGGTGCATCCGAACGGCATGCGGTTCACCGCTTTCGCCGGGGACGTCGAGCTGGACAGCGCGGTGTACTACTCGGTGGGTGGTGGTTTCGTCGTCGACGAGGACGCGACGGGGTCCGACCGGATCAAACCGGACGAGACCGAGTTGCGGCTGCCGTTCCGCACCGGTGTGGAGCTGCTCGAGCGCACCGCGGAGTCGGGTTTGTCGATCAGCGGCGTGATGCTGGCCAACGAGTTGTCCTGGCGTGGCGAGGATGCCGTGCGCAAGGAGCTGTTGGAGATCTGGCACGTCATGCGGGAGTGCGTGGACAACGGCTGCCGCAACACCGGTGAGCTGCCGGGCGGGTTGAAGGTCAAGCGGCGGGCCGCGGAGCTGGCCGGGTCGTTGACCGCGCAGGACGATCCGCTGGAGTGGGTCACGCTGTTCGCGCTGGCGGTGAACGAGGAGAACGCGGCCGGTGGGCGGGTGGTGACCGCGCCGACCAACGGTGCGGCCGGCATCGTCCCGGCGGTGCTGCACTACTACACCCGGTTCGTGCCCGGTGCGGACGATGATGGTGTGGTGCGGTTCTTGCTGGCGGCCGGGGCTGTCGGGGTGTTGTTCAAGGAGAACGCCTCGATCTCCGGCGCGGAGGTCGGGTGCCAGGGCGAGGTCGGTTCGGCGTGCTCCATGGCCGCGGCCGGGCTGGCCGAGGTGCTCGGCGGGACGCCGCGTCAGGTGGAGAACGCAGCCGAGATCGCGATGGAGCACAACCTGGGGCTGACCTGCGATCCGATCGGCGGTCTGGTGCAGATCCCGTGCATCGAGCGCAACGCGGTGGCCTCGGTCAAGGCGATCACGGCGGCGCGGATGGCGTTGCGCGGTGATGGCAACCACTTCGTCTCGCTGGACAAGGTGATCAAGACGATGCGGGAGACCGGCCGGGACATGAAGGTCAAGTACAAGGAGACGGCCCGCGGCGGACTCGCGGTCAACGTCATCGAATGCTGAACCGGCGCGGGCGCGGGGACTTTCCCGCGCCCGCGCTCAGGCTTCGACGAACTTCAGGCCGGCGATGCCGACCACGATCAGCGCCAGGAACGCCAGGCGCGGCCACGTCGCGGGTTCGCCGAGCGCGAGCATGCCCACGACGGCGACGCCGACCGTGCCGATGCCGACCCAGATCGCGTAGGCGCTGCCGACCGGCAGGTGCTTCAACGCCACTGACAGCATCCCGAGGCTGATCATGGCGACCCCGATCCCCACGACCGCGGGCCACAGCCGGGTCATGCCTTCGGCGTGCTTCAACGCCAGCGACCAGACGATCTCGAGCAGTCCGGCGACGACGAGGACGACCCAGGGCATCGCGGTTCCTCCCGTCCTCAGGCGTTGGCGCCGGCGTCGACCGTGATCGAGGTGCCGGTGATGTTCCGGCCGGATTCGCCGGCCAGGTGCGAGACGGTGGCCGCGATGTCGGCGGGGGTCGAGTAGCGGCCGAGCGCGGTCAGCGCCCGCTCGGCGTCGGCATCCGCCCCGTCGGCCGGGTTCATCTCGGTGTCCGTGGAGCCGGGGTGGACCACGTTGGCCGTGATGCCGCGCGGGCCCAGGTCGCGGGCGAGGCCCTTGGTGAAGCCGGTCAACGCGGACTTGCTCAGCGAGTACAGGCTCAGGCCGGGGCCGGGAACCCGTTCGGCGAGGTTGCTCCCGATGTTGATGATCCGGCCGCCCTCGGGCAGGTGCTCGACAGCGGTCCGCACGGCCACGAACACCGCGCGCACGTGGACCGCGACGGTCTCGTCGAACTGCTCGAGGCTCAGCTCGTCGATCGGTGCGTAGGTGAAGATCCCGGCGTTGTTGACCAGGACGTCCAGCCGGCCGAATTCGTCGACCGTCCGCCGCACCGCTCGCGCCACCGCGTCGACGTCGGAGGCCGGGGCGGCGATCGCCAGGCCTCGGCGACCGGTCTCCTCGATCTTCCCGACGACGGCAGCGGCCCGTTCGGCAGCGGTGTTGTAGGTGATCGCGACGTCGGCGCCGTCGGTGGCCAGTCGTTCGGCGATACCGGCGCCGATCCCGCGCCCGCCGCCGGTCACCAGTGCGACCTTGCCTGTTAGAGACCCCATGAGCACCTCATTTTTCTATATCGAACGATATATAAATGGCTAGCACGGGTTACCCTGGGCGTCAACGGAGGGAACTGCGGCGTCGACCGGGATGATGACCGCGCCGAGATCGGAGGAGGGTGCGATGCCGCCGCCAGGTCGCCCGCGCAGTTTCGACCGCGAAGCCGCGCTGCAGGCCGCGATGCTGCTGTTCTGGGAGCGGGGTTACGAGGCGACGGCGCTGAGCGACCTCACCAGGGCGATGGGCATCAGCTCACCGAGCCTCTACGCGGCATTCGGCTCCAAGGAGGCGCTGTTCCGCGAGGCGATCGCGCTCTACAACAGCGCCGAAGAAGCAGTGGGCGAGCATTCGCTCCAGAAGCACCCGACCGCGCGCCAGGCGATCGAAGCCATGCTGCGCGACAACGCCGACGCCTATGTGGACCCGAGCACGCCGAGGGGGTGCATGGTCGTGCTCTCGGCGACCAACTGCGGCCCGGACAACCAGCGCGTCCAGGAATTCCTGGCCGAGTGCCGCGAAAGCGACTACCGGGCGGTGCACTCGCGGCTGGAACGCGCGGTCGCCGAAGGTGACGTGCCGGCCGGTGCGGACATCGCGGCGATCGCCTCGTTCTACCTGACCGTGCTGCAGGGCTTGTCGATCCAGGCCCGAGACGGCTGTTCCCGCGAAACCGCGCACGCGATCATCGACTGCGCGATGGTGGCGTGGCCCGGCCTGGTCGGCGCATCGGGATAGTCCACACTGGACGCCGGGTCAGGCGAACAGGATGTAGGCCAGGCCGGTGCAGCCCGCCAGCACGGCGAGCGCGGTCATCGCGGCAGGTAGGGCGCCACCGGGGAGCGGAGCGCGGGCGTGCAGTCGTCGTTCGCTGGTCAGGTGTCGACGCCAGACCAGCCAGGTGATGGCGAGCCCGAGCGGCAGCGCCAGCACCGCGAAGATCAGCGCGGCCACGAGGTTCTCGTGCCCCACGAGGCGCAGCAGCACCAACATCCCCACGATGAACGCGAGTGTCGTCCGCAACCAGGCCAGGGTGGTGCGCTCGATCTGCAGGCCCGGATCCCACGGGCCGTCCGGCCGGTCCGCCACGATCAGATCCCGGTGACGAACAGCAGGACGCAGGCGGCCACGCCGATCACGCCGAGCCCGTACCCGAGCACCGGCGCGAAGCGCGGCGCGGGCAGCGGACGCCCCTGCCGCAAGGCGCGCTCGGTGGACATCCACCGGGCGAAAGCCGTTGCGCTGCACAGCACTCCGGCGAGCAGCAGCATCACCGCGAGAGCGGTCCGGAGTGGATTCGGGCGGTCGACGACCGCGTTGAGCGCCTCCAGTCCGACGCCACCGGCCATCAGCGCCAGCGCGGTGCGGATCCAGGCCAGGAAGGTGCGCTCGTTGGCGAGGGTGAACCGGGGATCCGGTTCCTCGCCCTGCTCGTAGAGCCGCTTCGGCCAGCGCGGATCGTCAGCTTCCCGGTCGGTCTCCATGCGCTCACGGTAACCCGAGCGCGGAGCGTGACCGCGCCGTCGGGCCCCGCGAGCTGCGGGGCCCGACGTCGCAGGTCAGAAGGCGAACACCTTGCCCGTTGACGCGTCCGCCACGCACTGGTTCGAGTACGTCTTCTCGAACGTCACCGGTCGTCCTTGCCAGGTGCCGCGCGCGCTGTAGGTCACCGGCTGGTAGTTCAGGTTGCAGATCGCTTGGCCTGCCGTCAGCTGGTTCAGGTCGCCGTTGACCGCCTCGAGCGTCTGGCACGCCGAGCCGGCGTTCGGGTGCGTGCCGCCTGCCGGATGACAGCTCAGCACCACGTTCCGCGGGAGTTCGTCGCGGTTCTGGCCGCTGACGGTGAGGTGCAGCGTGCTCCCGGCCTGCTCCGCCGCGGGTTCCGCGTTGGCCATCGCCGGGACGAGTGCAGCGCCTGCGAGGGTCGCTGCGGCGAGGAAGGTGCGGCCGGTGAGCCGTGTGTCAACCATCTCGTCGATCCTCCTGGGTTTGGAGAGACATTCCGCTTCCCTTTATCGCCGCGGCCCTTCGAAGTGCGGCACCAAGCGCACCTGGACCACCGGAAAGGGGTTCGCCCGGCCAGGGTTGCTGCACGAACCGTCACAGAACGGACGTCGTTGACGAGATCCGGCATCGCTCGACCGAGCGGCGCTGCGCGAAAAGGTGGTGGACCTTTCGACGATCTCTGCGCCATCGTGAGGCGCGGACCCCGCGGCGATCGCTCCCGGGGCGCTTTCGCGAGGGACAGGAGACCAGATGGCATCGGCACCCGCGGGTCCGGACCGCGTCGCGGTGCGCAAGGCCGCGTTCGCGAGCGCGGTGGGCAACACGATCGAGCTCTACGACTTCCTGATCTACGGCACCGCGGCGGCCGTGGTGTTCAACAAGCTGTTCTTCCCCTCCGGAGACCCGTGGGTGGGCGCGCTGCTGGCGTTCGCCACCTTCGGCGCCGGGTTCCTGGCCCGGCCGCTGGGCGCCGCGGTCATCGGGCACTTCGGCGACCTGGTGGGACGCAAGCGGATGCTGGTGATCACGCTGAGCGTGACGGGCGTGTGCACCGCGCTGATCGGCCTGCTGCCCACCTACCAGCAGGTCGGGGTGTGGGCGCCGCTGCTGCTGGTGACGTTGCGCCTGGTGCAGGGCTTCTTCCTCGGCGGCGAGCAGGGCGGCGCGGTGCTGATGGCGGTGGAGCACGCGCCGCCGAACCGGCAGGGCTGGTACGGCGGGTGGACCTTCCTGGGCTCGCCGACCGGGATGTTCCTGGCCACCGGTGCTTTCGCCGGGGCGACCGCCCTGTCCGGCGACGAGTTCCTCACCTGGGGTTGGCGGGTGCCGTTCCTGGTCAGCCTGGTGCTGGTCGGGGTGGGGTTGTACGTGCGGTTGCGGCTGGCCGAGAGCCCGGAGTTCGCGAAGATCCGGCAGCGCGGTGAGCGGGCGAGGATGCCGGTCGCGGAGGCGTTCTCGAAGTCCTGGCGGCAGATCCTGCTGTCGGCCGGGGTGAACCTGGGCTTCAACACGTTCATCTTCATCCTGACCACGTTCCTGCTGACCTACGGCACCGAGAAGCTCGACGTGACCCGGGACGTGATGCTGCTGGGCAGCCTGTGCGGATCGGCGGCGCAGATCGCCGGGATCCTGCTGTTCTCCCACCTCTCGGACCGCCTCGGCCGCACGCGGGTGATGCTCGGCGGCGGGATCTTCCTCGCGCTGTACGCGTTCCCGATGTTCTGGCTGCTGGACACCGCGGACCCGGCGCTGATCGTGCTGGCGATGACCCTGGGCTACGCGGGGTCGGCGGCGGTCTTCGGCCCGATGGCGGCGTTCTGCGCGGAGCTGTTCGCCACGAAGGTCCGCTACACCGGCGTGTCCTTGGGCTACCAGAGCGGTTCGGTGCTCGGCGGCGGCTTGTCGCCGGTCGTGGCGACGGCACTGCTGGGCCTGTCCGGCGGGGCGTCCTGGCCGATCGCCGCGTACCTGGTGATCGGCGCGCTGATCACGGTGACCTGCCTGGTGATCACCGGTGAACCCACCCGGTGGGCCCGGGCCGACGAGCCCGAACCCGCGCAGGTGTGAGGAGTCCGGGGGGGCGGGCGGTGCGCCCGCCCCCGTCAGATCTGCTGGGTCAGGTTCACCGCGTTGCCGTCCGGGTCCTTGATGTGCGCGACGCGCTGGCCCCACGGCATGTCGTTGGCCGGCCCCATCACCTGCCCGCCGGCCGGTTCGACCCGTTCGAGCAGCTCGTCGACGTCGTCGACGCTGAAGCTCAGCAGGACCCGGCCCGGCTCGCCGACCTCCACGTCCCCGTTGTTGACCAGCCCCAGCCGGTCCCCGTCGATGTCCAGGTCGATGAAGAACGTGGGCCCGTCCTCGGGCATGCGCACGATCTCCTGGGCGCCGAGCAACTCCTGGTAGAAGCTCTGCAAACGGTCCAAGTCCGGTGTGATGACGATCGCTTGGATGGCCATGTGAATCCTTCTCGGTTCCGGGGCGGGTTCCACCGCAGTTTCAATTGAAACTGTGATCCTCCGTGGGGGAGGTCTGCAGTTTCAATTGAAACTGCGACTTCCGCGAACGGTCGTCGCGTCTGGGTGGACCCGGGTCGCGACCGAAAATCATCGGTCGTCAGGTGGTGTAGAGCTGGTCGATGACGTCGGCGTACTTCTCGTGGATCACCCGGCGCTTGAGTTTCAACGTCGGCGTCAGCTCGCCGTTCTCGACGCCCCACGGGTGCGCGAGCACCCGGTAGCGCTTGACCTGTTCCGGGCGGTTCAAGCGCTCGTTCGCGGCCGCCACCGCGGCGGCCACTTCGGCCTGGACCGCCGGGTGCTCGGCGAGTTCGCCCAGCGATGCGAAGGTGATGCCGCGTTCGCGCGCCCACTTCGGCGCCGTGTCCTCGTCGAGCACCAGCAGCGCCACCAGGTAGGGCCGGCGGTCGCCGAACACCAGCGCGTGCCCCAGCAGCGGATGCGCCCGCAGCGCGTTCTCCACCGCGGTCGGCGCGATGTTCTTGCCACCGGAGGAGATGATCAGCTCCTTCTTGCGATCGGTGATCGACAGGTACCCGTCCGCGTCGAGCACGCCGACGTCGCCGGTGTGCAGCCACCCGTCGATGTCGGTGACCGGCTCGATCGCACCGTCCGGTTCGAGGTATCCCGCGCACACCAGGGGACCGCGCACCAGCACCTCGCCGTCGTCGGCGATCCGCACCTCCACGCCCGGCAGCGCCCGGCCCACCGTTCCGGGGCGGTGCGCCCCGGCGCGGTTCGTGGTCGCGCAGCCGCTGGTCTCGGTCAGGCCCCACAGCTCGAAGATGTCCACGCCGATGCTGCTGAACAGGTCCAGCAGCTCGCGGTCGATCGGCGCGGCCCCGCTGGACGGCCATCCGGCGTGGTCCAGCCCGAGCCGGGTCCGCAGCCGCCGCCCGGCCCGCGAGCGCTGGTCGGGCGGGACGTCGCGGAACGCGGCGGCGAGCTTCTCCCAGACCCGGGGGACGGCGAAGAACAGGTACGGCCGGGTGCGCCCCAGCGCCGCGGCCAGCTTCTGCTGGTCGGCGCAGAAGTGCACGTGGGCGACGTCGTGGATGGCCGCGTAGATCCCCACCATCCGCTCGGCGATGTGCGCCAGCGGCAGGTAGCTGATCCGCGTCGAGTGCCGTTCGGCCTGCGTGGCCTGGTGCAGGGCGGCGGCCCCGAAGCAGATGTTGCGGTGCGTCACCACCACGCCCTTCTGCTGCCCCGTGGTGCCGGAGGTGTAGAGGATCGCGGCCGGATCCGCCGGGCGGACGGCTGCCGAAGCGCGCTGCACCAGCTCGGGATCCTCCCGCAGCCGCCGCTCGCCGAGCGCCCGCAGCCGGTCCCAGGTCCGGAACCGCTCGTCGGCCGAGACCATCGCCTCCTCGTCGAGCACCACGACGTGCTCGAGGTCGGAGGCGTTGCGCAGCGTCTTCGACCAGCGCCGCAGCTGGTCGGCACCGTCGAGCAGCACCACCTTGGCGCGGTTGTGGTGGGCGACGTAGTGCACCTGGTCCTGGCTGAGCGTGGGGTAGAGCGTGCACGGCACCGCGCCGAGGTGGGTGGCGGCGACGTCGATCAGCCAGTGCTCGACCCGGTTCGGCACCATGATCAGCAGCGGCTGGCCGCGCTGCAGGCCGAGCCCGGCGAGCCCGGCGGCCAGCACCTCGACCTCGTGGTGGGCCTGCGCCCAGGTCAGCGTGCGATCTCCGTCGGTCAGCGCGGGCTGCTGCGGGAACTCCGCGACGTTGCGCGAGAACAGCTGCGGGACCGTCGTTTCCAGCGCGGCGACCGCCCACGCCTCCGAATCCTTCATCGCTGCTGAGCTCCCCTCGACGTGCCCAGTACGACGTGAAAGCCGTGACGCGATGAAACCCCACCAAGTGCGGCGTTGGCCAGTGGGGAATTCGCCATTACCCCAGCAGGCCGAATCCGAGGTCGTCTGACAGACTCGTTGATCTTGTATTCGCCGCTAGCCGAACAGCCCAGTCTCGGCGCTTGCGCCGCCACGCAAAACGAGAGCTTCAGACAAGATTTCAGACGTGGTCGCGGATGACGTCGTTGACCGCGCGTTGGAAGCCGTTGACCAGGACCTGGATCGTCAGCGGGCGCAGCTGGTCGGTGGCGGCGCGGACGCGTTCGCGCTCGTCCTGCGGGCGGCCGCGTTCGACGTAGGGGCGCAGGACGTTCGCGGCGAACAGCTCGCGCAGGTCGGCGGCGATCTGCGCGGTGTGCTGCTCGACGATCGCCTTGGCCTGCATCAGCATCTCCGACGGCAGGTCCAGCTCGAGGATCTGCATCCCGACGCCGAGCATCGCCGGGCTGGGCACCCGCAGCTTAGTGGATCCGGGGATCCGCTGCAGGATGTCGAGCTCGACGAGCAGGTCGATCAGCTCGTCGTCCAGGTGCCGCCCGGTGCGGCGGTCGAGCTCGTGGCGGTCGAGGTCTTCGGCGTGCTCGTCGGTCCACGGGGCGATGAGCGCGCGCTGCAGGGCCAGCTCGTCCGGCGAGGCGTCCTCGGGCAGTCGCGCCAGGTGCCGCTCGATCGCCGACAGCGTGAAGCCGAGCGTCTGCAGCTCCCGGATGAGGTCGAGCCGGGCGAGGTGGTCCCCGCCGTAGAGCCCGAGCCGACCGCGCAGCCGGGGCGGCGGCAGCAGACCGCGCGAAGAGTAGAACCGCACGGTGCGCACGGTGACTCCGGCGCGGGCGGCCAGTTCGTCGATGGTGAGCTCTTCGTCCGCAGATCGGAGCATGCCGGCAACGTTACCCCCCAACCGCTGTAACACCAACGGTGTCGCATCAACGCTGCGAGCTGAGGACCTCCGCGAATGCGGTCCGGGCTCGCGCGCTGCTACGTCGTCCGGCGGAGGGGCAGTGCCCGTCGCACGCGCACGACCAGGAGCTGAACAGCGACTGCCGCTGCGGCGCTCAGCACGAACGCGGCACCGCCCACCGGGCGCACGAGCGCGGAGAGCAGGAGGCAGAACGGCGCGAAGCTGAAAAGGCTCGTGAGCGCTCCGGTCAACGTTCGGATCGCCGCCGCAGGACCGCTCTGCGCGTGGGAGAAGGCCACGACCACGCTGATCGCGATCGGGAAAGGTGCCAGCAGCCCGGTCCAGCTGGGACCGAGCGCGCCGGAGACCGTCGTCACGGTGATCACCAAGGTGCCGGTAGCGAGCGCGCGGCCGGGCAGGTCCCACGACGGCGAGGACTGCACCCGTTCGTCGAAGCGTTCTGGTTCGGCTTCCGGCAGGAGGACGATCGCGACCGTGGCTGCCGCCAGCGTGCACGCGAGCGCGGCGGGCCCGGTGACGTCGACGAACGACAGCGCGAAGTCCGAGAGCAGCACGGCGGCCCAGCTCGCGATCAACGTGACGAGCCATCCGAAGTGGCCGGCGACGTGCGAGAACACGACCGCGAACACGGCGATCGACACGAGTCCGAGCAGCGAAGAAGCGGCTGCGCGGCTGGTGAAGTCCGCGCCGTGCTGCAGGTGGGTGATGAACAGGATCGGCCCGGCGACGACGGGAAGCCCGACGAGGATTCCCGCGATCTCGGGTCCCCAACGGCGGCCTGCCAACGTCGACGAGACGACCAGGGCGGGCGAGAGGAACAACTTCAGCAGCAGCATTCCCACTTGCCAGCAGTCTGCCAGGGCTGACCGCCACCTGGGAGCCGCCGAACGGCCGACTGGACGCGGATGGCCTGTTCTCGGGGCAGGCCACCCGCATCCGCGGGCCTAGCCGGCTTGCCGGGTGGGCGCTTCTCGTCCGCGTTCGATGTCCGGGCCGCGGTAGAAGTCCTCCGGGATCTGCGCGAGCCTGGACGGGTGCACCTGCGGTCCGAGCCCGTAGAACTTCTGGAAGCTCATGATCAGCGGCCGCCAGGCGTTCGGGTCGATGCGGTCGGCGGTTCCCGCCATGCGGATCTCCTCGTGCACGTGAACGCGCTGGATGCGGGCCTCCACGGCCACGATCCCGCCGCGCTGCGCCTCGTCGTCCTCGGCCACCCGGTGCTCCGATTCGACGACCGCTTCCATCGCCACCGGGCATTCGGCCGCTCGCGGCGGCGCCACCGTTTCGGAGGCGACCGGCGTGAGCCCGGCGCGGCCGAACTTGTCGGGCTCGAACCGGTAGCCGCGCTCCTGCTTGTAGGGCGGAACCGGATCCGAACCCGTGGTCAGCGCCAGGCGGTCGACGACGTGCGCGAGCGAATCGGACGGCAGGTTCAGGACGCATTCGCCGGTGCGCCGGATGTTCTGGATCGTCTTCGAGCGGGCGCTCATCCCGAGCATTGCCCGCCAGCCGAGCCAGAAGGCCGAGGACATCGGGGCGAGGTTGGTGGATCCGTCTTCGTTGATCGTGGAGATGAGCACCACCGGCGTTCCGAAGTAGAGGATGCCGGGTTCGATCCGGGTGTGCGTCGAGGTCGTTGCCGTCATGCGATCCATCCTCGTGACGGATGCTGCCCCGGGCTGGCGGCAATCAGACCTCTCGTCCCGGGACGGCGGCCCGGAGTTCCCGCTGCAGGTACCGGTGTTCGGCGGTGCAGTGCAGGGGAAAAGCGAGTGACCCGGCCGGCAGCGCGAAAAGTACCGGACAATCGGCGGATCACGTCGCGGTGTCCGACGCGATCTCTTCCAGCGCCCGAATCACGCTCAGCACCAACCAATCGCAATGGTGCAGGTTCAACGACGCGCTGTTAGCGCGCGAAAAACTCGTTGGACAAGCTTGACTCACGATGTTCGACTGCGATGGCCTTTGCACGCTGCGGTCCTGGGAGACGTATGCAACGTTCAGCGGGCGCATCCATCCTGCTGGGGGTAGGGGCTTTCACCGTCGGAACATGTGAGCTGGTCCTGGCGGGGCTGCTGCCCGAAATTGGTGGATCGTTGGAGGTCTCTGTCGCGACGGCCGGACAAATCGTGACGGTGTTCGGGGTAACCGCCGCAATTTCAGGTCCGCTCCTGGCAGCATCGACCGTCCGATGGGCTCGTCGCCAGGTTCTGCTGCTGGCGCTCGGCGCGTACCTGGCAGGGACGGCTATCAGCGCGGTGGCTGGAACATTCGGCCTGCTGTTGGCGGCACAGGTGCTGGCAGCCTGCGGAGCAGGTCTGTTCTTGCCGACTGCGACTGTGACAGCGGCGAGTCTCGCCGGACCGGAACGCCGGGGGCGGGCAGTCGCGACCGTCACGACGGGCATGACGGTCGCGATTGCGGCGGGTGCCCCTCTCGGCACGGCGCTTGCGGCGCTGGTGGGGTGGCGGGCAACGATGGTCGCGCTGGCGGTGCTCGCACTGCTTGTCACAGCGGCTGCCCTGGTGTGGATCGCCCCCGCGCAGGCAACATCGGACGAGCTGGTCGGCCTGCGGCACCGTTTGTCCCCCTTGGTCGATCGTCGAGTGCTGGCGTTGTTGGCAACGACATTGGTCGCGTTCACCGCGATCTACGTTCCCTACACCTACATCTCGGTCGTTGCGGTAAATGCAACGGATGGGAACGGCCTCCGGCTGGCCAGCGTCTTGTCCGTTCTCGGCGTCGCTGGGATAGCTGGCAACCTGATGGCTGGCCGGCTCGCGGATCGGCTCGGGGGGCGACCGGTTGTCGCTGGTGCTCTTGTCGGCTTGGCGATCGTGTTCGTTCTGGCACCGTACTGGAGTACGACGTTTCCGACTGCGCTCCTGGCTGCGGCCGCGTACGGGTTTATCGGGTTCGGAGTCAGTGCGCCGCAGACCTATCGGCTCCTCGGCTTGGGTGGTCAGGCATCGCTCGCAGTGGCGCTCAACGGTGCAGCGCTGTACCTCGCGATCGCGCTGTCCGGTGTAATCGGTGGAATCGCGATCACAGCCTGGGGGACTGGTTGGCTCGGGGCTCTCGCGTCGACGATGGCGCTCGTAGCGTTGGGGCTTTCCGAGATCGCGCACCGGGTGACGTCGCATTCCGCTCTCAGCACGGGCGCATAGAGGACGTTCTGCCGGTCACGCGCAGCCGGGGGAGTGCCGAACTCCCGCGCACGTCGTCCAGCCGCGTTATGACTCCCCAGTCCGGAAAGCTCAACATGAGCGCCCCACGTCGGACCCCTGATCGGGTTCGGCGCGGGGCGCGTTCGTCGCTTCCGGCTAGTGTGCGAGCTCGTCGACCAGGCGGCGTAGTGGGTCGGCGAGTTCGGGGTGATCGCCCATGTCGGCGCGGCGCAGCAGGCGGGCAGCGACGTACAGCAGTGCGGT
Organism: Saccharopolyspora oryzae; assembly: GCF_027853915.1. Lineage (GTDB taxonomy): Bacteria > Actinomycetota > Actinomycetes > Mycobacteriales > Pseudonocardiaceae > Saccharopolyspora > Saccharopolyspora oryzae. The sequence continues at coordinate 84,075 of NZ_JAQGLA010000016.1, forward strand.
GGTGCCGGTCGGTATCCCGGCGACCTTGACTTGCGTTACACCAGCGATGTAACACTAAGAGCGTCGTGCTTCGTGTGTTGCGCGACACAGGCCGTGGAGAGGTGTGGCGTGACGCGTACAGGTGGACCGCTTGCCGGGGTCAAGGTCGTGGAACTCGCCGGGCTCGGTCCGGCGCCGTTCTGCGCGATGCTGCTGGCCGACCTGGGCGCCGACGTGGTGCGGGTGGACCGGCCGACGGCGTCCGGTGGGGGAGGGGACCTGCTCAATCGCGGCAAGCGGTCCGTGCAGGTGGACCTCAAGCACGAGCGCGGTGCCGAAGCAGTGCTCGCCCTCGCTGAACGGGCCGACGTGCTGCTGGAAGGACTCCGCCCCGGCGTCACCGAGCGGCTGGGCGTCGGCCCGGAGGACTGCTGGGCGGTCAACCCGAAGCTCGTCTACGGGCGGATGACCGGCTGGGGCCAGGAAGGTCCGCTGGCGCCGACCGCGGGCCACGACATCGACTACATCTCGCTCAGCGGCATGCTGCACGTCATCGGTCGAGAAGGCGGTCCGCCGCAGGTGCCGGCCAACCTGCTCGGCGACTTCGGCGGCGGCGCGATGTACCTGGCCGTCGGGGTGCTGGCGGCGCTGCTGGAAGCGCGCACCAGCGGTCGCGGGCAGGTCGTCGACGCGGCCATCGTGGACGGTGCCGCGCACCTCGGCGCGATGCTGTTCGGGTTCCTGGGCAGCGGCGGGTGGAAGACCGAGCGCGGCACGAACCTGCTGGACACCGGCGCCCCCTACTACGACGTCTACGAAACCTCCGACGGCGAGTACGTCTCCGTCGGCGCGCTGGAACCGCAGTTCTACGCCGAACTGGTGCAGAAGCTGGGCCTGGCCGACGAGGTGCCCGACCGCGACGACCCGGCGAACTGGCCGCGGCTGCGCGAGATCTTCGCCGAGACGTTCCGGCAGCGCACCCGCCAGGAGTGGACCGAGGTGTTCGACGGATCCGATGCGTGCGTGGCCCCGGTGCTGTCCATGACCGAAGCCGAGGAGCACCCGCACGTCGCCGCCCGCGAAACACTGGTGCGCCGCGACGGCGTGCTGCAGCCCGCCCCGGCGCCGCGGTTCAGCCGCACCCCCAACCCCGAGCCGGGGCCGGTGGCCACGCCGGGTTCGGACACCGAAGTCGTGGTGCGGGACTGGAAGATCTCGCGCGAACTGCTCGACTCGGGCGCCTTCGGCGCGAAGCACTGACCAGCACGGATCGAATGGAGGCGTGAACCGGATGCGCAGGGAGTTGTTCGAGCCCGAGCACGAGGCGTTCCGCGAAACGGTGCGCACGTTCGTGAACAAGGAACTCGTGCCGCACACCGAGGAGTGGGAAGCGGCCGGGATGGTCAGCCGGGAGGCCTGGCTGGCGGCCGGGTCGCAGGGGCTGCTCGGCTTCGCCGTCGACGAGCGCTACGGCGGTGGCGGGGTCGACGACTTCCGGTTCAACGTCGTCTTCGACGAGGAGCTGGTCGGCGCGGGCATCTCCGGTTTCGGATCCCCGCTGCACAACGACATCGTCGTGCCCTACCTGACCAAGCTCGCCACCGAGGAGCAGAAGCAGCGCTGGCTGCCGGGCTTCTGCTCCGGCGAGACCATCAGCGCGATCGCCATGACCGAGCCGGGCGCGGGCAGCGACCTGCAGGGCATCCGGACGACCGCGGTGCGCGACGGCGACGACTTCATCCTCAACGGGCAGAAGACGTTCATCACCAACGGCATCCTCGCCGACCTGGTGATCGTCGTCGCCCGGACCAACCCCGACGCCGGGCACGAGGGCATCAGCCTGCTGGTGGTCGAGCGCGGCATGGAGGGCTTCGAGCGCGGCCGCAACCTGGACAAGATCGGCCTGAAGTCGCAGGACACCGCGGAGCTGTTCTTCAACGACGTGCGGGTGCCCGCCGCCAACCTGCTCGGCGAGGAGGGCCAGGGCTTCATCTACCTGATGGAGAACCTGCCGCAGGAGCGCCTGTCGATCGCGGTCAGCTCGGCGGCCATCGCCGAGAAGGTCCTGGGCATCACCAAGGAGTACTGCAAGGACCGCACCGCGTTCGGCCGCCCGATCGGCAAGTTCCAGCACGTCCGCTTCGAGCTGGCGGAGATGGCCACCGAGGTCGAGGTGGGCCGGGTGTTCACCGACCGCTGCGTGCAGGACCACGTGCGCGGCGAACTCGACATCGAGCACGCGGCGATGGCCAAGTGGTGGCTCAGCGAGCTGAACAAGCGAGTGGTGGACCGCTGCCTCCAGCTGCACGGCGGCTACGGCTACATGACGGAGTACCCGATCGCCAAGGCGTTCCTGGACTCCCGAATTCAAACGATCTACGGCGGAACGACCGAGATCATGAAGGAGATCATCGGCCGCTCCATGGGCTTCTGAAAGAATTGTCTGAAGAACTCGTTTTGCGTGGCGGTGCGGGTGGCAGAACCTCAGACGCCGCCTGGCTGCGGGATCCCTTTTTTATGTATGCCAATACACGGCAAAAGGGCTGTCCTCGCCAGACGACGTCTGAGAACCCGCGGCGGTGCCAGCGCCGAGGGTGGGCTATGCGCCTGCGGCGCATCAAGACAAAAGATCAAAAACGAGGAACAAGAACCGGCGCTGAATGACCGCGAGTGCGCCGTCGGGCTCTAGCCGTCGGCGCACTTGCGTGGCAGGTTCGGTGGCATGGACTGGATCGTCGCTCCGGACGGGAACGGGCGGGCGCTGCCCGACGTCCTGCCGTCCTTGCTGGGCTCGATGGGGGTGGCCGGGTTCACCGACACGCTCGGGCTCCCGGAGTCCCGGCGCGCGGCGGCGCTGCTCGTCGACGGGCTCGGCAGCGACCTGCTGCGCGAGCACGCCGCGGACGCGCCGTTCCTGGCGAGCCTGCTGACCAGGCCGCCGCTGACAGCCGGGTTCCCCACCACCACGGTCACCAGCATCACCTCGCTCGGCACCGGCCGCTGCGCCGGTGAGCACGGGATCGTCGGCTACACCTTCGCCGAACCGTCCGGCGGTCTGCTGCACCCGCTGACCTGGGCGTCCCGCGATCTGCCGGACCGCCCGAGCATGCTGGAGAGCTGGCCGCCGGAGCTGGTGCAGCCGACGGAGACGGTGCTGGAGCGGGCCGCGGCGGCCGGGGTCGACGTCCGGACCGCGGTGCCGGCCGAGTTCGCCGGCAGCGGCCTGACCCGCGCCGCGCTGCGGGGCGGGGAGTTCCGCGGGCAACGCGCGCTGGGCGATCTGGCCGCCGAGATCCTGGATTCGCTCGACGCCGACGGGCCCGGCCTCTGCTACGGCTACCACGGCCACCTCGACTTCCTGGGCCACGTGCACGGCCCGGGTTCGCTGCCGTGGCGGCTGCAGCTCACCCAGCTCGACCGGCTCGTGGCGACGCTCGCCGAACGACTGCCGTCCGGCGCCGTGCTCGCGGTGATCGCCGATCACGGCATGGTCGAAGTCGATCCGGACACCGCGTTCGACGCCGACACCGATCCCGCGCTGAGCGGCGGGGTCCGGCTCCTCGGCGGGGAAGTCCGCGCCCGGCACGTCTACGTCGAACCCGGTGCGCGCGAGGACGTGCTCGCCGCGTGGCGCGAGCGGATCGGCGAGCACGGCCTGGTGCTGACCGGTGAGCAGGCGATCGACGACGGCTGGTTCGGCCCGGTGGTGTCCGACGCGGTGCGCCCGCGCATCGGCGACGTGCTGGCGATCATGCGCGTGTCCGGGGTGGTCCGGTCGGCGGCCGAGCCGGGGGAGGCCGCGCTGCGCGGTCAGCACGGTTCCCTGACCGCGGCCGAGCAGCTGATCCCGTTGCTGGTGCTGGGCGGCTGAGATGGGCGACGAGGGGTTGTTCGGGCCGCGGACCGTCACCTGGCACCTGCACGCCGACCCGGCGATGTGGATCGCCGGCGTGTGCAGCCTCTACCTGCAAGCCCTGCACCCGCGGGCCGTTGCCGCGGTGGTGCAGAACTCGCGGTTCCAGGACGATCCGCTGGGCCGCCTGATGCGCACCGGGAACTTCGTCGGGACAACGGTTTACGGCACCACCGCCGAAGCCGAGAAGGCGGCGGAGCGGGTCCGCGCCGTGCACCGCAAGCTGCGGGGGACCGACCGGCAGACCGGTGCGGAGATCAGGCTCGACGAGCCGGAGCTGCTGCTGTGGGTGCACTGCGCGGAGGTCTCGTCGTTCGCCGGTGTCGTCCGCCGCGCCGGATTCCCGCTGACCGCAGCACAATTGGACCGCTACTTCGACGAGCAGCGCCGTTCAGCCGCGCTCGTCGGCCTGGACCCCGCGGCGGTTCCCGGATCGAGCCGGGAGATGGCGGCCTACTTCGCCCGGATGCGCCCGCAGCTGCGCCGCACCGAGGACTCCGACCTGATCTACCGCTTCCTGCACCGCCCGTTCGCGCCCTGGTGGCTGCTGCCGGTGAACCTCGGCTACCTGCCGCTCGGGCACCTGGCGTACTCGGTGCTGCCGGACTGGGCCCGCCGGATCCACGGCCGCCCGGCGTACTCGCCGCCGGCGATCGCTTTGGGCCTGCGCAGCTTCCGCGCGGCGATGCTGGCGGTCCCGGACGAACTGCGCTTCCGCTACCCCGGTGGCCACGTGCAACGCGCTGTCGACCGCCTCGGCCGGGAAGCCCTGCCGAACCCCGCGGCCCTCACCGGCCGGTGACGCCCGGTCACCACTTGATCAACGACGGAACGTTCGCGGCCGCCATCTTGCGGGCGGGCCGGCGAGGAGGTTCCCTGCTCTGGTCACGGCAGGCGCGGCGGACGATGCTGGTCGTGTGCGACGAGGTGGCATCTTGTCCACCTCTTGTATCTATGTTGTGAACAACATATCGTTCCGGCTGGAACGGAACGGGTTTTCCGCACGACGGAATATCTCGGGAGGCTGAGCAATGCAGTCGACCAGCACCGCGCTCGACGAAGTCGCGCAGCGGTTCCGCACGGCGCTGCCGCCGGATCTGGTGATCACCGATCCGCAGCAGCTGCGCACCTACGAGTGCGACGGTCTGGCCAGCCACCGGGTCGTACCAGCCGTCGTGGTGCTGCCCGAGACCGCCGAGCAGGTCCGGGACGTCGTCCGGATCTGCGCCGAGCACGGAGTTCCCTTCGTGGCGCGCGGTTCCGGCACCGGCCTGTCCGGCGGGGCGCTGCCGCACGCGTCCGGCGTGCTGATCGTGACCGCGAAGATGCGGCGGATCCTGGAGATCGACCTGGCTAACGAGCGCGCCGTGGTGGAACCGGGCGTGATCAACCTCGACGTCACGCGGGCGGTGTCCGGCCAGGGCTACTACTTCGCCCCGGACCCCTCCAGCCAGCAGGTCTGCTCGGTCGGCGGCAACGTCGCGGAGAACTCCGGCGGCGCGCACTGCCTGAAGTACGGGTTCACCACCAACCACATCCTCGGCCTCGAAGTCGTCACCCCCGACGGCGACGTCGTCGAACTCGGCGGTGCGGCGCGGGAATCCGCCGGTTACGACCTGCTCGGCGCGTTCATCGGCAGCGAAGGAACGCTCGGCGTGGTCACCAAGATCACCGTGCGGCTGCTGCGCAAACCGGAGTCCGTGCAGACCCTGCTCGCCGGGTTCCCGTCGACCGACGAGGCAGGCGCGGCCGTGTCGGCGATCATCGCTGACGGCGTCACCCCGGCGGCGATCGAGATGATGGACGCGCTGGCCATCGAAGCCGCCGAGCAGGCCGTGCACTGCGGCTACCCGGAAGGCGCGGGCGCGGTGCTGGTCGTCGAGCTGGACGGCCCGGCGTCCGAGGTCGAGCACACGTTCTCCGAGGTCGAGCGGCACTGCGAAGCGCACGGCGCGTTCGAGATCCGCGTCGCCGCCGACGACCACGAGCGCGCGATGATCTGGAAGGGCCGCAAATCCGCGTTCGCCGCGGTCGGCCGGATCAGCCCCGACTACATCGTGCAGGACGGGGTGATCCCGCGGACGGCGCTGCCCGAGGTGCTCGGCCGCATCTCCCGGCTGTCCGCCGAATCCGGGGTGCGGGTCGCCAACGTCTTCCACGCCGGTGACGGCAACCTGCACCCGCTGGTGCTCTTCGACGACTCTGAGCCCGGCGCCAACGAGCGCGCCGAGCAGGTCTCCGGCGCGATCCTCGACCTGTGCATCGAGCACGGTGGTTCGATCACCGGGGAGCACGGCGTCGGCGCGGACAAGGTCAAGTACATGGGCCGCATGTTCACCGCCGACGACCTGGACACCATGCAGCGCCTGCGCTGCGCCTTCGACCCGGTGGGGATCTGCAACCCGGGCAAGGTCTTCCCGACGCCGAGGCTCTGCGGCGAGGTCCCGGGGCCGCGGCGCGGTGTGCACCCATTGACCGAAGCGGGATTGGCGGACCAGTTCTGATGCCCACCACGAGCAAGGACGCCCTGATCGCAGCACTGGGCGAGCAACACGTGCGCGACGCCGACGAATCCGACGCGATCTGCGGCGTCCGTCCACAGTGGGTGGCCACTGTGGACGGTACGGAGAGCGCGTCGGCGGCGATGGAGGTCGCTGCCGAGCACGGGCTGAAGGTGGTGCCGAAGGGCTCCGGCAGCAAGCTCGACTGGGGTGCCGCGCCGACCGCGGTGGACCTGGTGCTCGACATGTCGCCGGCCACCGGGATCGTCGAGCACGCGGCGGGCGACCTGGTCGTGCACGCCTTGGCCGGAACACCGATCTCGCAGGTCAACGAGGTCGTGCGGGCGGCGGGCCAGCAGCTCGCGATCGACCAGCCGCTGCCGACCGCGACCGTGGGCGGGGTGGTCGCCACGGCCACCTCCGGTCCGTGCCGGCACCTGTTCGGCGGGGTCCGCGACCTGCTCATCGGCATCACGGTAGTGCGCGCCGACGGCACGATCACCATCGCCGGCGGCAAGGTCGTCAAGAACGTCGCGGGCTACGACATCGGCAAGCTCTACACGGGTTCCTTCGGCACGCTCGGGGTGATCACCGAGGCGGTGTTCCGCCTGCACCCGGTCTCGGCCGAGCACCGCTGGATCTCGGCCACCGCAACAGATCCGTCGAGCGCCGCCGCGGTGGCCGATGCGATCCGGCACTCCCAGGCGATGCCCACCGCGATCGAGCTGAACCGCGTCGGGGACGGCCCGATCACGGTGTGCGGGCAGCTGGAAGGCCGCCCCGAAGCCACCCACGCCCGCGCCGCCGAACTGGCGGCCGTGCTCGGCGCCGAGGTCCTGGACCAGGCCCCGACGTGGTGGGGGAGCCACCCGTTCGACCCCGACGGGATCGGCCTGCGCGTGGCAGCCAAACCCGCTGACCTGCCGAAGCTGCTGGCCGCGATCCGAGAATCCGCCAACGGCCTCCCGGTGACGACCCGAGGCGCGGCCGGGCTGGGCGTGCTGCACGTCGGTCTCCCCGGCGACACCGACCCGGCCGCCGCCGCGGAGTTCGTCACCGCGCTGCGGAGCCGTAGCGAGTACGCGGTGCTGGAGCGCGCGCCGCGACCCGTCCTGGACGAGATCGACCCGTGGGGTCCGATCGCGCCGGGACTGCTGACCCTGATGCGCCGCACCAAGGACCAGTTCGACCCGGAGCACCGGCTCGCCCCGGGCCGGTACGTGGGAGGAATCTGATGACCGACACCCCGGCCCGCCCAGGTGCTTTCGACGCCCACCACCCGCCGCAGCGCGAACTCATCGACGACTGCGTGCACTGCGGCTTCTGCCTGCCGACCTGCCCCACCTACGACCTGTGGGGCGAGGAGATGGACTCGCCGCGCGGCCGCATCTACCTGATGAAGGAAGGCCTCGAGGGCGAGCCCATGACCGACACCATGGTCGGGCACTTCGACGCCTGCCTGGGCTGCATGGCGTGCGTGACGGCCTGCCCGTCCGGTGTCCAGTACGGCACCCTGATCACTGAAACCCGCGCGCAGGTGGAGCGGCACCACGAGCGCAGCCGCTGGGACCGCTTGATGCGCGCGGCGATCTTCACGATCTTCCCGTACCCGAAGCGCCTCAACGCCCTGCGCGGACCGCTGGCCCTCTACCAGCGCCTCGGCCTGGGCAAGCTGGTCAAGAAGTCCGGTCTGATGGCGAAGCTGCCCGAGGGTCTGCAGACGATGGAATCCCTCGCGCCGCCGATCAAGCGCGCCCCGAAGCTCGGGCACCGCGTCCCGGCCCGGGGCAAGCGGCGCGCGACCGTCGGCATGATCACGGGGTGCGTGCAGAGCGCGTTCTTCCCCGACGTCAACGCCGCCACGGCCCGCATCCTCTCCGCCGAGGGCTGCGACGTCGTGATCCCGCAGTCGCAGGGCTGCTGCGGCGCGCTCAGCGAGCACTCCGGCCGCGAGGAGGAAGCGGTGAAGTTCGCCCGCGACCTGCTCGACGTTTTCGAACGGTCCAGCGTGGACTACGTGGTCATCAACTCCGCAGGCTGCGGCTCGACGCTGAAGGAGTATCCGCGGCTGCTGCAGGACGACCCGGAATACGCGGCGAAGGCGGAGAAGTTCTCGTCCCGGGTGCGCGACATCGCCGAGCTGCTGGTCGAGCTGGGGCCGGTCGCCGAACGCCACCCGCTCCCGGTGGAGATCGCCTACCACGACGCCTGCCACCTCGCGCACGGCCAGGGCATCCGCTCCCAACCGCGAGAACTGCTGCGCGCGATCCCGGGCCTGGAGCTCCGCGAGATCAACCGCGGTGAGCTGTGCTGCGGCTCGGCGGGCGTCTACAACCTCCTCCAGCCGGAACCGGCCCGCGAGCTGGGCGACCGCAAGGCGGAGAACGTCCTGGCCACCGGCGCGCGCCTGCTGGTCACGGCCAACCCGGGCTGCTCGATGCAGATCCGCACGGCCCTGGAACGCCAGGGTGAACGCATGTCGATGGCCCACACGGTCCAGGTCCTGGACGCCTCGATCCGAGGCCTCCCCGTGGATTCCCTGCTGGACTGACCTGCAAGCGAAACGCCCCGCACCCTTCCGGATCCCGGTGGGGTGCGGGGCGTTCGTGCGGTGTGCCGCTTACTTGTTCACGGCTTCGCCGAGGGCCTTGGCGGGGGCGAACTTGACGACCTTCTTCGCCGCGATCTCGATCGACTCGCCGGTGGAGGGATTGCGGCCGGTCCGCGCAGGACGCTCCGCGACCTTGAACTTCCCGATGCCGGGCAGCGCGATCTCGTCACCGTTCTCCAACTGCTCGCCGACGATGAGACCAACGGCTTCGAGAACGCGCTGGGCCGTCGCCTTGGGGACGTCCACGTTCTCGGCGATGTCAGTGACCAGTTGGTCCTTGGTCAGGGCCATGTCCTCTTCCCCTCCGTGCTCTGCGCAGACCGGTGATCACCGATCGCGCAACATCCCTACCGCCCCCGACCAACACCAACAAACCCGAACCGCGCCCACACCACCCAGATTCATTCGAACGAGCGATCAACCACCGCACAAATCCGACACATCCCGGCCGCGGGCCAGGCTCGATCAACCAGCTTCAGCGGTGCAGACGCCATGTCGCGTAGTTGCGTGCGAGTCGAGCTCGGTGCTGCTTGCCCGGTTCGTCGTCGGTGACGGCCCAATGGGTCCACATGCCTGCGATGTATGCGGCGAAAGCCGTCACGGTCTGGTCGTCGACCGCGGCGAATGCAGGTAGCTCGCGGCGCGCCCAGGTTTCGGCGCCGCTCGGCTCGTGTCCCGCTTCGACCAGCCGCAACACCAGGTAGGCGGGGTCCACCCAAGGTGCGCCTGCGCCGGGAAAGCCCCAGTCGATGACGTGTGCATCCCCGTCGGATCCGAGCAGGAATTGCTCGCCGTGCAGATCGCTGTGCACCAGGCGGTCGCCATCCGCGAGTTCGGGCGCCGCCAACGCAAGTGCCGACATCGCGTCGACGTCCCAGCCGGCGGCGAGCTGGGGTGCGTCGGCGGCGAGTTCGGCCCACCAGTCGACGCCGCCCCACCTCGCCCGGATCGGCCGCAGTCCAGGTGCCGGCAGTTCGCCGATGCGGCGGACGACGTCGGCAACGCGCGACAGGTCGGGCGAACCGGGGGAGAGGTCGGCAGATCGACCGGGCAGGTACTCGAACCCGACGACCAGCCATTCGTCGACATCCTCGGAGAACATCACTTCGGGGGCTAGCCCGGTGGCCAGTTCACCGGCGGTGATTTCGTTGCGCAGGAACCGCATTCGCCGGGAAACGCCCTCGACTCCCTTGACGAAAACCTGTCCAGCCCTGGTGCTCAACACTGCGGCGAGATCGCTGTTGCAACCCGTTGTGACCTCGGTGGCGGTTGAGACGGGCCCGACGTGCCTCTCGACCGCCTCCCGCACCCCGGACGGCAGCTCGATCAAGGTGGTCACGACGGCCGCGCCTGCACGCAGTCGGAAACGACTTCGGTCATGTGCCGTACCTCCGTTGGTTGTTCCGCCAGTGGTCGTGCTGATCCGCGGGTTGAGGAGGCGGGGCTGGGCTGTGTCGGGAGGGGTTACGCAGCCCAGCCCCGCCTGCGTGCCCGGCTGCCGTTGGGGGCGATGGCGCTCAGGCACGTGGAGACGGTGGGGACGTTGGTCGGGGGGAAGCAGCAGCGTCCCCACCGAGTTCAGACGGGTAGGTCGCGAAGCGCGTCCAGAAGTCGACGCAGCATCACCGGATGTCGCTGCATCGACTCGAGTTCCCGGTCGTCTTCCGGTGATTCGGGCTCGACCACGGGTATGCGTTGGGTTGCTTCGTCGGCCAAGTTGTCGTGCAGCACGACGGGATCGCGCAACCGGTGCCGACCTTGGCCGCGTGTCTCGGCTTCCACCCGTGCCACCAGGTAAGCGACCGTCAACGCGCCCTCGCCGCCAGCGTGGCGAGCCGGTGCGAAGTAGAACGTGGCCCACAGCGCGACTCCGCCAACGCCGAGCACGGCCGTAGCGATCAACGCGGCGATCACCGGTCAGCCCTCACCGAGTCGACGACAACGCGGTTGTTCCCGCTGGCAGTGCTGCCGCGCAGCTGCTCGCCGAGCTTGTCGACGGAAGCGGCCAAGTTCCGCAGCTCAGCAGGGCTCCAACGGCCTTGCTCGATGTCGTCGACGGCGTACCCGAGAGCCAGGATCGCGCCCCGAATCATGGTCGCGAGCGTCGCGAACTTCTGCCGATCTTGTGGAGTCACCGCGCACCTGCCATCGGCGGAAGTCCTGCGCGCGCTCGAGCCGCCGCGTTGCAGCCGGGACAGGTTGGCCACAACCACGCCATCTCACCGGTAGATGCCATCACGGTCTGCTCGCACAGGGTCGTGACCTCGATGCCGTCCGGATAGATCGACGAGCCAGATGGACGCTCGTCAGTGCTTGCGTGCCGCTGCCCCTCAGCTGGAACCCAGTGGAACGGGTGAGGCTGGTAGTTGCTCATGGTGACCTCCTGCGGTGATCTGGCCACGGCGAGCATGTCGAGGTTTCGAGAACCAAACAAGAAACAAAAGCAAGATTTCTCGAAAAGACCACCCTTGCGAGGCAAGCAAGGACTATGGTTCGTGTCGTTAGCTAGTGCTTGCGCGAACGGTGCGCACTTGGTTCACTGCTCACTGGCAAGGAGACCGAAATGCGACTGACCCACCTCGGCACCACGAGCGGCGGCGGAGGCTGCCCGGAGCTGTACGAAACCGACCGGGGCACTTACGTCGTGCAGGGAACCCGGATCACCGACGCGGATGCGTTGGCGGCGCTGCGCGAGCGCGGGCTGCCGGACCACGAAACCGCAGTCGAGATTCCCAAGGCCCTGCTGCGTTTCGCGAGGGACTGATCATGGTGGAACTTGTTTCAGGTTCGGAGTTCGACAGACTGTTCCAGTCGTTCCGTGCCACGGCATTCCGCTTGGAGACCCAAGGCGTCTACCGGGAACCGGTCGAGGACGAGCCGCTGCGGCGCTTTCTGAACGGCGAACCCCCGGACGATGCGTGGTTGACCCCGTGGATCGACAACGTCCGTGCCGCGACGAGTGAAGGGCGCAGGTTTCAACGGGTGCGGGTTCTCACCGAGCCGTTGACGGACTACCTGCGGTTCGAGATGGATCTGGCGCTGCGCGCGAACCTACCGGCAGGTGAGGAGATCCGAAGCTTGTCGATGTCAGAAGCCGAGTCTCTCGGGTTGCCCCTGGGAACCGACTTCTGGATGTTCGATGAGGAGCAGGTCGGCGTGATGCATTTCGGGGACCGGGGCATGCTCGGACTTGAGATGATCACTGATGCCGCCAGGATCGAGCAGTATCAGCGGTGGCGGGACCGGGCTTGGAGTGCTGCGGCGCCAGCTGAGGAATGGGCAGTGCTGGTGCAGTGAGGAAGAGGAGACGTGACCAGTTTCGAGCAGCGACGGCAGGAATTCGGCGAGCGCTTGCGCCGCTTCCGAGATGAAGCGGGCATGACCGGCCGCGAACTGGCGTCGGCGTTGGGCTGGCCACACTCGAAGATCTCCAAGCTGGAGAACGGTAAGCAGACAGCTGAGGATTCGGACGTTCGCCAGTGGCTCGATGCCCTTGGGGCGTCCGAGTCCTCGGTTGAGCAGATGCTCGAAGCGCTCTCCGAACTGCGGATCAGCAAAGCCGCGTGGAGAGCGCAGCTGCGCGCCGGTCACCGTGCACGGCAGCAGCAAAGCTTCGACAATGAGCACGCCGCGACTCGCATTCGCAACGTTGAATTCGGGGTCGTGCCTGGGCTGCTTCAGACAGCCGACTACGCCCGTGCGGTGTTCCGAACTCAAGCGGAACTCCTCCAGGTACCCGATTCAGACGTCGAGGCGTCAGTGCGGGTTCGTCTGCAACGGCAGCAAGTGCTCTACCAGGGCAAAGACATCGAAATTATCGTGTCCGCGCACGCGCTGCGGCACCCGGTAGCGCCGCCGGATGCCATGCTCGGCCAGCTTGACAGGCTTGGGTCCGCCGCTGACATTCCAGGTCTGCGGTTCGGAGTGCTGCCCGAGTTTCGACGACTGCCCAATATCACGATGAACGGATTCGTCGTGCTCGACGACCTGGTTCAGGTTGAGCACGTCTCCGCTGAACTCACCATCGACGACCCTGAACAGGTCGCCATCTACAACAGGCTCATGGACCGACTGTGGCAGGTGGCCTGCGAGGGCGAGGACGCCCGCGCCATCCTGCAGGGGCTTGCCGCAGAGTACCGGCGCCAGATCGAGGAATGATCGGCGTGACGATCACGAACTGGCGGAAGTCCAGTCGTAGCGGGACTCACAACTGCGTCGAAGTCGGGCGGTGTGGCGACGGTGCTGCAGTTCGGGACACCAAGGATCGCTCTGCGGGACACTTGACCGTTGACCGCGAGCGGTGGTCGGATTTCCTCGCCGCGGTAAAGACGGACAAGTTCGGCTACTGAACGCGCGTTTGGCGAAGAGCTGGCGGTGATGGGGATCAGCTTCGGTAATGCTCGCGAAGCCTGTTCCGAGGTGGTGGTCGGGTGAACCGGCCCGCGATCCTGATCGACATCGGCGGTGTCCTCGTCCCCGACCACCTGACCGCAGCCGCTGCGGAGTGGAGCACCCGGCTCGGGGTGTCCCAACCCGCCTTCCGCTCCGCGCTCTTCGGTGGAAACGACGATCAGGTGCTCATCGGCCGCACCAGCGAGGAAGCTTGGTGGGACATCGTCCGGGACCGGCTCGGCATCGGTCCTGACCTGATCGAGGCGATCCGTTGCGACCTGGCGTCCAGGGAGGTGTGGGACGGCACCCTCGTGGAGTGCCTGCGCAGCCTTCGCGGTTCGGCGAAGACTGCCATCCTCAGCAACACCTGGCCCCAGATGCGCACCCGAATGTCGAACGCCGGCCTCCTCGACGTGGTCGACGCCATCGTCCTGTCCTGTGAGATCGGGTACGCCAAGCCCGATCCGCGTAGCTACCTCGCTGCCCTCCAACGCCTGGATGCCCGTCCCTCGGAGACCCTCTTCATCGACGACACTCCAGGACACGTCGCGACCGCGAGGTCGCTCGGCATGGCCGGACACGTGCACACAAGCACTAGCGACACCCTCGCCCGGATCCAGGAATTCGTACAGCCGGGCTGATACCGCGCGGTCAGCCGTCGGGTGGCTGCGGAGGCACCTGGACATCGCGAGCCGAGAATGAGTACCGAGCAGCACTTGTAGCGTCCACGTCGAGCCCGGTGAGGAAAAGGTTGCGAGGAGGATGGTTTTGGCCGGTGGGGCAGGGGAATCCGGTTGTTTGGCCTGCGATCTGACATCCGGGGCGGTTCGGGTTCCTGGCGGGCGGGTGCACGAGACCCGGCATTGGGTGGTCGAGCACTGCGTCGGGCCGCTAGGGGTGGGCACGTTGCTGGTCAAGCCATTTCGGCATGTTCTGCACCTCGCGGAGGTGAGCGCGGGGGAAAGCGCTGAGCTCGGGCCGCTGTTGCAACGCGTGGCTGCGGCGGTCGAGGAGGTCGTGCGCCCGGAGCAGGTGTACACGTGCTTGTGGTCGCATTCGGGCGGTGTTCCGGGGCACGTCCACTTCGTGGTGCAGCCCGCCACCCGTGATCTGATGGCTCGGTTCGGCGCGTACGGGCCTGCGCTGCAGGTGGCGATGTTCGGCGCAGGCGAAGTGCCGGACGAAATTGCGGTGGCGGCGATCTGCGACCGGTACCGCGCGGTTCTCGGTTCCTGACGCCGCCACCGCCGGTTTCAGTGCAGGACTGCGGTGACCCGGATCGGCAGTGGCGGTCGTGCAGGTTGGTGGTCGACTCCGAGTGAGGTCCGGATCAGGGCTGGTAGCGGGCGGCGATCTTGGTGACCTGGCCGTTGTCGTCGAGCCAGATCTTGGCCGACTGGTTGTGCTGCTGGATGAAGTCGTCCCTGCTGATCGGAACTACTCCCAGTCCCTCCGAGTCGAGCTGGGGCTCGGCGGTCGGCGTGCCACCTGCGAACGGGCTGAGGAACTGGACGTCCGGAGCGAGTGCGGCGACTTGGGTGGGCCCGCCCCCGGGAACCGTGTGGGGTGCCCCGTTGGTGGAGTCGTCCCACTTGCCTTCGACGTAGGAGACCATCCAACTGCTGCCGTTCCTGGCGAACTCGAGATCGACGGCGATGTCGACGGCGTGGACGTTCGAGTCCATGACGTTCGCGGCGCCCACCGCCGATCCAGGTGCGGGCGGCGGCTGCTCGGCCATGGACGTGCACCCGCCCACGAACACAGCTGCGGCCAGCAGCCCACCAGGGATCAGAACGGCCATGCGATTGATCTTGCGCATTCGTTTCTCCTGCGATCGGGAAGTTTTCCGACTCCTCAAACGGAAAGACGTCCGGGGACCGCACTGGTTGCCTCCGGTACCGCTTCGGCATGGCGGCGGACATCAAAGACCACCGCTCCTGCGGCGGGTGGTTGAAGTTGTCCAGGCGTCAAAGGTGCACAGTGGAGAGACGGCCTTCAGTTGCGCTTGAACACTGGCGTGAGCACTGCTGCGCCTCAGTCGATCTGGGCATCGCGATCGGTCACGTGAGCATCTCCAGTGCTTGAAGGATCGGGCCCTTGGCTCGCGGGAGCCGGGCGGCGGTCGCCATGAGTTCGGCGGGCTTGCCCCCTCGGCGGATCCACTCGCGCAGTGCGTCCCTGCCGAGTTCGTATCCGAGGTCCCCTCGGAGGCGGAACGCATCCGCGATGCATCGCTCGGGTGAGTAGAGGCCGATGTGGAGGTCGGATCCGGGGATCGGGATCTCGGTGCGACCGAGGTCGAACGTCGTCTTGGCGAACAGGTGCCAGTTGATTGCGGCCTCGGTGGCGGGGATGCGGGCGCCGCGCGGGATGGCGACGTCGAGGGCGTCCGGGATGGCGTCGGTGAGATCGTGGAAGGCCAGTGCGGAGGTCAGGCAGATCGTCGCGTCAGGGCGGCGGGTCGCGGCCTCGATCCAGTCCCAGTCCGCGGCGGGAGCATCGGCCGGTCGGTAGATGCCGCGCGCGATGCGCTCGTACTGCCCTGACTGGGTCGCTCGGTAGAGGCTGCTCTTGGACATGCCCAGGTCCTGCGCGTCCTTCGGGCGCAGCGTCTCCACCTTCGCCACCTCCCTCTGGGGCAAAATGTGTACAGCTAATCATATCTGTGTACGGTTCGTATCACCACGTCCTCGCTGCCAACTCTGTGCGGTTGGGCTCGGGGGTGGCGTGCCACGGTCGGCTGGAACTGATCGTGATGCCTGCGGTTCGGCCATTGACTGTGACAGCTTTGGTGTCACACTCTGGGTGGAGTACCTGCCGCAACGAGGAGGCACGCCGCACATGTCCGAGGCGTTCGTCTACGACGCGATCCGCACACCGCGGGGTCGTGGCAAGAAAACCGGATCGCTGCACGGGGTCAAACCGATCAGCCTGGTCGTGGGGCTCATCCAGGAGCTGCAGCGCCGCCATCCCGAGCTGGATCCCGCGCTGATCGACGACGTCGTGCTCGGCGTCGTCTCGCCGGTGTCCGACCAGGGCGGTGACATCGCCAAGACGTCCGCGCTGGCCGCCGGGCTGCCGGAGACGGTCAGCGGCGTGCAGCTCAACCGCTTCTGCGCCTCGGGCCTCGAAGCCGTCAACATCGCCGCGCAGAAGGTGCGCTCCGGCTGGGAGGACGCCGTGCTGGCCGGCGGCGTCGAGTCCATGTCGCGGGTGCCGATGGGTTCCGACGGCGGCGCTTGGGCGATGGACCCCGAGACCAACTTCGACACCGCCTTCGTGCCGCAGGGCATCGGTGCCGACCTCATCGCCACCCTCGAGGGCTTCGACCGGACCACTGTGGACGCCTACGCCGCGGAGTCGCAGACCCGCGCCGCGAAGGCCTGGGCCGACGGCCGCTTCGCGCGCTCCGTGGTGCCGGTCAACGACCGCAACGGCCAGGTCGTCCTGGACCGCGACGAGCACATCCGCGCCGGCAGCACGGTGGACAGCCTCAGCGGCCTGAAGCCGTCCTTCGCCGACATCGGTGAGCTCGGCGGGTTCGACGCCGTCGCGCTGCAGAAGTACCACTGGGTCGAGCGCATCGACCACGTGCACACGCCCGGCAACTCCTCCGGCATCGTCGACGGCGCCGCGCTCGCCCTCATCGGCAGCGAATCGCTCGGCGAGCGCACCGGTCTGCGCCCGCGCGCCCGCATCGTCTCCGCTGCGCTCAGCGGTGCGGACCCGACGATCATGCTGACCGGTCCCGGCCCGGCCGTGCGCAAGGCGCTGGCCAAGGCCGAGATGAGCATCGACCAGATCGACCTGGTGGAGATCAACGAGGCGTTCGCCGCCGTCCCGCTGAAGTTCATGAAGGAGTTCGGCGTCAGCCACGACAAGGTCAACGTCAACGGCGGCGCCATCGCCATGGGCCACCCGCTGGGCGCCACCGGGGCGATGATCCTGGGCACCCTGATCGACGAGCTGGAACGCCGCAACCAGCGCTACGGCCTGGCCACGCTGTGCATCGGCGGCGGCATGGGGATCGCGACCATCGTGGAACGCATCGGCTGAAGGACGTACGACACATGAGCGAGCAGAACACCATCCGCTGGTCCTCCGACGCCGACGGCATCGTCGTGCTGACCCTGGACGACCCGCAGCAGCAGGCCAACACCATGAACACGCGCTACCAGCGCAGCATGGACGAAACCCTGCAGCGACTGGAGTCCGAGCGCGAGAACATCACCGGCGTCGTCATCACCTCCGCGAAGAGCACCTTCTTCGCCGGCGGTGACCTGCGCGAACTCGTCCAGGCCCGCAAGGCCGACGCCGCGCAGGTCGCCGAGAGCACCGCCGGCGTCAAGCAGCAGCTGCGCCGCCTGGAAACCCTCGGCGTGCCGGTCGTGGCCGCGCTCAACGGCACCGCGCTCGGCGGCGGCCTGGAGATCGCGCTGGCCTGCCACCACCGCATCGCGCTCAACGACCCCAAGGCCCGCTTCGGGTTCCCCGAGGTCACCCTGGGCCTGCTGCCCGGTGCGGGCGGCGTGGTCCGCTCGGTCCGGCTGCTGGGCATCGCCGACGCGCTGCTCAACGTGCTGCTGCAGGGGCAGCGGCTGCGCCCGGAGAAGGCCGTCGAGGTCGGCATCGTCGACGAGCTCGTGGACACCCCCGAGCAGCTGCTGGAGCGCGCCAAGGAGTGGATCAAGGCCAACCCCGAGGCGGCCCAGCCGTGGGACAAGCCCGGCCACAAGATCCCCGGCGGCACCCCGTCGAACCCGAAGTTCGCCGCCAACCTGCCCGCGTTCCCCGCGAACCTGCGCAAGCAGCTCAAGGGCGCCCCGCTGCCCGCGCCGAAGAACATCCTGGCCGCCGCGGTGGAGGGCTCGCAGGTCGACTTCGACACCGCGCTGACCATCGAGGGCCGCTACTTCGTGGAACTCGTGTGCGGGCAGACCGCGAAGAACATGAGCAAGGCGTTCTTCTTCGACCTGCAGCACATCAACTCCGGCGGCAGCCGCCCGTCCGGTGAGCCGACCTGGAAGGCCAAGAAGGTCGCCGTCCTCGGCGGCGGCATGATGGGCGCGGGCATCGCCTACGTCTGCGCCAAGGCCGGCATGCAGGTGGTGCTCAAGGACATCTCCCTCGAAGCGGCCGAGAAGGGCAAGGACTACTCGGTCAAGCTGGAGGAGAAGGCCGTCGCCCGCGGCCGCTCCACCCAGGAGAAGTCCGACGCGCTGCTGGCCCGCATCACGCCCACCGACCAGGTCGAGCCGCTGTCCGGCTGCGACCTGGTGATCGAGGCGGTCTTCGAGGACACCAAGCTCAAGCACCAGGTCTACGGCGAGATCCAGGACGTCGTCGACGGTGACGCGCTGATCGCCTCGAACACCTCGACGCTGCCGATCACCGGCCTGGCCGAGGGCGTGCGGCGCCGCGAGGACTTCATCGGCCTGCACTTCTTCTCGCCGGTGGACAAGATGCCGCTGGTGGAGATCATCTGCGGCGAGCACACCAGCGACAAGGCGCTGGCCCGCGCGTTCGACGTGGTGCAGCAGATCAAGAAGACGCCGATCGTGGTCAACGACAGCCGCGGCTTCTTCACCAGCCGGGTCATCGGCACCTTCCTCAACGAGGGCGTGTCGATGCTGGCCGAGGGCATCCACCCGTCGTCGATCGAGCAGGCCTCCTCGCAGGCCGGTTTCCCGGCGCCGGTGCTGCAGCTGTTCGACGAGCTGACCTTCACCCTGCCGCGCCGGATCCGCGACGAGTCCAAGCGCGCGGTCGAGGCGGCGGGCGGCACCTGGACGCCGCACCCGGCCGAGCAGGTGCTGGACCGGATGATCGACGAGTTCGACCGCAAGGGCCGCTCCAGCGGCGCCGGTTTCTACGACTACGCCGACGGCAAGCGCACCGGTCTGTGGCCGGGGCTGGTCGAGCATTTCGGCACCGACCGCGATCCGTCCGAAGTGGACATCGTGGACCTCCAGGAGCGGATGCTGTTCGTGGAGGCGCTGGAAACCGTCAAGTGCTTCGACGAGGGCGTGCTGCGCTCGGTGCCGGACGCCAACATCGGCTCGATCTTCGGCATCGGCTTCCCGGCCTGGACCGGCGGCGTCGTGCAGTACGTCAACGGCTACCCCGGTGGCCTGGCCGGATTCGTGGCCCGCGCCAAGGAACTGGCCGAGCGCTACGGCGACCGCTTCAACCCGCCGGCTTCCCTGGTGAAGCGCGCCGAGGCGGGCGAACCGCTCGACATCGGTGAGCCGGACAGCGGAATCGTCTCCGCCACGGCTGCCTGATCAGCTGCAAGAGAAAGCGGCCCCGGATCTGTTTGATCCGGGGCCGCTTTCGTGCAGCAGCCGGTCTCAGAGGAGGTTCTTGACCTTCTGGACCGCCGGGTCCAGCGAACCGGTGATCTGGTGCACCGGCTTCGCGGGGACGCGGCTGGTGAGCTCGCCCGAGAGCTGGTCGGCGCCGCTGCCCAGGCCCTGGTCGAGCGCGGCCAGCGGCGGGATCTTGCCCACCGCGGGCACGAGCTGGTCCGGCTTCGGCAGCGGCATGACCTCGCCGGGCGCGTTGAGCGGGTTGCGCTGCAGCGTCGGGGCGACCACGCCGACCGGGCTGGCCACCGGCTCGGACTCGAAGCCCTGCGCGGCGGTCACGTCGACGGCGGTGTCGGCCGCGGACACGCCCTGGTGGTCGGGCTTGCGGGGACCGACCTCGGCGTCCAGCAGGGTGGAGTCGGCGTTCTTCTCGTGGAGCACGCCGATGTTCTCCGGGGCGGCCGAAACGCCGATGGTCGGGCGCTCCTTGGTCATCTTCCCGGTCACGTCGTTGCCGGCGGCGAAGACGTGGCTCAGCGCCCGGTTCGCCTTGCCGGGGGCCAGCGGCGGACGACCGTCCTGCAGCTCACCGGCGACGCCGTGACCGGCCTCGGTGATCTCGGTCCCGACCTGCTTGATCAGGTTCGGGGATGTGGCTTGCAGCTGCGCGTCCGCGCACGGGGCCTTGACCGGGCTGAACCCGGGGCCCTTCTGCATCTGGCAGGCGTTGACCGGGGCGGTGATACCGACCTGGTCAGGAATCGACGACAGGTCCGGCTTCGGCAGGTCGGTGGTCTCCGCAGCGGAGGCGGCACCGGTACCGACTGCGGCGAACCCCGCGGCCACAACGGCTGCCTTTACTGTGCGCGTGGTCCAGGGGCGCAAGGTCTGTTCTCCTAGGGTCGGATGCGTTGGTACGGCGGAATCGTCATCGGAGATCAGAAAGACGACCTTGACCCTGCCGAGCGACAAACGACCCGAACGAGTGACTTCAGGCGCTGATCAGGGGCCCGGGGTGAGGCTTGGGGCGAAGAGGGCCATCAGGTGTTCGGTGGCCTTCTCCGGTGTCACCTCGGGGCGGTGTTCCCGCCACAGCGCGAGCCGTTCGCAGGCGCCGATGATCGCTTCGGCGTAGGCCTCCAGCTGCTCCTGGTCGAGGTCGGGGCGGGCCGCCGCGAGCAGGCCCGCGGTGAAGTCCCGCTGCTGCAAGCGGATTCCCTCGAGCTCGGAGTTCACCGAAGCACTCGGCACGGCGGACTCGTTGCGCAGCAGCGCCCAGGACTGCGCGTGGTCGTCGCCGAACTTGAAGAACGCCAGCAGGCAGTCGTGCATGAGCTGCTCGGGGCTGTCGGCTCCCGCGGCCGCGACGGTGCTGGCCTCGATCAGCTCGCGCTTGCAGCGCTGCAGGCAGGCCAGCAGCAGGCCCTCCTTGGAGCCGAAGTACTCGTAGAGCATCGGCTTGGACAGGCCGACCCGCGCGGCGATGTCGTCCATGGAGGTCGCCTGGTAGCCCTCGGCGGCGAACACCCCTTCGGCCACGTCGAGGATCTGCTGCTCTCGCTCGGCCCGCGACATCCGCTTGCGGCGGGGGGTCGATGCCTGCTGGATCTGCACGAAAACAACCCTACCGCAAGTAACCTACTCGTAGTAGCCTACTGCGGAGTAGATACACTCGTGCCGGTGTCCGAGGAGGCCCTGATGGCGCAACGGCAGTCGAAGGACCAGCGCAGTTACCGAACCTCGGTGGTCATCGTGGGAACCGGGTTCTCCGGCCTGGGCATGGCCATCAAGCTCAAGCAGGCCGGGATCGACGACTTCATCGTCCTGGAGAAGGCCGAAGACCTCGGTGGCACCTGGCGCGACAACACCTACCCGGGCTGCGCCTGCGACGTCCCGTCGATGATGTACTCCTTCTCCTTCGAGCAGAACCCGAACTGGTCGCGGACCTTCGCCAGGCAGGGCGAGATCGAGGACTACCTGCAGCACTGCGCGGACAAGTACCGGGTCCGCGACCACATCCACTACGGCGTGGAGTTCACCGGCGCCGAGTACGACGAGTCCGCCCAGACCTGGACCGTGACCACCAAGGACGGCACCGAGTACCTGGGCAAGGCGCTGGTCTCCGGCGTCGGCGCCCTGCACATCCCGAGCTACCCGGAACTGCCGGGCGTGGCGGACTTCGAGGGCGAGGTGTTCCACTCCGCCGAGTGGAACCACGACTACGACCTGGCCGGCAAGCGCGTCGCGGTGATCGGCACCGGCGCCAGCGCGATCCAGTTCGTGCCGCAGATCGCCAAGGAGGTCGAGCGGCTGCACCTGTTCCAGCGGACGCCCCCGTGGGTCCAGCCCAAGCCGGACCACCCCGTCCCCGAATCCGTGCAGCGCATCTTCCGCCGCGTGCCGTTCGCGCAGCGGGCCGTCCGCAACGCGCTCTACTGGACGCTGGAAGCGCGCTACTTCGCGGTGTTCAACAAGCGTCTCGGCAGGATCGCCGAGCACCTGGCGAAGCGCTACATCCGCTCGGTGGTCAAGGATCCGAAGGTGCGCGAAGCGGTCACCCCCGACTACTCCATGGGCTGCAAGCGGATCCTGCTGTCCAACGACTACTACCCGGCGCTGAACCGGTCCAACGTGGACCTGGTGACCAGCGGCGTGGCCGAGGTCCGGAAGAACTCGGTGGTCACCGGTGACGGCGAGGAGCACCCGGTGGACGCGATCATCTACGGCACCGGTTTCCACGTCACCGACGCCTTCGACGACCTGAGCATCGTCGGCCGCGACGGCCGCAAGCTCCAGGACGTGTGGCGCAACGGGATGGAGGCCTACCTGGGCATCACGGTCTCCGGCTTCCCGAACCTGTTCTTCCTGCTGGGGCCGAACACCGGGCTCGGCCACAACTCCGTGGTGTTCATGATCGAGTCGCAGCTCAACTACGCGGTGGGGTGCTTGAAGAAGATCTGCCGCGGCGAGATCGGGCAGCTCGACGTCCGCCAGTCCGTGCAGGACGACTTCAACAGCGAGATCCAGTCCGAGCTGGGCGACGCGGTGTGGTCGGCGGGCGGCTGCCGCAGCTGGTACCTCGACGAGAACGGCGTCAACCGCACGGTGTGGCCCGGTTTCACGTGGAAGTACTGGCTGCGCACCCGAAAGGCCGATCCTGCGGATTTCGAGATCACCGCCGCGCGGGGTCGTTGAGAGTTCGCACGGACGTTCGATATAGTGGCGGCGTTGTTGCCGAGCAGCCCCCACCGGGCTCACCCTTGAGCAGGGAATGGCCATGTCACCGCTGACTTCCGACGAACTGCGCGAGATCCGTGACGAGCTGAACTCCGGGACCACGCCGACGGTGTGGTTCACCGGCTCCGCCGTCGGCGTCCCGGAAGGGCGCTCGGGCAAGGTGATCTCGCTCGACGAACCGGCCGAAGGCGACTTCATCCAGGTCCGGCCGGCCGGTTCGAAGGACGTGCTGTCCTTCTCCGCAGCGGAAGTCACGAAGGTCAAACCGCCGCGCAAGCGCGCAGCGGCGGAGCCCGCGAAACCGGCGAAGCCGGAACCCAAGCCCAAGCCAGCGGGAGCGACGCTGCCGCGGAGCTCGGCCATGATGGCGGCGAAGCCCGCCTCCCCGGCGAAGCCCGCGGGGACCGCGGCGAAGCCGGCCGCGGAGTCCGGAGCGACGGCGAAGCCGAGCGCAGGCGGAGCGCAGCCGAGCACGGCGAAGCCGGGCGCCGGGACGGCGGCGGCGAAGCGGAAGCCGCGCCCGCCGAAGGCAGTCGGCGGAGCGACCGTGACGCTCACGGCCGACGAAGACGGCCAGTGGAGCGTCGAGGTCAGCACGCCGAAGAAGCGGGTGCTGAAGCCGACGCAGGTGCAGGCCGGTGCGGTGGCGCAGGCGGCGAAGGTCCTGCACGACGACGTCGCGGCAGCGGTGGAGCCGCTGATCGAGGCTGCTCGGGAGCAGCAGAAGGCCAAGGTCGAGCAGCTCCGCGCGGAGCTCGCCGCGGCCGAAGCCGCCCTGGACGACCTGCGTTCCTGAGCGGACTTCTCGGTGCGACCAGCTGAACCGGCGAGCGGAGTCCGCGCCACGACCCGGCGCGAACTCCGCTCGTTCCGTCAGTCGATCAGTTCTCGATCTCGGTGATCGAGCTCTTGGTCTGCGGACCTCGGTCGGTGGGCGGGATCTGGTCGTACGCCGCCGGATCCAGGTTCTCCACCTGCCCGCTGGCGATCGAGGACAGGATCCCGTCCAGTCCGATGTAGACGGTCCGGGTCAGCATTCCCCGGTGCTGCTCGCCGAGGTTCTGCGTCTGGCCGCGCACCTCGAACAGCACCGCGCCGCTGCCGTTGAGCTGGAACGCGCCCAAACCCGTGCCGGGCAGGTCGATGTCCTGCGGGTACAGCGTGATGTTGCCGAAGTCGGGGTTCTTCTTCGCCGCCTCCTGCAGCGCGTTGTAGGCCGCCACGTTGAGCTGCTTGGAGTACTCCGGCCGGAAGGTGTCGGCGAAGTCGGCGTGCGCCGCGCCCGCCGGGGTGCTCGGGTCGGCCACGAACTTGCCGGACAGGCTCATCGTCACGAAGCGGTCGGTGCCCGGAACCGTGTAGCAGGCGCCCTGGTGGTGCAGGTCGACGTAGGTGTCGACCGCGCCGAACTCGGCCTGCAGCGACTTGTAGACGTCGCGCACGGTCTGCGTCTCCGGGCTGAGGAACCAGCCCGGCTTCTCGCTGGCGCCGGGGAAGTCCTGCGGTTGCGGCTGGTAGTCCAGGTCCGGGTTGTAGTCGCGGTTGACGTCGAAACCGGGGCGCTGCGAGTAGTCGTCGCCTTGCCGCTGGCCGGTGTAGTAGTTCCACGGTGCTTCCGCGGTCGCCAGCTGCGGGAAGCGCGACTGCGCCTCCTCCCAGGTCATGTCGTTGCCGCGCCGGTCCAGGGCGCCCGCGTCGGGGTTGATCTTCGGCATGGCCACCACGGTCAGCTGTTCGCGGATCTGCTCGGCGTGCGCGGAATCCGAGGTGCCGAGGTAGTCCAGCAGGTCCAGCGCCGCGTCCGGGCCGGTCTTCTCGTTGCCGTGGATCTCGGCGGTGATCAGCACGACCTTCGGGCCGGTGCCGACGCGAGCGGCCAGCATGTCGCGTCCCCGGTTGGACTCGCCGACCTTCTCCACCGCGACCCGGCCCGCGCTGACCCGTTCGATCCGGTCGAGCTCGACCAGCAGTTCGTCGTAGCTGGTGAACTCCGAGATCGGGTTCTCGCGCGGCTCCTCGCTGCACGGCGGTGGCGCGGCCGCCGTCGGTGGGGCGGTGGCCGTCGCGGGGATGAACGCCGACCCCGCGACCACGGCGGCCAGTGCCAGTACTCGCATCCGGTGCATGCAGGACTCCTTGCCGTTGCTGGAACGGATCACAGCCAAACCGATCGGACGAAAGGCGACAATCGGCCAGCAGTGGGCATCTCGGACGTCCGCGCAGGGAGTGGACAGGCTGGACAGGGGGAGCGGTCCGGGCCTATCAAAGACCAGTGCGAGTCTCGGTCGAACCACGTGAGCGGAACAGAACACCCCTGCAGCGCAGCTCGTTCCGGCTGCTGCTGGTAGCGACCGTCGGTGGTTTCGCCGGGTACATCCTGCTGATGCCGGTGCTGCCGCTGTGGGCGGTGGCCGGCGGTGCCGGTGAGGTCGCGGCGGGTGCGACCAACGCCGTGTTCATGCTCATCACCGTCATCACGCAGCTGTGCATGCCGTGGCTGCTCAAGCGCATCGACCACCGGATCGCCTTCGGCCTGGGCACGCTGTTCATCGGCCTGCCCACGCCGCTGTACGCGCTGTCCAGCGACATGTGGCTGCTGCTCGGGGTGTCGAGCGTGCGGGGCATCGGCTTCGGGCTGCTCACGGTGACCGGCGCCGCCCTGGTGGCCGAGCTCGTGCCGGTCGAGCAGCGCGGTCGGGCCGCCGGGCTGTACGGGCTGTCGGTCGGGCTGCCGAACGTCGCCTTCCTGCCGGTGGGGGTGTGGTTGACCCAGCAGATCGGTTTCGCTCCGCTGTTCTGGATCGCGGGTGCCCTGCCGGTCGCCGCCACGGCCGCGCTGTTCGGCATGTCCCGCGTGCGGTCGCGCGAACCGGCGGGCGGCTCGCGCACCACGACCTTCCCGCTCGCGCTGGTGCCGTCCTGGACGGTCATGACCACCGTGGCCATCGGCGCCGGCGGCATCGTCGCCTTCCTGCCGCTGGCCATCGACGAATCGCTGGCGCCGGCAGCGCTGATGGCCTTCGGTGCCGCCACGATGCTCGGCCGATGGGGAGCGGGGCAGCTCGGCGACCGGCTGGGCCAGCGCCGCATCCTGGTCCCGTCGGTGCTGCTGTCCGGTCTCGGTGCCGCGCTGCTCGCGGTCGCCGCGTCGAACGCGGATCCGGTGGCGCTGGTCGGTGCGGCAGCGTTCGGCGGCGGGTTCGGCGCGGTGCAGAACACGACGCTGGTGATGATGTTCGACCGGACCGACTCCGGGGTGGCCAGCACCGCCTGGAACATCGCCTACGACGCGGGCCAGGGGCTCGGTTCGCTCGGTTTCGGCGTTCTGATCGTGTTGTCCGGATATCCGGTCACCTTCGTGATCATGGCCGTGCTGATCGGGCTCTGCACCCCGCTCGCCTTCGGCCGCCGCCAGCAGTTGTGATTGAGCGCACATTCCCGGTGGTGCCGAAAGGAGTTCGGATCGGTGCCGTGCGCGGTGCGTGATGAAGCCGGAGGTTGCGGCGGGGCGCGAGCGCCTAGAATGCGAAGTGTGTTCCGCAGCCTCTTGACCCCGCGTTGGCTGCTTCTGCACGCCCTGTTCATCGCGGCCACCATCGGCACCGTCTTCCTGGCCGTGTGGCAGTGGGATCGCGCGCACGAAGCCGGCGGGAGCTTCCAGAACCTCGGCTACGCGCTGCAGTGGCCGCTGTTCGGCGCGTTCACGATCTTCCTGTGGATCCGCGTGATGCGCATGGACCTCGCCCGGGAGCGCGAGGAAGCCGATCCCGAAGTCGCCGAGGAGAAGCCCGCGGAGCAGCCCGAAGTGCGCCGGAAGCGGCCGCTCGTGCCGCCGCCGGCGCCGCGCGTCGAGGCCGACGAAGATCCGGAACTCGCCGAGTACAACAGGTACCTCGCCGAGCTGAACGAATCCGACTCCCGCGCTAGTTGAACGTGATGTTGCCGTTGAACTCGCGGGTCTGAACCAGGTTCTTGACCTGCCCGTGGTTGATGTTGACGACGCTGTCGTCGGCAGCCGAGACGTCGTTGTGCACCGCAGCGCCTTCCGACCGCAGCTCCTCGGCGAACTCCGCGTCCTCCGCGCACACCTGGTCCAGCCGCTCGGCGAGCGCCTTGATCTGCGGTCGGTCCGCGGTGTCCGCTTCGGCGGCTTCGAGTGCGGCCTTCGTCTCAGGATCGCGTTCCGACCTCCGCTTGAGCAGATCGCGGACCTTCACCAGCGCCGCTTTTCCCGCCGCGCCCAACGCGGTCGCCGCCTGCCCGGCGAGTGCGGTGGCCAGCGAATCCAGGAAAGGATCGGTCATTTCTCCTCCACGCGATCGGCTCGGCTGGTCACCAAGTGTAGTGATCAGCGCCCTCGCGGTGGGCGTGATCCGGGCTGCTGGACCGTTCGGTGCATCGTCGCTCCAACCGGGCGGTGTGATATCAACGGAACTGGTTGGCCGTGGAGAGAACGAGGCGTCGTCCGGTGCTGCTGATGCGGCCGTCGACGGGATGTTCTCCGGCCGGTCGGTGAACCGGCGAGACGGATTCCAGGTGGGGGTTTCGACCTGCGGTCGGTGGTCGAGCCGGGTGGACACTTGATGATTGGGGCAGGCGTGCGCAGCGGCGTGCTGTTGAAGATGTTCGGGCTGTGCGTCCTGGCCGGCGTGCTGGTGGCGGCGTTGCTGCTGCCGATGGCGACCGGCGCCGGGGCGATGGTCAACCAGACCAGCGACGCCATGTCGAAGATGTCGGGTTCGCTGGCGCGGCAGGACATGCCGCAGGTCTCGACGGTCACCGACAAGGACGGCGCACCGATCGCCTACTTCTTCCGGGACTACCGCGTCGACACCCGTCCCGAGCAGATCTCCGAGTACATGAAGGCCGCGATCACCGCGGTCGAGGACAAGCGCTTCTGGGACCACGGCGGCGTCGACTGGCACGGCACGGTCCGCGCGCTGGCCAAGAACGTCAGCAGCGGTGAAGCCGCGCAGGGCGCGTCGACGATCACCCAGCAGTACGTGAAGAACTACCTCGTGCACGTGGTCGCCGGCTCCGACAACCCGGTCGAGGCCGAGAAGGCCAAGGAGACCACGATCGCGCGGAAGCTGCGCGAGGCCAAGATCGCCACCGAGCTCGAGCGCACCATGACCAAGGAGGAGATCCTCACCGGATACCTCAACGTGGTGCCCTTCGGCAACCAGACCTTCGGCGTCGGCGCCGCCTCGCAGACCTACTTCGGCACCACCCCGGACAAGCTGACCATCGCCCAGTCCGCGCTGCTGGCCGCGATCGTCAACGCGCCGGGATCGCTGAACCCCAACAGCAACCCGGAAGACGCGAAGCGGCGGCGCGACCTCGTCATCGACCTGATGACCGACCCGATGAACAACAAGTTCATCACCAAGGAAGACGCCGAGATCGCCAAGAACGAGCCGCTCAACACGCTGTCCCCGCTGGGCCGTCCGCCGAACGGCTGCGTCGGCGTCGGCGACGGCACCACCGACGGCTTCTTCTGCACCTACGTCACCGACTACCTCGACCGGATGGGCATCGACAGCAAGCAGCTGCAGACCGGCGGCTACACCATCCGCACCACGCTCGACCGCAAGTCCACCGAAGCGGCCAAGGCCGCCGCCGAGGCCCAGGTGCCGACCCAGACCGAAGGCATCGCCAACGCGATGGCGGTCGTCGAACCGGGCAAGGACAAGCACAAGGTGCGGGCGCTGGTCGCCAACCGCGACTACGGCAACGACGCCAGCAAGGGGCAGACCGCCTACGACATCGTGAGCCGGGTGCAGCCGTTCGGCGCGGGCTCGGTCTACAAGGTGTTCACCGCTGCGGCGGCGATCGAGCAGGGCATGAGCATCAACGAGGTGATTGACGTGCCCGCCTCGTACACCTCGCGCGTCTACAAGAACGGCACCGCGCCTTACACGGTCGGCAACGCCGACGGCGTGCAGCCGGGGCCGCGGACGCTGCAGATGGCGCTCGCGACCTCGCCGAACACCGCGTTCGTCGCGCTGTCCGAGCGGGCCGGGCTGAACAACGTCGTCGACATGGCCACCAGGCTCGGCCTGCGCACCGGCATGACCAGGGTCAACTCGTCCGGTCAGACGTTGAAGGAGGACGGTTCGAACGGGCCGTCCCAGGCCGATGCGGTCAAGAACGGTAACCGCGGCGCGTTCACGCTCGGCTACACGCCGACCAGCGTCCTGGAGCTGTCCAACGTCGGCGCGACGATCATGAGCGAGGGCGTGTACTGCCCGCCGACGCCGATCGAGGAGATCACCGACCGCAACGGCAACCCGGTCCAGCTCCCCGAGGCGCCGTGCGAGCAGGCGGTTTCCCCGCAGACGGCCGCGCAGCTGGCGCAGGGCATGAGCAAGGACGACACCGAGGGCACCTCCCGCGCGGCCGCCCAGGCCGTCGGCTGGTCCCGGCCGATGATCGGCAAGACCGGTACCACCCAGGAGCACAAGTCCGCGGCGTTCCTGGCCGCCACCCCGCAGATGTCGGGCGCGGTCCTGACCTACGCCGACGGCGCGCGACCCCAAGGCATCTGCGACAGCGGCGGCGACGCGCCGCCGACCCTGTGCGGCAAGAACGGCGGCAACATCTACGGCGGCAAGGTGCCGGCGCGCACCTGGTTCGCGGCGATGACCAAGATCCACGAAGGCCTCCCGGTCGCACCGCTGCCCGGTTAATCGGAACTGAGAAGGGGAACCTCCCGGTCGAGCTTTGACCGGGAGGTTCCCCTTTTTCGCGCCGGATTCGCGTGCTCAGCTGCGCCTCAGAATCGGTTGGCAGAATGCTTCCGTGAGCACCGAGCAAGACTTCGTCGACGTTCGCGGCGTCGTCAGCTTCGTCGCGATCGCCTACCTGCCGGCCTGGCTGCTGACCTTGCCGCTGTGGCTGACCGGCGAAGGGCTGTCGTGGACCTGGGCACCCGTCGTGCTGTTCACCATGATGTTCATGCCCGCGGTGGCCGCGCTGGTGGTGAACAAGTGGATCAGCCCGAAGCCGAAGCTGCTGCGCAGCGTCGGGCTGACCAATCCGGGCGGGATCAAGAAGTGGTGGCCGTACGTCCTGATCGCGTGGCTGGGGCCGCCGCTGGCGATGCTGCTCGCGCTGCTGGTCGGCGACCTGCTCGGCGTCTACCACGCCGACTGGACCGGTTTCTCCGGTCTGGCCGAGCAGTTCGGGTCGGGCCCGATCGGCGCCGAGCAGCAGACCTCGCCGGGGACGCTGGCGCTGATCCAGCTCGCCCAGGTCTTCGGGCTCGGCTGGTTGCAGGTCTTCTCGGCGCTGGGCGAAGAGCTCGGCTGGCGCGGCTACCTGGTGCAGGCCCTGCTGCCGCTCGGCCAGCCGGGCGCGTTCCTCACCACCGGTGTGCTGTGGGGGCTCTGGCACGCGCCGGTGCTGATCCTCGGGTTCAACTACCCGAACGTGCCGATCGTGGTCGCGTTCATCATGATGCTCTGCTTCTGCGTCCTGGTCGGCACGCTGCTCGGCTGGCTCCGGCTCACCACCGGAAGCGTCTGGCCGCCGGCGATCGCGCACGGCTTCCTCAACGCCGCAGCCGGTTTGACCATCATCTTCGGCCAGGCGGGCCACCCGGTCGACAACGTGTCGGTCGGGCTGCTCGGCTGGAGCGGCTGGATCGTCCTCGGGCTGCTGATCCTGGTGCTGATGCTGTTCGGCAAGCTCCCGGTGACCTTCCCGGAGGAGAAGAAGCCCGGCCTCACCGCCGGCGTCAACCGCCGCAGCCGCCGGTGACGCCCAGCAGTCTGATTACCTTGGCTTTTGGTCTTCGTCTTTGATGCGCCGCAGGCGCATAGCCCACCCTCGGCGCTTGCACCGCCGCGGGTTCTCAGCGTTCGCCTGGCGAGGACGGCCCAGCCGCCGTGTATTGGCATACATAAGGGTGGGCACCCGGAGTCCAGGCG
>NZ_JAQGLA010000170.1 GCF_027853915.1 Saccharopolyspora oryzae
GTTACGCACTCACGACCGATCAGACCTGCGGCATCAGGAGGAGCCAGGTTCCGCCGAGGACCAGCGCGACCAGACCGAGGAGGTACCAGGTGGTCAGCCAGAGGCCGGGGGGCGTTCTGGTCAGGCGGGCGAGCTGGTCGGCGTCGGAGTTGGCCGCCCTGCCGCGCGAGCGCTTGCGGCTCAGCTCGCCGATCGGGCGCAGCCCGCCGATGAGCAGGAACCAGCTCAGCAGGGCGCTGCACAACGCCTGCCACGCCGGAGTCGCGAACCAGACCACCGCGAAGACAGCGCCGCCGGTGAGCAGGATCGACAGCACGCCGTAGGCGTTGCGGATGGCGAGCAGCATCGCCGCCAGCAGCACCAGGCAGCCCCACAGCATCACGTGCGCCAGGTCCGCGGTCACCAGCCACGCGCCACCGAGACCGAGCAGCGACACCGCCGGATACCCGGCGAACAGGGTGAAGACCATGCCCGGCCCGGTCGCCTTGCCCGTCGACACGGTGAGCCCGGAGGTGTCGGAGTGCAGGCGGATGCCGTTGAGCTTGCGACCGCTGAGCAGCGCGATCACCGCGTGCCCGCCTTCGTGCGCGATGGTCACGACGTTGCGCAGCGGCAGCCAGGTGGCGCGGTTGACCACCAGGACCAGCGAGATCAGGCCCGCGATCAGCGCGGCGACGTTGCCGGAGTCGAGCAGCTGCGCGGTCCACTCCCGCACTAATTCGTCCACAGTAGACACCTGGCGTTCCGGGTACAGGTCGCGCCCCACACTATCCGAACACCCGAACGACCCGACCCCGGCGATTCCCACCCCCATCCACCCCGCTCCGCCGTCCCCGATCCGGTCAAACCCGCAATTTCAATGGAAATCAGACCTCCGATTTCCATTGAACTTGCGGAAGTTCTCCACAGCCAGGCCGACCTGTCCACACCCGTCGGCATGTCGGGTCCCGACACGCCGGGGGACCGCAGTTTCAATTGAAACTGCGGAACCCAGGCACGGCGGATCACAGTTTCCATTGAAACTGTGGTCCACGATGCGGGATCGGACCGAAGATCAGGCCGGGTCGGGGTCAGGTGGAGGAGCGGATGATCAGGTCCGGGGTGATCGCGATGCTCCGGGGGGTTGTTTCGTCTCCGGAGAGGCGGGCGTCGAGGCCTCGGACCGCTTCCGCCGCGATCTGCTCCTGGGGTTGGCGGACCGTCGTCAGGGCCGGTTGGGCGAGTTCGGCGTAGGGGATGTCGTCGAAGCCCGCGACCAGGACGTCCTCCGGGACGCGGACACCGCTGTTCGCCAGTTCGCCGAGCACGCCGAGGGCGATCGTGTCGTTGCCGCAGACGATGCCGTCGGGCAGCGAATCCCGCTCCAGCAGCCGCAGAGCCGCCTGCTGCCCCCACTCCTTGCTGAAGTCGCCCAGCAGCACGTCATCACCATCGCCGACCGCTCGCCGGAAACCGTCCAGGCGGGCCTGAGCAGCCGAGTCGGTGGGCTGCGCCCCGACGAACACCAGCCGCCGGGCGCCGCGCTCGGTCAGGTGCCGGACCACCTGCCAGACCCCGGCCTCGTTGTCCACGCCGACCCAGCTGCCCGCGAAGCCGTCCACCCGCAGGTCGAGCTGGATCACCGGGATCCGGGCCGCGGCCGTGGTCAGCGCTTCACCGCTGCGCTCGCGGTGGCACGGGATCATGATCAGCGCGTCGACGCGGCGGTCCAGCAGCGCGCGCACCTGGCGCTGCTCGACCTCCGGTTCGTAGTGCGAGTTGGCCAGCAGCAGGCTGCGCTGGCCGTCGTGCAGCTGCTTCTCGATCGACTCGACGAGCGTGGCGAAGAACGGGTTCGAGATCCGGGGCACGACCATGCCGATGGTGTGCGTGGTGCGGCTGCGCAGCGATGCCGCCACGACGTTGGGCTCGTAGTCGAGCTCGCGCGCCGCCGCGAGCACCTTGTCCCGGTTGGCCGCGCGCACTCCGCGCTGGCCGGACAGCGCGCGGGACGCCGTCGCCACCGAAACCCCGGCTCGCGCCGCCACATCGTGGATCGTGACGCCCACGCCACCTCCTCCGCTCGGGGTCGTGCGTGCTCCGTTGCCGCACGGCCGATCGGAGTGTAATCGGTTTCGCTCCGAGTTTCGCCACTTGACAGCCGATCGCCCATCGTTCATTGTGGCCCAGCTACGGAAACCGATTACAGTTTCCGCGCTCAACGACGAGTGGAGCTGACCGTGATGGCCGACGACGGGCATCTGGAGCTGATCGGGGTCTCCAAGATCTACCCCGGTGTGCGCGCCCTGGACGCCGTGGACTTCGACCTGCGCCCGGGCGAGGTGCACGTGCTGCTCGGGGAGAACGGCGCGGGCAAGAGCACGCTGATCAAGATGATCGCCGGGGCGCACCGCCCGGACACCGGGGAGATCCGGGTGGACGGGAAGCAGGTGCGCTTCCACGGCCCCGAGGACGCCGAACGGCTGGGCATCGCCACCATCCACCAGGAGATGGCGCTGGTCCCGCAGCTGACCGTGGCCGAGAACATCTACCTGGGCCGTCCGCCCCGCCGCTTCGGCGTGATCGACCGCCGCGCGATGCGCCGCCAGGCGCGCGAGCTGATCGAGCGGATGGGCCTGGACCTCGACGTGGACGCGATCGTCGGCGAGCTCGGCGTCGCGCACCGGCAGCTGGTGGAGATCGCCAAGGCGCTCAGCCTGGACACCCGCTTCCTGATCATGGACGAGCCGACCGCGGTGCTCAGCCGGTCCGAAGTGGACAGGCTGTTCGGCATCGTCGGCGACCTCACCGCGCAGGGCGTCGGCGTCGTGTTCATCTCGCACCTGCTCGACGAGGTCGCCGAGATCGGCGACCGGGTCAGCGTGCTGCGCGACGGCACCAAGGTGGGCGAGGTGCCCGCCGACACCGATCAGGCCGAGCTGGTGCGGCTCATGGTCGGCCGCAGCGTCGACCAGCAGTACCCGCCCCGCGAGGCCGAGATCGGCGACGTGCAGCTGGAGGTCCGCGGCCTGACCAGCTACGGCGTGCTGTCCGACATCAGCTTCACCGCGCGGGCCGGCGAGGTGCTGGGCATCGGCGGCCTGGTCGGCGCGGGACGCACCGAGCTGGTGCGCGCGCTGTTCGGCGCCGACCGCTACGACCGGGGCGAAGTGCTGGTCGGCGGGCGCTCGATCCCGTCCGGCGACATCGCCGCGGCCCGCGCCGCAGGTCTCGCGCTGGTCCCCGAGGACCGCGCCGGGCAGGGCCTGGTGCTGGGTGCTTCGGTGGCCGAGAACCTCGGCATGGCAACGATTTCCGACCGCACCAAGGCCGGCCTGGTCGACCTCGCTGCGCAGCGGCGCGAAGCCGCGGAGTCGGTGCAGCGGCTGCGGATCCGCACCCCCGGGCTGGACCAGCCCGCGCTGGCGCTCTCCGGCGGCAACCAGCAGAAGATCGTCATCGGCAAGTGGCTGCTGGCCGAGCCGCGGGTGCTCATCCTCGACGAACCCACGCGCGGCATCGACGTCGGTGCCCGCGCCGAGATCTACGAACTCATCAACGAACTCGCCCGCGCGGGCACCACGGTGCTCGTCGTCTCCAGCGATCTGCCCGAGCTGCTCGGGCTCAGCGATCGCGTGCTGGTGATGGCCGATGGACGGCTGCGCGGCGAGCTGGACGGTGCCGAGGCGACTCAGGAGCGCGTGCTGGCGCTCGCCGTCTCGGCGGAGAACACCGGAGGAGAAAGCGATGCCTGACAACGAGGTCGGCACCACCCCCCGCTGGCGGGCCGCGCTCGGCCGCGCGGGCGGTCCGCTGGGCGGGCTGGTCGCGCTGGTGGTCCTGCTGGCGCTGTTGTCACCGGACTTCCTGACCCCGAACAACCTGCTCAACGTGGGCGTGCAGGCGTCCGTGGTGGCGGTGCTGGCGTTCGGCATGACGTTCGTGATCGTCAGCGGCGGCATCGACCTGTCGGTGGGCAGCGTCGCCGGGTTGGCCGGGATCGTCGCCGGCTGGGCGGTGACCTCGGCCGGTCTTCCGCTGTGGCTGGCGGTCCCGATCGGTCTGGCCGCCGGTGCGGTGGCCGGTCTGCTCAGCGGTGTGCTGATCACCGCGGGCCGGGTGCCGCCGTTCATCGCGACGCTGGCGATGCTC
>NZ_JAQGLA010000171.1 GCF_027853915.1 Saccharopolyspora oryzae
CGCCCGGATACCCCACTTCCCCACCGACATCCGCTGCCTTCGCGGGCAAGGGTCATTCCCCTTCTGTTGCGGTATCGGAGTGACGCCTCAGCTCGGTCTCCACCGCGGGAGCCTTCGTCCCCTGCTCACCAGGAGTCGGCTTGCTGATGTCCGCTTGCTGCGGCCCTTCCGCTGGTTCGGAGGAATGCTCCCGAGGTGTCTGCTTTCCCTGCGTCATGACATCCGCCTCCGGACATGAAATACCGACCGGATGGTGAAACATCCGCACCCCGTCCCATTCCCCCGCGGCCCACCGGGCAAACGTCGGCGATCAGGTGCTGCGCAAGACACGTTCACGCGGCGCAGTTGCGGCCGATCAATTCGCGTCGTTCCCGCTCACCGAGGCCGCCCCAGATGCCGTACGGTTCACGGGCTTTCAGCGCGTGCTCACGGCACTGCCGCATCACCGGGCACGCTGCGCAGATCCGCTTCGCCTGCTCCTCGCGGTCGTCGCGCGCCGGGCCGCGTTCGTTCTCCGGGTGGAAGAACCGGCTGACGTTCACGTCCCGGCAGGCGGCCTGGAGCTGCCAGTGCCAGGCCTCGCTGACGGGTTTGGGCAGACGAGATGTGGCGACCACGTGCTCCTCACCCCTCCACTTGTCGATGTTCACCGGCCGCCCAGCGCTACCCGGCACCCCGCCGACGCACACATCCGGTTTCGCAGCAGCACGATCCCGCGCCCGAGCGTCGCGGGATCGGCCCAGCGCACACCGGCGCGAGACGCCCGGGTGTTGCCGGCGGATCTTCCGGGTAGACCGCTGGAGACGACTCGTACGGGAGATGCCATGAGGACACCACTGCACGCCTTGGCGGAGCACGGGCAGAGCGCCTGGGTCGACTACCTGTCCAGGCGGTTCCTCCGCGACGGTGACCTGGCCCGCCTCGTCGAGCGCGGACTGGCCGGGGTGACGTCCAACCCGACGATCTTCCAGGGCGCCATCGCGGAGGGCGACTACTACGACGAGCAGCTCCGCGCCCTGCTGGCCGAGGAATCCGATCCCAAGGAGATCTTCCTGGCCATCGCGCGCGAGGACATCCGGTCCGCGTGCGACACCCTCCGCGAGGTCTTCGACCGCGACCCGAGCGGCCGGGACGGATGGGTGTCCCTGGAAGTCGACCCGGACCTGGCACACGACACCCGGGCCACCATCGCGGAAGCCGAACGCCTGCACCGGATGATCGACCGGCCGAACTTGTTCGTGAAGATCCCCGGCACGCTCGCCGGGCTGCCGGCCATCGAGGAGACCATCGCCCGCGGGATCCCGGTCAACGTCACGCTGCTCTTCTCCCTGGACCGCCACCGCGCCGCGGGCGAGGCCTACCTGCGGGGGCTGCGACGGCTCCGGGACAACGGCGGAGACCTCCGGTCGGTCGCCTCGGTGGCCTCGTTCTTCGTGTCGCGGGTCGACACCGAAGCCGACCGCCGGCTCGACTCCACCGGTGAGCACGACGAGCTCAAGGGCACCCTCGCCATCGCCAACGCCAAACTCGCCTACCAGGGTTACAAGGAGATGTTCGCCGGTGCCGAGTGGGAGGAGCTCGCAGCCGCCGGTGCGAACCCGCAGCGCTGCCTGTGGGCCTCCACCTCGACGAAGAACCCGGCGTACCGGGACGTGCGCTACGTCGAGCAGCTCATCGGCCGGGACACCGTGAACACCATGACGAGGCAGACGCTGGACGACTTCCAGGACCACGGCCACGTCGCGCACACCCTGGAGCAGGGCGTGGACGAAGCGCGGAGCTGCTTCGACCGGTTCGCCGCTGCAGGCATCGACTACGACGACGTCACCGCAGTGCTGGAACGCGAAGGAGTGGACAAGTTCGCCGCGTCGTTCCACCAGCTGTTCGAGGAGATCACGCGCAAGCGCGACCAACTCGCGCGAACCTGACCGCGCTCACGACCGCGCGCGG
This sequence comes from Saccharopolyspora oryzae, assembly GCF_027853915.1. Classification (GTDB taxonomy): domain Bacteria; phylum Actinomycetota; class Actinomycetes; order Mycobacteriales; family Pseudonocardiaceae; genus Saccharopolyspora; species Saccharopolyspora oryzae. The sequence goes on from NZ_JAQGLA010000171.1 coordinate 1,951, forward strand.
GTCACCCACCGACCAGCGGCCGGCCCGCTGCACCCGCAGCGGGGCGGCTTGTCCGGTGTGGACGGTGAAATTGCTGATGCACAAGGATTTTCGAGTGCGGCAACAACTTCGCAGGTCGGATCTTGCCTAGTAGGCGACAAGACCACGCACACCGCCGACCATTGCGACAACTGCCGGGCGACGCCGAGATCGACGCGGTGTCCGTCTCCACCCTGGTGGCCAGGGAGTCTTCCCACGCCCCGACCGATCACTCAGACCGACGCGGGGCACCGAGGCCGGGCAGGCTGCGCCTCGGCGGCAGGTAGCACTGGTTACTTGATGAGCTTCTGCACTTCGCGGAAGGCCGGGTTCTCGCTGTCGTGCAGCCATTCGAACACGACCATCTCGGTGGTGACCACGTCGACGCCGTGGGCGCGCATGCGGTCCAGTCCGCGTTCGCGGTTCGACTCGGTGCGGCTGCCGACGGCGTCGGCGACGACGGCGACGTCCCGCCCGCCGGCCCGCAGGGCGAGCACCGTCTGCAGCACGCAGACATGGGCCTCGCAGCCGGTCACGACGACGGTGCCGGGACCGGGGTCGACCTCCGCTGCGAACGTCGTCTTCGGCTCGGCCGGCCGCGGCAGCAAGTCCCCGATCTCGCCGACGGTCGCCCCCAATCCCTCGGGGTTCTGCTCGGTGGCCCGGACATCGATGCCCAGGCGGGTGGCGGCGCGCACCAGCCGGACGTTGTTGTCCAGCACGGCATGCGCCCCGGCGATGGCCGGCATGAGGCGTTCTTGGAGGTCGACGACCAGCAGGACCGAGGAGTCAGCACGCAGCAGAGGCATGGGACGACCCTAAACAAGCAGGGCCGACCCGTGGCGGCCGCCGGTGTGCAGCACTACTTGAGGGTCCGCCTGGCGGACCGGCGGAACTTCAGCGCGGCGTGCAGCTCCAATCGGGTCATCCCGTCGGAGAGGTCGGCCTGGAGCAGGCGGGACAGCCGGTCGAGGCGGTAGTAGAGGCTGCTGCGGTGCAGGGAGAGCCGGGCGGCGACCTTCTGCACGTCGCCTGCGAGGTCCAAGTAGGTTTCCAGCGTCGTCAGCAGCATCGGTGCTGACGGACCGGCCTCGTCGAGCGGTGCGAGCACGACGTCGATCCGGTCCTCGGTGTCGAGCAACATCCGGTAGACGCCGATCCCGCTCCACCGCACGTGCCGGCCGAGTCCGGGGTCCAGCACCGCCAGCTCCGCCGCGGCGAGCGCCTGGCTCCTCGTGTCGCGAGCCGAACGCAGGCCGAGCGGCATGCCGTCGCTGGCCCCGATCGTGAGCCGGGAGCCGGCGGCGAGGCATCGGGAGGCGACGCGGTCGATCTCGTCCAGGACCGGCCGCAGTTCCTCCGCGCAGTCTCGCTGGTGCACCGCCAGAAGCACGTACGTCCGGGAAACGTAGGAACCGAGGAAGCCCTCGAGGTGGCGGAGGCCTGGGCTCAGCGAATTGTTCAGGGCGCTGAACTCCGAGGGGCGGAACGGTCGGAGCGCACCGTCGTCGGCAGCGACGATCGCAGCGACCCGGCCAACCCCGTCCACGATGCCCGGCACTGCGACTGCGAGCTGGTCGTAGGCCTCGACCTGCTCGTCCGCGAAGAGCCGCCGGACGAGCTGGTCGAGGTTCCGCCCCGACGGCCGCGGCCGGACT
>NZ_JAQGLA010000172.1 GCF_027853915.1 Saccharopolyspora oryzae
TGCGGCCGACATCCGCGCGTAGGACCACGCGGTGAACCCCATCGCGACGGTCGCCACGACGTACACCAGCGCCACCGCGCCGCCGCTGCGCGCGTCCAGCACGCCGAAGACGCCGACGGGGGCGAGCGGGCCGATGAACAGCAGCCCGGAGACGATCAGGTCGCGCAGCGTCAACCGGCGCTGCAGGCCTTCCGCGGTAGTGGTCATGTCCTCTATCCCAGGTCGGAACAACGCGGTCCCCGAAATGGTTGACCACGAACGGTCGCAGCGCCGAGGCTGGGCCGGCAACTCCAACGAACGTCAGGTGGTACGAATGTCTTCCACTCCGGTCGAAGTGACCCGGACCGGCCAGCACGCCTTCCTCGCGACCAACCCGCGCGGCGGGCGGGTCGCGCTCGGCCGGGAGGACGCCCCCGACGCGTGCACCCCCGGCGAGCTGCTGCTCGCCGCGATCGCCGCGTGCTCCGCGGTGACCAGCGAGAACCTGCTGGTCCGGCGGCTCGGCGACGACGCCGAGGTGACCGTGCACGCCGACCGCACCAAGGTGCCGGAGGACAAGCACAAGTTCGCCCGCGTCCAGGTCGGCTTCGACGTGGACCTCAGCGCGATCGAGGACGACGGCGACCGCACCAAGCTGCTCGAAGCCGTCGAGCGCGCCATCACGAAGTACTGCACCGTGAGCCGTTCGGTGGAGGAAGGCACTCCGATCGACCTCACCCTCCCCAGCTGACCCCGGGCCCGGCCACCCCCCCGGCTGTGCAACGACTGCGCAACCGCGGCAGTCGGAGGTGGTGGGGGCGTCGTAAGGTGCTCGTCGCGCACCGAGCGGTGCGCGACGAGTGGGAGGCGCAGTGGCACAGGAGACCGCACCGGCACGGCAGTCCGGGTTGCGCCGGGACCTGTCCGGCCGCCAGGTCGGCATGATCGCCATCGGTGGTGCGATCGGAACCGGGTTGTTCCTCGGCTCGGGGCTGGCGATCTCCATCGCCGGACCGGCCGTGATCATCGCCTACGCGGTGGCCGCGTTCGCGGCGCTGGCGCTGGCCTACGCGCTGGCCGAGATGATCGTGGTGCACCCGGAGGCCGGCGGGTTCGGCGCGGTCGTGCAGCGCTACCTCGGCGGACTGCCCGGGTTCGTGTCCCGCTGGATCTACTGGGCCGCGCAGGTGGTCAACATCGGCAGCGAGGTCATCGCGGCCGGGCTCTACGTGCAGTTCTGGTACCCGCAGCTGCCGCTGTGGATGCCGGTGGTGGCGTTCTCGCTGATGATGCTGGCGGTGAACTTCGCGGCCGTGCGGTTCTTCGGCGAGTTCGAGTACTGGTTCGCCATGATCAAGGTCATCACCATCGTGGTGTTCATCGGCCTGGGCGTGTTCTACATCTTCTTCGGCCTGCCCGGCCAGCAGCCGGCCGGTGTCGGGGCGCTGACCGAGCACGGCGGGTTCCTGCCCAACGGCATCGGCGCCGTCTGGCTGGCGCTGACCGTGGTCACGTTCTCCTACCTGGGCACCGAGGCGGTGTCGATGACCGCCGCCGAGTCCCGCAACCCGGGCCGGGACGTCCCGCGCGCCGCGCGCGGCATGGTGCTGCGGCTGGCGCTGTTCTACGTGCTCGGCATGCTCGTGGTGGTCTCGATCCTGCCGTGGAACGAGGTCTCGTCCTCCGGCGAGGTCACGGAGAGCCCGTTCGTGCGGCTGTTCAGCATGGTGGGCATCCCCGCGGCGGCCGGGATCATGAACTTCGTGGTGCTCACCGCGGCGCTGTCGGCGATGAACACCAACCTCTACATCACCTCGCGGATGACCCACTCGCTGGCGATGGACGGCTACGCGCCGAAGTGGTTCGCCAAGGTCGGCAGCAGCGGCGTGCCGCGCCGGTCCTTGGTGCTCTCCGCGGCGGGGTTGGCCTTGGCCGCGGTGCTGGCGGTGTTCGCCGAGGACACCGCGTTCGCGATGCTGCTGGGCCTGGCGTTGTTCGGGGCGCTGGTGACCTGGTTGATGATCTTCGCCAGCCAGCTGGTGTTCCGCCACCGCCGCACGAAGGAAGGCCTGCCGCCCTCCCCGGTCCGGTTGCCGGGCGCTCCGGTGACGACGGTGCTGGCGATGCTGTTCGTCGCGGCGGTCCTGCTGACCACGCCGTTCACCGAGCAGTTCAACACCGCGTGGAAGGCCGGCGTCCCGTTCGTCGTCGTCCTGTGCGTCGCCTACTACGTCGTCAACCGCCGCAAACCGGCTCGGAGCGAGGCCGAGGTCGAGAGCGCGCAGTAGTCGTCGGAGGGCGATCCCGCGGGGACGATCCGGCGAAATCGCCCATCCCTCACCACTCGCCCGATCGGGTGGTGAGGGTGACCTGAGCTGGGGAATGCGCGGGATTTACACTCGCGCATGTGTCGAACCAGCCGATGATCGCGCCCTCCATCCTCTCCGCAGACTTCGCCCGCCTCGCCGATGAGATCTCCGCCGTGAACGGCGAGCCCGGCAAGCGTGCCGACTGGCTCCACGTCGACGTGATGGACGCGCACTTCGTGCCCAACCTGACCCTGGGGCTGCCGGTGGTCGAGTCGATCCTGAAGGTGACCGACATCCCGATCGACTGCCACCTGATGATCGAGGACCCGGACCGCTGGGCCGTCGGCTACGCCGAGGCCGGCTCCCACAACGTCACGGTGCACGTCGAAGCCGCCAAGGACCCGATCGCCATCGCCAAGGACCTGCGCGCCGCGGGCGCCAAGGCGGGCCTGTCGATCAAGCCGGGCACCCCGCTCGAGCCGTACCTGGACGTGCTCAAGCACTACGACACCCTGCTGGTGATGTCGGTGGAGCCGGGCTTCGGCGGCCAGAAGTTCATGGCCGACGTGCTGGACAAGGCCCGCAAGGCGCGCGAGCTGGTCGACACCGGCCACCTCAAGCTCCTGGTGGAGATCGACGGCGGCATCAACGCCGACACCATCGAGCAGGCGGCCGAGGCGGGCGTCGACTGCTTCGTCGCGGGCTCGGCGGTCTACAACGCCGACGACCCGGCCCAGGCGATCGAGGCGCTGCGCGCCAAGGCGGCCCCCAACTTCGCGCACGCTCGCCAGTGACCAAGGCTCGTGAGCGTTTTGGGGCGCTATAGCAACCCAAAACGCTCACGAGACCCGATGGGAGGACGTCGATGGTCGTTCGCGGCGAAGAGCAGGCGATGCGAGCCGCGATCGCGGCCAGCGAGCAGGTTCGGGGCACCACCAGCCCGAACCCCCCTGTCGGCTGCGTGATCCTCGGTGCCGGCGGCGAGGTCGTCGGCGTCGGCGCGACCCGGCCCCCGGGCGGTCCGCACGCCGAAGTCGTCGCGCTGCGCGCGGCGGGGGAGCGGGCCGAGGGCGGCACCGCGGTCGTCACGCTCGAACCCTGCTCGCACACCGGACGCACGCCGCCGTGCACCGATGCGCTGC
>NZ_JAQGLA010000173.1 GCF_027853915.1 Saccharopolyspora oryzae
GCGGCTGGGGGGTCTCGACGAGACCCGGCGGGGGCGCTGCGGCGGCTGCTTCGTGCGCGCTCCGCGCGACCACGGCGGCGAGTCGTGGCGCGTGCGGCTGCGCGAGGTCAGCGTCGGCGAGCTGCGCGACCTCGGCGACCACTACGCGGCGATCGCCGGTGCGGCCGCCCGGTTGGCCGCGGAGCGGAGCTCGCCGGACGATCTCACGCGATTGGAGCAAGCGGCCGACGACGTCGTCGGCACCACCGGGCACGGCACCGCCCGCGCCGAGCGGCAGTTCCACCTGGAAGTCGCCGCCGCGGCCCAGTCGAGCAGGCTGACCCAGCAGGAGATCCAGCTGCAGGGCGAACTCGGTGCGGTGCTGTGGCTTTCGACCGGCTGCGAAGGGGGAGCCGACGACGTGCACGCCGGGCATCGCGCGATCGTCGAGGCGATCGCGAACGCCGACGGGCAGCTGGCCCGGACGCTCACCGAGGAGCACGTCCTCGAAGCCGTGGATCGCGCGGCGCAGGTGCACCTGAACTTGACGCGGCAGTAGCGAATTTCGGGCAACGGGGCCGAACTGCGGCGAAACGGTCGAGCACGAGGGCGACCGTTCGGCGGTATGCCGCTACAGTGTCCGAGCATCGCAGCGGGGGGCCGTTATCGGCTTGTGCAGAGGTGGTCGCAGCATGAAGGACACGCGCACGCTGGTCGGCGACGAGATCTCCGGCCACGTCTCAACGCTGGTGGAAGACGTCTTCTCCCGCCTGGTGCCGATCCGCCGCAGCGCCGAGGCGCTGCTCGCCGCGGATTCCCTGCGGGCTCGCGACCTGGCCCGGCTGCGACCGGACGTGGTCGGCGCCCTCGGCGAACTGGTGACCGGAGCGGGTTTCATCACCGCCCCGAACGTGCTGGTCGACCAGGAGCTCGGCTTCCAGTGGTGGACCCAGGCCCCGGGCGAGGACCCCGCCCAGCTGCTCATCAGCCTCGACCCGGCCAGCGAGCACTTCCTGGACTACACCAGGCAACCGTGGTTCACGGTTCCCCGCGACACGGCGCAACGCCACATCACCGGCCCCTACGTCGACTACCTGTGCAGCGACGAGTACGCCCTGACCTTCACCGTGCCCCTGATCGTCCGGGACACCTTCGCCGGAGTCGTCGGAGCCGACGTCTTCGTCAAGAACTTCGAGCGAGCCGTCCTCCCGCACCTGCGCGACCTCGGCCGCCGCGCGGCCCTGGTCAACGCCCAAGGCCGGTTCATCGTCTCCAACAACATCGGCCAGGTGACCGGTGCCCTGGCCCGCGAGCTCGATGTCCCGGCCTGGTGGAGCGGGGGAGCAGCTCCGCGCAACGACAACGGCGTGGTGCTGCGGCGCTGCGGTGACACGCCGATCGCCCTCGTGGCCCAGGCCGCCTGATTCCTCCGCCGTGCACCGGAGACGTCCGGTGACATGTCCCAAGTGGACCGCCGTGGTTCCATCGGGTCCCCTGGAACAGCCGGCGGTGGTCGGGTGTTGAGACGACCGGACCAGGTCTTCGGAGGAAGGACGATCGGGATGCCGCGTATCCCAGTGCACACCGTCGACGACGCGCCCGAGGCGTCGAAGGACGAGCTCAGCGCGTTGCGGGCGAAGGTCGGCAAGGTGCTCAACATCCACGGCGAGATGGCGCATTCCCCGGTGGTGCTGGCCGCCTATTCGGGCATCCAGCAGGCCATCGCCGAGCACGGCACCTTCGACGCGCGCACGCGGGAAGCGATCGCGCTGGCCGTGGGCGCGGTCGACCACTGCGCCTACTGCCAGTCGGTGCACACCGGCTCGGCGCGGAAGGCGGGGTGGACCCGCGACCAGACCATCGCCCTGCGCGCCGGCGAGCCGATCGAGGGCGAGGAGAAGCTGCTGGCGCTGCTGGGCGTGGCCCGCGAAGCCGTCAGGGAGGTCGGCGTGGTCGGCGAGAGCACGTGGCAGGCGGCGCTGGACGCCGGGTGGACCACCGAAGAGCTCGGTGAGCTGTTCTCGCACATCGCGGTGAACCTCTTCACCAACTACTTCAACCACTACGCGCAGACCGAACTGGACATCCCGGCAGCACCAGGTCTGTGAGCTGACGACCGCAGCCCGGGGCATCGCCAGGGGTGTGTTCCAGCGCCCCTGGCGATGTGCTCCGACCGCCTTCGCCGACCGGCTCTCCGACGAGGAGCTGGAAACCCTCCACGAGGTGTTCTCCCGCGTCCTCGGAGGCCCGGTCGAGGTCTGACCCGCCCACCGGAGCGGTTCGCCGTCAACGACATCAGCACTTGCCGGAGCGACCGCCGCGGCTCAGGTCGTTGCACGTGCATTGATCTGCGGTCTGCGTGTGAGGTCCACCAAGCGGGCGCGGCTGTCCGATCCGCTGCTGCTGCGGCATAGTTGGGGCATGGCAGACGAACAGAGCGCCGCTGGCGTGGACCCGGTCGTCGCGGACGTCCCGGAGCGGCACCGCTACGAGATCAGCCTCGACGGCGAACGAGCCGGGCTGACCGCCTACGTCGACGACGGCGACCAGCGGATCTTCTACCACACCGAGGTCGACGACCGGTTCGCCGGACGCGGCCTGGCGAGCACGCTCGTCACGGAGGCGCTGACCGACACCCGCGCTCGCGGCAAGCGCATCGTCCCGGTGTGCCCGTACGTGGCCAAGTACCTGAAGCGGCACCACGACTTCGACGACATCACGGACAAGGTGACGCCGGCCGCGCTGGACGCCGTCCGCAAGGCGCAGGGATGAGCGCGGACCGCCGGATCTACGTCGACAAGCAGTCGCCCTCCGTCTACAAGGCGATGCTCGCCGCGGCGGCGGAACTGCACCAGCGCACGGCCGACGTCGGCCTGGAGCGGTCCACCTTGGAACTGGTCAACGTCCGGGTTTCGCAGATCAACCGGTGCGCGTTCTGCCTCGACCGGCATTCCCGGCTCGCGGAGCGGGCAGGTGTGACCCCGCAACGCCTCGCCGTGCTGGCGGCTTGGCGCGAGGTGGACCTGTTCACCGACGAGGAGCGGGCAGCGCTGGAGATCGCGGAGGCCGTGACGCTGGTCGCCGACCGGCACGTGAGCGACGAGGAGTACGCGCGGTTCCGCGAGCACTTGAGCGACGACGCGGTGTCGCTGCTGATCTGGGCGGCCACCACGATCAACGCCTTCAACCGGGTGTCGATCATGAGCCGTCACCGGGTCGCCGAGCGCGACCCCGCCGAGGCGTAGCGAAAGCCGCCGTCCACTGTCCGCATGTGATCCGGTTCCGGTCCTGCGGGTGGAATCGCTTGTCGGACAACCATTTTCGGGATTGCGGCCAAGCGTGAACGACGCGGCGCGGAACGGGCTGGTGCAAGCCCGTTC
>NZ_JAQGLA010000174.1 GCF_027853915.1 Saccharopolyspora oryzae
CCCCCCCCCCCCCGACTCCGGTGTCAGCGGACGGGGTGGGCGGCGAGGACTTCGCCGACCTGGTCGGCCACGGCCGGGTCGAGCATCGGGTAGCGGCCTCCGGCGACGAACCGCTCGGAGAGCTCGAAGGTCACCACTTCCCCTTCGGACAGGAGCTGACCGGTCGCCGCCGGGTCGAGGGCGACCTGGTCCGGGTGGACGATCGTGACGTCGGTGAACGTCGCCGCCAGGTACGGGCTCGCGAACTGGGTGAACGAGTCGCCGACCATCCGCATCGGCGCGGTGACCATGCCCGGCTTCGGCGGCGAGTCCAGGTGCAGCGGTTCGTGGAAGTCGCTGGGCTTGAACTGGGTGTTGTCCACGTCGCTGCCGTCGGGCGCCAGCGAGTACGCCTGGATGTTCACCGTCCGGTCCTGGCCCAGCAGGTCCGGGATGTCCGCGCTGTGCGGGTACTGCCGCGACGGCAGGACCTTCCAGCTGCTCGTCACGCCCGGCTGGAGCCGTTCGGCGAGCTGGTAGGCCATGGTGATGCCGCCTTCGTGCGTCCAGTGCGTGTCGATGTCGTGGTAGATCGGCCGCTGGTTGCGGGCCGCCACGTCGCGCAGCTGCTTGCGCATGTCCAGCGCACCGGTCTGGCCGGGCACCCGCTTCCAGAACTCCTCGCGGGCCTTCGTCGAGCAGTCCTGCCCGGCGTAGCGGTCCGGCATGTTCTCCGGGTACGCGGTGGACTTGTCGGGCGCGATGACCAGCTGGAACTTTCGACCGGAGGCTTCCACGACGGACTTCCAGCGGCGCAGCCCGGCGATCACCTCGTCCAGCGAGCGCTTCGGCACGCACCGGTAGGACACGTCGTGCCCGAGGTAGAGCCAGCCGCCCTTGCCCTCGATGACCGCGGGGAACACGTTCTCGTCGATCTGCGGCTTCTCGTCGACCTGCCCGGCCCCCACCGGCGAGGTGTGCGAACCGCCGTCCAGCCGGGCGGGTTCGCCGAAGATCCCGCGGCTGAGCGCGTCCACCGACTGCACCGCGTCCTTCCGGAACGGCAGGTTGTCGGTGGCCCACGCGTTCAGGCCGGTGAAGGCGCCCCAACCGTCGGTGATGCTCGGGAACGCCGCCAGCGGCCGGTTCTCCAGCTGCGTCGGCCTAGCACCGAGGACCCAGCTGGTCAGGGGTGCGGTGAAGAACAGGACGGCGCACACCAGCGCGGCGAGCTGCCGCCTGCCGTGCCGCGGCCGGTGCATCGGGTGCTCCCGCGGCAACCACGCCTCGTGGACCGGGGGGAAGCTCTTCTGCCGCGACACACCCCAACGTTAACCGGCCACGCCCCGCGACCAGCCGGAAACTCATGGATCGACGAGCACTTTCATCTTCCGCCCGGCCCGCAGCGCGGCGAACCCCTCGTCGACGACCTGCTCCAACGGCACGTGCTCGACCCAGCCGGTGGTGTCGTAGTGGCCGCGCGCCATCAGGTCGATCACCGCCCCGTAGTCGTCGGCGGTGTAGCAGAGCGAACCCTGGATCGCGGACTCGCGCATCACCAGCTGGAGCAGCTCGGTCTGCAACGGGTGCTCGTAGATCGCCACCGCGATCAGCCGCTTGCGCGCCCCCAGGCAGGACATCCCGGCTGCCACGCTGGCCTTCACGCCCGCCGCGTCGAAAGCGGCGTCCGCACCGCGCCCGCCGGTCCGCTGCATGACGTGGGTGGCCGGGTCGATCTCCGTCGGGTCGATGACATCGGCCGCGCCCAACCCGGCGATCGCCGCCCGCCGCGTCTCCGACGGCTCGACGACCGTGATGTCCTCGACGCCGATGCCGCGCAGCGCGAACCAGATGCCGATCCCGATCGGCCCGGCACCGAAGATCACCGCGCTGCCGCCCGGACCGACCTCGCCGAGCCGAGCCGCGTGGTAGGCCACCGACATCGGCTCGACCAGCGCACCGAGCTCGGCCCCGACGGACGCCGGCAACCGGTGCGCCATCCACGACGGCACCACCGAGTACTCGGCCATCCCGCCGGGCGCCATCAACCCGTGGAACCCGATCTGCCGGCACACGTTGTAGTGCCCGGCCAGGCACGGCGGGCACTTCCCGCAGCGGTAGACCGGCTCGATCGCGACGTGGTCGCCCACGGCGACGTCGAACACGTCCGCACCGACCTCCACGACGGTCCCGGAGAACTCGTGCCCCATGGTGAGCGGCAACCGGTACCCGGTCAGCGGGTGCGGTTCGGTCGGGACGAAGATCGGCCCCGCGTAGTACTCGTGCAGGTCGGTGCCGCAGATCCCGTTGTGCCCGACCTTCACCTTGATCTGCCCGGCCGCGCAGACCGGCTCCGCGACGTCCTCGACTACCAGCTCTTCCCGCCCCCGGTACACCGCAGCACGCATCGCGCCTCCCACCGGCTCCGCTGCCAACGCGTTCCAGCACACGCCCGCGACTGCCCAGGTGCAACCGTTGCACCAGGTTGCACCCCGCAGCGGTCCGCTCAGAACCGGTAGTGGTCGATCAGTCCGCCCCTGCGGCAGGACGACCGAGGAATGCGGCAAGTCTGTCTATCGCCGGAGCGTCCTCCGAGATGGCCTGAGCAGGATCGAACCGACCGTTTCGCACCGGCTCGGTGAATTGGCGGCGGACGAATGTCAAAGCCTGTTCGGCCAGGTCTTCGGGGAGGTCGACGGGTTGCCCGGGCGAGGTCCCAGCCGTGAGTCAGGAGATCAGCCATGCGCACGAGCAGGAGTGCCGCGCCGGTGGTCTCGCCGAAAGGCCCCTGGTAGGTGCGTTCAAGAGCCTGCGGTTGATCGAACGCGGCCTGCACCGCTCCGCTGGACCTGACGTAGACCTCGACGGGGCTGCTGTTGAGGTGCTGCGTGCCGGGTTCGGGCGGCGCCTGGTGCGTCAGCGAAGCGGCCACGGCGAGATTCACGTCCACCAAGTGGTTCACCAAGTCCTCCACCGTCCAGTCGGTGCAGGGAGTCGGGTTCGACCACTGCCCTTCTCGGATGCCGGAAACCAGGTGACCGACGGCCTCCAGCGCTCGGCCGAGCTGTTCGACGGACGGGGCCAGCAGCACCATCGATGTTCTCCACGACGTGGTCGCGGCAGGACGAACCGCGATGGGGATAGTTGATCTTATCGTCGCTTGCCGCCCTTGATCTGCCCGGCCGCGCAGACCGGCTCCGCTGCCAACGCGTTCCAGCACACGCCCGCGACTGCCCAGGTGCGACCGTTGCACCAGGTTGCACGGCTGCTTCATCAACGACGTTTGCCGTTCTCGTCGTGGTGGGTGCGCACCTGGG
>NZ_JAQGLA010000175.1 GCF_027853915.1 Saccharopolyspora oryzae
GGGCGCGAAGTTCTCCGAGGCGATCATCTCGAGCGTGCTCTGCTGCCGGTTGAGCTCGGCGCCGACCGCCGCCGCGACCTCGGGATCCACCGCGGCCAGCTTGTCGTTGAACAGGTCCGGTGTCGACCGGATCGTCGGTGCAGTCATGGAGAACCCTTCCGCCGCTGAGCGCGCAGCGGCCGTGGTGGGAAACCTGGGGAAGAGGAACGAGAGATGCCCCAGAGCATGCAGCAATGTCGCATTGAATGCAACACTGTTGCTCTAGACGACTTTTCTGACTTGGCCGCGTGCAGCGCAGGACCAGGATCCGCCCCCTGCATCAACCACTCTCAGTTCGATCAGCCGATTTCGGAGCGCCGTGGAATCCGGGGTTGACAGCGGGCAACAGCGCTCTTACGTTTCGTTCACCGCAACGGAGTTGCATCGACGTACGGTTGTCTTGCGGCTGAACTGAACAGCCAGGCCCCTTGCCCAATGCCGACCAGGGCCTTCCCGCCGGGCCGGCACGACCCACCCAGGAGTGGGCGCGATGACATCCAGCAATCAAGGTGCCGATCTCGGGCACAGCGGCTCCCGCACGATCCGCCGGGTCGTGACGGCGAGCTTCATCGGAAACTGCGTCGAATGGTTCGACTACGCCGCCTACGGCTACCTCGCGACCATCATCGCCCGGAACTTCTTCCCCACCAGCTCCCCCACCGCGGCCCTGTTGGCGACCTTCGGCGTTTTCGCGCTGTCGTTCATCGTCCGCCCCCTCGGCGGCATCTTCTGGGGCCAATTCGGCGACCGGTTCGGACGGCGTGCCGCCCTGTCGCTCTCAGTGCTGATCATGTCCGCCGCGACCTTCGTGATCGCGCTGCTGCCAACGCACGACCAGGTCGGCCTGTTCGCACCTGCGCTGCTGTTGCTGGTGCGCGTGGTGCAAGGATTCTCGGCCGCGGGTGAGTACGCGGGCGCATCGGCGTTCCTGTTCGAGTACGCCCCGCGCCACCGCCGCGGTCTCTACACCAGCGTGGTGCCCGCGAGCACCGCCACCGGACTGCTTCTCGGGTCGCTCATCGTCGCGCTCCTGACCTCGCTCCTGCCGCCGGAATCGATGGACTCGTGGGGCTGGCGCGTCCCGTTCCTGCTCGCCGCCCCGCTCGGCGTCATCGGGCGCTACATCCGGGTCAAGCTGGAGGACACCCCCGAATTCCGGGCCCTGGCCGACCAGGAATCCGTCACGTCCACACCGCTGCGGGAGACCTTCACCAGCAACAAGCGGGCGATCTTCATCGCCTTCAGCGCGACCTGCCTGAACGCGGTCGGCTTCTACATGCTGCTGAGCTACATGCCGACCTACCTGTCCACCGAGTTGCAGCTCGGTGAGACCGCCTCCTTCATCGTCACCACGATCGCGCTGCTCGGCTACATCGGATCGGTGTTCGTGATGGGCTGGTTGTCCGATGTGGTCGGCCGCCCGGTGATGCTCGCGACGTGCGGTGCGCTGTTCGCGCTGCTCGCGGTCCCGATGTTCCTGCTGCTGGGCGCCAGCGGGCTGATCGGCATCACCCTGATCCAGCTCGCGCTGGGCGTCCTGCTCACCATGAACGACGGCACTCTGCCGTCCTACCTCGCGGAGCTGTTCCCGACGCACGTGCGCTACAGCGGCTTCGCCTTCAGCTTCAACACCGCGAACGCGTTGTTCGGCGGGACCGCCCCGTTCGTGGCCACCGCGCTGATCCACCTCAGCGGCAACAAGATCGCTCCGGCCTGGTACCTCGCTTCCGCCGGAATCGCTGCCGCCGCGGCGATGCTGGCCGCCCGTCGCGCTCCCGTCGCGGAAGCCCTTCCGCAGGACACCAACGAGAAAGGATGTGTTCGATGAACCTCGAACGGCTCAAGGAGATCCACAACGGCGAGCGAGTTCGGCCGACGTTCTCCGACGAGGAGATGAGCCGCCGGGTGACCGCGCTGCGCAAGCAGATGGCCGAAGACGGCGTCGACGCGGTCGTGTTCACCAGCTACCACAACATCAACTACTACAGCGACTTCCTCTACACCTCGTTCGGCCGCAACTACGCCCTCGTGGTGACCGAGGACGCGCACGTCACCGTCTCCGCCAACATCGACGCCGGGCAGCCGTGGCGGCGCAGCTTCGGCGACAACATCGTCTACACCGACTGGCGGCGCGACAACTACCTGCACGCCATCGCCACCGTGCTCGAACGCTCCGGCGTCAAGTCCGGGCGGCTCGGCGTGGAGGACGACCACATCCCGCCCATGCTGCGGGCGCAGCTGGCCGACGCGCTGCCCGGGTTCAGCCTGGTCGACATCTCCGCGGCGACCATGCGCCAGCGCATGGTCAAGTCCGCAGAGGAGATCGAGCTGATCAAGCACGGTGCCCGGATCGCCGACCTGGGCGGTGCCGCGGTGGTCGAGGCGATCACCGCGGGAGTCCCGGAGTACGAAGTGGCGCTCGCCGGCACCCAGGCCATGGTCCGCGAGATCGCCCGTACCTTCCCGCACGCCGAGCTCCGCGACACCTGGGTCTGGTTCCAGTCCGGGATCAACACCGACGGCGCGCACAACTGGGCGACCAGCCGCCAGGTGCGCGACGGCGACATCCTGAGCCTGAACTGCTTCCCCATGATCGCCGGTTACTACACGGCCCTGGAGCGGACGCTGTTCTACGGCGAGCCGTCCGCGGAGCACCTGCGCTACTGGCGCGTCAACACCGCGGTGCACGAGCGCGGTCTCGAACTCATCCGGCCCGGTGCCGTCTGCGGTGAGATCGCCAACGAGCTCAACGAGATCTACGAGGCAGAGGGGCTCCTGCCGAACCGCACCTTCGGCTACGGCCACTCCTTCGGCGTGCTCTCGCACTACTACGGCCGCGAGGCAGGGCTGGAACTGCGGGAGGACATCGACACGGTGCTCGAACCCGGCATGGTCGTGTCGATGGAACCGATGATCACCGTCCCGGAGGGCCAGGCCGGGGCCGGTGGGTACCGCGAGCATGACATCCTCGTGGTGACCGAGGACGGCGCGGAGAACATCACCGGATTCCCGTACGGACCCGAGCACAACACCATCAGCAGCTGAGCTGCATTCCGGCGCCGGTGCGGGTCGACGG
>NZ_JAQGLA010000176.1 GCF_027853915.1 Saccharopolyspora oryzae
GGCCGCAAAAACCGTTTCAAGCCCCCCCCCGACCCCTGCGGTCACACGACGGTCGACAGGCCCAGGATCACGGCGAACGAGACCACAGAGAGCAGCGTCTCCATCGCCGACCAGGTCTTCAGGGTCTGCCCGACGGTCATCCCGAAGTACTCCTTGACCAGCCAGAACCCCGCGTCGTTGACGTGCGAGAGGAACAGCGAGCCGGAGCCGATGGCCAGCGCGACCAGCGCACCCTGAGCGGGCGGCAGGCCCATCACCATCGGCGCGACCATCCCGGCCGCGGAGATGGTGGCCACGGTCGCCGAACCGGTGGCGACCCGGATGCCGACCGCGATCAGCCAGCCCAGCACCAGCGGCGAGAGGTGCGCCCCGCTGGCCAGGTCGGTGATCATGTTGTTCACCCCGGAGTCGACCAGGGTCTGCTTGAAACCGCCGCCGGCGCCGACGATCAGGATGATCCCGGCGATCGCGGGCAGCGAACCGCCGACCACCTCGGACAGCCGGCTGCGGCTGAACCGGGCGCCGGTGCCGAGCACCACGATGGCGATCAGCACGGTCAGCATCATGGCCACGACCGGCGTGCCGATGGTGTGCAGCACCTTGTAGCCGAAGCTGCCTTCGGCCAGCGCGAGCTCGGCCACGGACTTGCCGAGCATGAGCACGACGGGCAGCAGCAGCATGGCCACCGCGGCGGCGAAGCTGGGGCGCTTCTCCGGAGCGGTCTCGGTCGGCGACTTGCCGAGCAGGTGCGTGGCCGGGGGCAGCTGCACGCGCTTGGCGATGAACGAACCGAACAGCGGGCCCGCGATGATGGCGGTCGGGATCGAGACGAGCACGCCGAGCGCGAGGGTGATGCCCAGGTCGACGTTCAGCGCGTCCACCGCGGCCAGCGGACCCGGGTGCGGCGGCACGAGGCCGTGCAGGATCGACAGACCGGCCAGGGCGGGGATGCCGATCCGCAGCATCGGCTGCTGGGAGCGGCTGGCCACCATGACCACCACCGGGACCAGCAGGACGACGCCGACCTCGAAGAACATCGGCAGGCCCAGCAGCGCGGCGATGAACACCATCGCCCACGGCAGGGTGCGGTCGGTGGTGCGGCGCAGGACCGTTTCCACGATCCGCTCGGCGCCGCCGGTGTCGGTGAGCAGCTTGCCGAGCATCGCGCCGAGCGCGACCAGCAGGCCGACGTCGCCGACGGTCTTGCCGAGTCCGGTGGTGAAGGTGTCGACCAGGTCGCCGAACGGCATCCCGGCGACCACGCCGAGCGTGGTGGCGCCCAGGGCCAGCGACAGGAAGGGGTGCAGCTTCGCCCAGCTGATCAGCACGACGATCACGGCGATGCCGGAGAGCGCCGCGATCAGCAGGCGGGTGTCGTGCTCGGTCCACGCCCCGGGCTGCGGAGCTTGGGCGAGTACGGCGGTGATGCTGCCGGGAAGGCTGGTTGGCATGGGAGGGCTCCTCGTTGAGCAGCTGGTGCGCGGCACAGCCTAAGCAATAAGTATGACTTTATTGCCATGTGGACCGATTAAGTATGCCTGTTGCGCCTGTCACGCCGTCCCAGCGGCCTATGTTGGGGACGTTCAACGGCGGCGAAAGGGGCGAAATGGGCGGCGGACTGCACGGCAGGGTGCTGGACGTGCTGGGGCACGAGATCGCCGCCGGCACGCACCCGCCCGGCAGCGTCCTGCGCACTGAGGAGATGGAGCAGCGCTTCGGGATCTCCCGCAGCGTCGCCCGCGAGGTGGTGCGCAGCCTGGCCTCGATCCGGCTGGTGATCGGTCGCCAGCGGGTCGGCACCGTGGTCCGCCCCCGCGAGGACTGGAACGCCTTCGACCCGCAGCTCATCCGCTGGCTGCTGGCGGCGGACCGGACCGCGCAGCTGAAGACCCTGGCCGAACTGCGGACCGCGGTCGAACCGATGGCCGCGGCGGCGGCCGCCCAGCGCTGCACCGACGAGGACGCGGCCCGGCTGGTCGCGCTGTCCGAGCGGATGGTCGCCACCGCGCGCGCCGGTGACCTGGACACCTTCATGGCCACCGACGCCGAGTTCCACCGCGTGGTGCTGACGGCGTCGGGCAACGAGATGTTCGCCCAGCTGCACGAGGTCGTCGAGGAACTCCTGCGCTGGCGGACCGGTACCGGCCTGATGCCGGAGCGCCCGCGCCCGGTCGCCCTCCGCCTGCACTGCGAGATCGCCGAGTGCATTCGCAGCGGCGACCGCACCCGCGCGGAGGAGGCCATGCGCGAGCTGGTCGCCGAAGCCCTGGAAGGCACCCTGACCCTCCTGGAAGAAGTCCAAACCCCCACCGGAAACCGGTAGCCCAGGTCCTCGCTCCCCGGTCCCGTCCCACGATGTGGACCACAGTTTCAATTGAAACTGCAGATCCCACCCACGGCGGATCACAGTTTCAATTGAAACTGCGGTTCCCGGCGCCGAGCGCAGAACGACCGGCACCGTCCCGGGAGAGGGGTTCCGAGACGGTGCCGGTGCGTCGGGCCGGGGGTCCCGGCGCACCGGGGTTCGGGGACGGCGTGCCGGAGTCGGGGTGTTGGGGTTCTGGGATGGCGTGCCGGGTTCGGGGTGTTGGGGTTCGGGGTGTTGGGGTGCAAATTCAATGGAAATTGGAGGTCTGATTTCCATTGAATTTGCGGGACGTCGGGGCGGGGACGGGGGTCAGTAGCCCGCGTAGGCGCCGCCGGCGCGGACGTTGCTGACGCCGGGGACGTCGGCGACCGATCCGTAGGTCGAGATCGCGTAGCGGGTGGCCGCGATGATGTTGTCCACCGGGTTGTAGATGTCGTGGTGGCCGGGCAGCGCGTAGGTCTGGAAGGTCGGCTCGATGGTCTGCATCAGGCCGATCGACGGGGTGCCTGCGCTGGCGTTGGAGTCCCAGTTGTTCGTCGCGTTCGGGTCGCCGTTGGACTCGTGCATGATGATCATGCGGATCGCGTCGGCGTCGATCTGCTCGCGCGGGACGCCGTTCTGCTCCATGACGTGCACGGCGTCGTTG
>NZ_JAQGLA010000177.1 GCF_027853915.1 Saccharopolyspora oryzae
GGGTGTTCCTATGGTTTTGTCAAGCGGCTGCTGGGGGCGCCGTGGGTCGGGTTGGCTGGTAGTGGGTCTTGTTTTTGAGCATGGCGAACAGGACGTCGCAGCGTCGTCGGGCCAGGCAGATCAGGGCCGCGTTGTGCTTCTTTCCCTCGGCGCGTTTGCGGTCGTAGTAGGCCCTGCTGGTGGGGTCGGCCAGGGAGGCGAAAGCGGCGAGGAAGAACGCGCGTTTGAGCTTGCGGTTGCCGGTGCGGGCGGGGTGTTCGCCGCGGATGCTGCTGCCGGATCGGTGGGTGACCGGTGCGATGCCGGCATAGGCGGCCAGGTGCGCCGAGCTGGCGAAAGCCGAAGCATCGCCGATCTCCAGCAGGATGCGGGCGGCGGTCCTGACTCCGATGCCGGGCATGGAGGTCAGGACCTCGGCAAGAGGGTGCGCATCAAGGATCCCCTCAACCTCGCTGGCGAGTGTTTTGCGTTGCTCCAGAACGGTTTTCAGGCTCTCGGCCAGCCTGGGCAGCACCATGTCGGCCGCAGCGGCGCCGGGAACGACCACGGTCTGCTCGGCCAGCGCCGCTTGCAGCTCGTCGACGAGGCGTTCGCCCATGCGGGGTGCGTGCTTGGTCGCGATCGAGGTCAGTTTGCGGCGGCTGGTGTTGGCCAGGCCGATCGGGCCGCCGCAACGGGTCAGGAGTTCCAGCACTGCACTGTGGGTGATCTTGGGGCCGAGGGTGCGTTCGAGGGCGGGATGGATGCCGGTGAGCAGGCCTCGGATGCGGTTGCTGATCCGGGTGGCCTCGGCGGCCAGGTCGTCATCGAAGCCGATCAGCACGCCGAGTTCGGCCAACGTGTCGTCACCGACGTCGACCTGCCGCAATGTGTGCGGCAGGGTGCGGGCTGCATCAGCGATCACATAGGCGTCGCGGGCGTCGGTTTTGGCATTTCCCGGATAGAGATCGGCGATGCGGCGCATGGCCAGGCCAGGCAGGTAAGCGACCTGGTGCCCGCAGGCGCGGGCAACCGCGACCGGCAGAGCGCCGATCGTGGCCGGTTGATCCACGATGACCAGCAGCGGCCCGTGTGCGGCGAGTGTGTCGAACAGGGCTCGCAGCTTCGGTTCGCTGTTGGGCAACGGCCCGTCGTGCAGACGTTTCCCGGCCGGGTCCAGGCCCACGGCATGGTGTTCGCCTTTGCCGACGTCGAGACCGAGGAACACGCCGTATGTGCTGGTCATCGACCATGTCCTTCACGTCGAGGTTGCTGGTCACCAGTCAGGCACCGACGGCCGGCAGCCACGTTACGACGAGACCTACCCTGTGGGCGGCCGAGTCCCTATCAGCGGTCCACCGATGCCACCAGGCCTGGTGACACCACCCCCCGGATCATCCGTTCGACTGGGGGACAAAGTCATGCCAGGCCTGGCGACCAGGGCTCTTGATCAGAGCCACGAAAACGGTAACGTGTTCCTATGGTTTTGTCAAGCGGCTGCTGGGGGCGCCGTGGGTCGGGTTGGCTGGTAGTGGGTCTTGTTTTTGAGCATGGCGAACAGGACGTCGCAGCGTCGTCGGGCCAGGCAGATCAGGGCCGCGTTGTGCTTCTTTCCCTCGGCGCGTTTGCGGTCGTAGTAGGCCCTGCTGGTGGGGTCGGCCAGGGAGGCGAAAGCGGCGAGGAAGAACGCGCGTTTGAGCTTGCGGTTGCCGGTGCGGGCGGGGTGTTCGCCGCGGATGCTGCTGCCGGATCGGTGGGTGACCGGTGCGATGCCGGCATAGGCGGCCAGGTGCGCCGAGCTGGCGAAAGCCGAAGCATCGCCGATCTCCAGCAGGATGCGGGCGGCGGTCCTGACTCCGATGCCGGGCATGGAGGTCAGGACCTCGGCAAGAGGGTGCGCATCAAGGATCCCCTCAACCTCGCTGGCGAGTGTTTTGCGTTGCTCCAGAACGGTTTTCAGGCTCTCGGCCAGCCTGGGCAGCACCATGTCGGCCGCAGCGGCGCCGGGAACGACCACGGTCTGCTCGGCCAGCGCCGCTTGCAGCTCGTCGACGAGGCGTTCGCCCATGCGGGGTGCGTGCTTGGTCGCGATCGAGGTCAGTTTGCGGCGGCTGGTGTTGGCCAGGCCGATCGGGCCGCCGCAACGGGTCAGGAGTTCCAGCACTGCACTGTGGGTGATCTTGGGGCCGAGGGTGCGTTCGAGGGCGGGATGGATGCCGGTGAGCAGGCCTCGGATGCGGTTGCTGATCCGGGTGGCCTCGGCGGCCAGGTCGTCATCGAAGCCGATCAGCACGCCGAGTTCGGCCAACGTGTCGTCACCGACGTCGACCTGCCGCAATGTGTGCGGCAGGGTGCGGGCTGCATCAGCGATCACATAGGCGTCGCGGGCGTCGGTTTTGGCATTTCCCGGATAGAGATCGGCGATGCGGCGCATGGCCAGGCCAGGCAGGTAAGCGACCTGGTGCCCGCAGGCGCGGGCAACCGCGACCGGCAGAGCGCCGATCGTGGCCGGTTGATCCACGATGACCAGCAGCGGCCCGTGTGCGGCGAGTGTGTCGAACAGGGCTCGCAGCTTCGGTTCGCTGTTGGGCAACGGCCCGTCGTGCAGACGTTTCCCGGCCGGGTCCAGGCCCACGGCATGGTGTTCGCCTTTGCCGACGTCGAGACCGAGGAACACGCCGTATGTGCTGGTCATCGACCATGTCCTTCACGTCGAGGTTGCTGGTCACCAGTCAGGCACCGACGGCCGGCAGCCACGTTACGACGAGACCTACCCTGTGGGCGGCCGAGTCCCTATCAGCGGTCCACCGATGCCACCAGGCCTGGTGACACCACCCCCCGGATCATCCGTTCGACTGGGGGACAAAGTCATGCCAGGCCTGGCGACCAGGGCTCTTGATCAGAGCCACGAAAACGGTAACGGGG
>NZ_JAQGLA010000178.1 GCF_027853915.1 Saccharopolyspora oryzae
CCGGTCACCGACAGCCAGCGGTCGCGCTCCGCCACCGGAGCGGCGCCGACGATCGAGGCGCGGGGGTCGCGGCGCAGGCGTCGCACCTTGAGTACGTCAGGGCCGGTGAACAGCTGGATCGTGCCCTGTTCCTCTTCGAGCATGTCCGCGAAGACGTCGTCAGTGATCTCACGGGTCGATTCGTGCTCGGGCATGGCTTTCCCCTAGCGGGTGTGCTTGGTGGTGATCCGGTGCAGCAGTCGGGCGGCCGTGCGGGCGGTGCGGTTGTCGACGTCGAGCTCGGGGTTGAGCTCGGCGACGTCGCACAGCGCCAGCTTGCCGCTGGCCGCTACTCGGTCGCACACGTGCTGGATGGTTTCCAGCGGCACGCCGTAAGCGGCCGGCGCGCTCACACCCGGGGCGACAGCCGCGGGCAGCACGTCCAGGTCGATCGTCAGGTAGACCACGTCGCAGCCGGCCAGGAACCGGTCCACGAACTCGTCGACGGCGTCGCGGTTCGCCGGGCCGCAGTCCTCGTCGAGCAGGTAGGACACGCCCAGCTCGTCGGCGGTGTCGAACAGGGTCCGGGTGTTGCTCGGCTGGCTGATGCCCAGCACCGCGTAGTGCAGGTCGGCGCCGCGCTCCCGCTCCTGCTCGGCCATCTGCCGGAACGGCGTGCCGGAGCTCGGGGTCGCGTCCGCGCGGAGGTCGAAGTGGGCGTCGAGGTTGAGCACGCCGAGCTTCGCCCCGGAGCGCACCCGCTCCGATCCGGCGATGCCGAGGTAGCTGCCGTAGGCGATCTCGTGGCCACCGCCGAACACGACGACCAGTCGGCCGTCGTCGATCAGCTTGGTGAGCACCTCGCCGAGCTGCTGCTGGCCTTCCTCCAACGCGTTCCCGACGACCTCCACGTCGCCGACGTCCACTGCCTCCAGCGGCGCGGGCAGGGCCATCGAGCCCAGCGCCTCGCGGAGGGCTCGCGGACCGTCCGCGGCGCCCTGGCGGCCCTTGTTGCGGCGGACCCCCTCGTCGCTGCGGAACCCGACGAACGCGATGTCCGCGGAACCGTCGCCGGACACGACGTGGTGCCACCGGAGGTGCTCCGGACCCGGCCCGTCGTCGCGACCGCTCCAGCGCTGCGGTGCGCGGTTCACCACCTCACCCATCTCTTCCACTCCTAGGTAGTCGATCCCGCGGTCGGCTTGCGCGGCGGGGTGAGCGCCACGGCCAGGGGGGATCGAGCGGCTGGACGTCCAGTATGGCCGGTGCGACCCGGAAGGCCTTGACCGGCAAGGCCTTCCGGGACCGACCGATCAGGAGTCCAGCATCGGGACCCGCACGCCGCGCTCCTTGGCGACCGAGGTCGCGTACTCGTACCCGGCGTCGACGTGGCGCAGCACGCCCATGCCCGGGTCGTTGGTGAGCACTCGCGCGAGCTTCTCCGCGGCCAGCTCGGTGCCGTCGGCGATGCAGACCTGACCGGCGTGGATCGAACGACCCATGCCGACGCCGCCACCGTGGTGGATCGACACCCATGAGGCACCCGAGGCGGTGTTGACCAGCGCGTTCAGCAGCGGCCAGTCGGCGATCGCGTCGGAACCGTCCAGCATGGACTCGGTCTCGCGGTACGGGGAGGCGACCGAACCGGAGTCGAGGTGGTCGCGGCCGATGGCGATCGGCGCGGACAGCTCGCCGTTGGCGACCATCTCGTTGAACTTCAGACCGGCGAGGTGGCGCTCGCCGTAGCCCAGCCAGCAGATGCGGGCGGGCAGGCCCTCGAAGGCGACCTTCTCGCCGGCCATCTTCAGCCAGCGGTGCAGGTGCTCGTTCTCCGGGAACAGCTCCATGATCGCCTTGTCGGTCTTGGCGATGTCCTCCGGGTCACCGGACAGCGCGGCCCAGCGGAACGGGCCGAGGCCCTCCTCGAACAGCGGACGGATGTGCGCGGGCACGAAGCCGGGGAAGTCGAAGGCCCGGTCGAAGCCGGCCTTGCGGGCCTCGTCGCGGATCGAGTTGCCGTAGTCGAAGACCTCGATGCCCTTGTCCAGGAAGCCGACCATGGCCTCGACCTGGGCGGCCATCGCCTTGCGGGACCGCTCGGTGAAGTCGGCCGGGTCCTTCTCGGCCTGCTCCGCCCACTCCTCGATGCTCACGCCCACCGGCAGGTAGGACAGCGGGTCGTGCGCCGAGGTCTGGTCGGTGACGATGTCGATCGGCGCGTCCATCTCCAGCAGCTGCGGGAACACCTCGGCGGCGTTGCCCACCAGGCCGATCGACAGCGGCTTGCGCGCGTCGCGGGCTTCCTTGGCCAGGCTCAGCGCCTCGTCGATGCTGTCGGCGCGGACGTCGAGGTAGCGGTGCTTGATGCGGCGCTCGATGCGCGAGGGGTCGCACTCGACGCAGATCGCCACGCCCTCGTTCATGGTCACCGCGAGCGGCTGGGCGCCGCCCATGCCGCCGAGGCCGGCGGTCAGGGTGATGGTGCCGGCGAGGGTGCCGTTGAAGCGCTTGCGGGCGACCGCGCCGAAGGTCTCGTAGGTGCCCTGCAGGATGCCCTGGCTGCCGATGTAGATCCACGACCCGGCGGTCATCTGGCCGTACATGGTCAGGCCCAGCGAGTCGAGTCGGCGGAACTCCTCCCAGTTCGCCCAGTCGCCGACCAGGTTGGAGTTGGCGATGAGGACCCGCGGCGCCCACTCGTGGGTGCGCAGCACACCGACCGGCTTGCCGGACTGGACGAGCAGCGTCTCGTCCTTCTCGAGGGTCTTGAGCGTCTCGGTGATCGCGTCGAAGGCCTGCCACGTCCGCGCGGCCTTGCCGGTGCCGCCGTAGACCACCCGGTCGTCGG
>NZ_JAQGLA010000179.1 GCF_027853915.1 Saccharopolyspora oryzae
GAGCGCGCCCCGCTCCACCCTCACCCCCGGAGCCCCTAATGGGTAAAGCTTCGTTTACGCATTGGACCAGCTGGGCTCGACGCCGTCAAGGACTCCACTACCATCTGGAGCCATGAAACCGCGCCTGCCGCTGATCGGTGAGCCGCTGGCCGTCGACCTGGTCAACACCAGGGCGATCACCCCGGACGGCCCGGTCGACTTCATGGGCACGCCTGCGGAGCTGTGGGAGTGGCTGACCCGCCAGGCGGACCGGATGACGACACCCACCCAGTCGGAGCGGACTTCGCTCAGCCGAGCCGACCTGGCCGCCGTGCACGAAGTGCGCGAGCACGCCGCGCGAGCGCTCACCCAGATCCGGCTCGGGAAGCGCCCGCCGGCGGACGCGCTCCGCGGGCTCAACGACGCCCAGCGGGCGGCGCCGGGGATCCGGAAGCTGAGCTGGCGCGGCGGATCGCTGGTCGGCACCGTCGAACGCCCCGGGAGTCTGGGCGCACGGGTCGCCGCCGACCTGGCCGAGGCCGCCGCCGAGCTGCTCACGGACCCGATCATCGAGGCGCTCCGCGAATGCGAGGAGCGGAACTGCGTGATGCTCTTCATCGCCACCAACCCCCGCCGCCGCTGGTGCTCACCCGCGATCTGCGGCAACCGGGTCCGCGTCGCCCGCTACTACCAGCGCCACAAGGCGGACGCCTGATCCACCGGGACGCGGCGGTGCCAGCGGCCCGCATCACGCCGCGAAAGGTCGTCGACCGCCTGTGACTCACCCGATCGGCCGTTAGGCTGCCCCGAGCCGTCACGACCAGGGGGAGCCGATGCACACCAGCGCCACCACCGGCTTCGACGGTGCGGCCACCGTCCGGCTCCCCCGCCCCGCCCCGCCGTTCGCCCGGACTCCCGTCCTGGTGCTCGGCGCTCTCGTCACGGCGCTGCTGGTGGTGCTGGCGCCGCGCTACGACCTCGTCACCGACGAGCTCTACTTCCTCGCCGCCGGGAAGTTCCACCTGGACTGGGGGTACATGGACCAGCAGCCGCTGGTGCCGTTCCTCGCCGCGTTCCTGGACACCGCGTTCCCCGGTTCGCTGCTGGCGTTCCGACTACCCGCGGCGCTGGCGACCGGGCTCGGGGTGGTGGTCGCGGCTCTGGTCGCGCGCGAGTTCGGCGGCAACGGCAAGGCCCAGGTGCTGGCCGCGGCGGCGTACGCGCTCTCGCCGTGGCTGCTGGTCAACGGCCACTGGCTCACCGCATCCACGGTGGAGCCGTTGCAGTGGACGGCGATGATCTGGCTGCTGGTGCGGTGGATCCGGTTGCACGGCCACGGGATCCACCGAGACCGGCTGCTCCTCGGCATCGGACTGATCGCGGCCCTCGCCGTGCAGACCAAGTTCCAGGTGGTGGTCCTGTGCGCTGCGCTGCTGCTGAGCACCGCGATCACCGGCCCGCGGGCGGTGCTGGCTCGTCCGGCGCTGTGGGTTGCCGTGGCGATTCCCGTGGTCACCGCTGTTCCCACGCTGTGGTGGCAGGCCGCCAACGGCTGGCCCGCGCTGGAGATGGGCACCGCGGTCAACGAGGAGAACGACCGGCTCCTGCTCGTCCCGACCGCGCTGTTCTACTCCGGGATCGTGGTCGGCGCGGTGCTGTGCTGCTACGGCCTGGCGGTGCTGCTGCGCTCCCCCGCCTTGCACGCGTACCGGTTCCTGGGCTGGACGACCTTGGTGGTCCTGGTGTTCTTCCTGGTCACCGGCGGTCGGCCGAACTACCTGGCGGGGCTGTTCGGAGTTCTGTTCGCGGCGGCCTCCGTCGGACTGCAGCACCGCAGCGGCAAGCTGCTGTGGCCGGCTTGCGCGATCTCGGCGGTGCTGCCGCTGTCGATGTTGCCGGTCTACCCGCTGGACGTGCTGGCCCGCCACCCCGAGATCCCGAACTACCCGCGGCTCTACGAAACGGGCTGGCCGGAGCTCACCGACGCGGTCACCCGCGCCTACCGGGCGCTACCGCCCGAGCAGCAGCGCCGCGCGGTCGTCGTCGCCGAGACCTACTACCTGGCAGGTGCGCTCGACGTGCGAGGCCGCCCGGCCGGTCTGCCCCGCGTCTACAGCCCGCATCGCGGCTACTGGTTCTTCGGCGCCCCGCCCGCGGACGCCGATGTCGTGCTCTACGTCGGCAAGCGCTCGCTGTCCGACCACTTCGGACGGTCGCAGCGGCTCGGGACGGTCGAGTCGGACCTGGTGAACATGGCTCGCGGCAACGAGATCACGCTCTACCAGGCGCCGGCGCAGCCGTGGCCCGAGCTCTGGCCACAGCTGCGCACCCTCAGATCGATCAGCGCGGCGGCCAGGGACCGCCGGGGCGCTGCCCGTTCGGCCCCGGGGGCTGCTGCGGCGGAGGCGGCATCGGCGGACGCTGCCCGGCCGGTGGCGGAGGCGGTTGCTGACCCATCGGCGGCTGGGGCGGGCGCTGTCCGGCCGGCGGCAGCGGCGGACGTGGCCCGACCGGCTGCTGCGGTCCCGGAGCCTGGGGCGGACGAGGCGGCTGCGGCGGGCGCTGCCCGGCGGGCGGTGTCGGCGGGCGCTGCTGGTAGGTCGGCAACTGCCCCAGCTGCGCCGGCAGCGCGAAGAACCCGGACTG
>NZ_JAQGLA010000017.1 GCF_027853915.1 Saccharopolyspora oryzae
GAGGAGTTCTGCACGCACGTGCACCGCTCGATCGCCGCCGCTGAGCCGACTCGATAGAGCTCGTCGGTATACGGAATGTGCCTATGGCACAAGGAATTCCGTACTTGTCCGAGCTGAACCACCCCACGACGATCCTGCTGTGGAACTCGAGCGGAGCGGGACCAAGGCCGATGACGAGGAGAGCGCCGGACGAGATCTCGGCCAGGGACGGCGCAGGTGGCTGGTGCTCGGGGTGCTCTGCACGACCCTGCTGCTGGTCGGCATGGACCTCACGATCCTGCACGTCGCGGTGCCCACGCTGTCCCAGCACTTCATGCCCAGCGCCTCGCAACTCCTGTGGATGGTCGACAGCTACCCGCTGACGGTGGCGGCCTTCCTCATCACCTGCGGGACGCTGAGCGATCGCATCGGTCGCAAGAAGGTCCTGCTCGGCGGTTTCGCCGCGTTCGGGGCGGCGTCGGTCGGTGCGGCGTTCGCCACCAGCCCGGTGGTGCTGATCTGCTTCCGCGCCGCGCTCGGCTTCGGTGCGGCCATGATCGCCGCCGCCACGGTGGCCATCATCCGCATCACCTTCCCCGACGCCCGGGAGCGCGTGTTCGCGATCGGCGTGTGGTCGGCCTGCCACAGCGCGGGCGCGGCCATCGGGCCGATCGCGGCCGGTTTCCTGCTGGAGCACTTCTGGTGGGGATCGGTGTTCCTGGTCAACGCGCCGATCGTGATCGCCGCGCTGGTCGTGGGTGCGGTCGTCGTGCCGGAATCCCAGGACGGGACGCGGCGCCGGTGGGACGCGCTCAGCGCCGCGATGTCGGTCTTCGGACTGGGCGGGCTGGTGTACGCGTTGAAGCAGATCGGCGAGCACGGCTCGGTTTCGCCACCGCACCTCGTCGTCGGCGTGGCAGCGGCAGGGCTGCTTATCGCGTTCGTGTTGCGGCAGCGCAGGATCCGGGAACCGCTGCTGGACCTGTCGCTGTTCGCCGACCGGAAGTTCTCGGTCGCCACCGGGGCGATCCTGGCCAGTTTCGCCGGGTACATCGCGTTGATGTTCTTCGCCACGCAGCACTTCCAGCTCGTCTCGGACTACTCGCCGCTGCTGGCCGGGGCGGCTCTGCTCCCGATGGCGGTGGCGAACGCCCTCGGTGCGGTCTTCGCGCCGAAGGTGGCGGCGGCGCTGACCGATCGCGTCGCCATCACCCTCGCGCTGCTCGTCTTCGCGGGTTCGATGTTCGGCCTCGCGCTGGCCGGTACCGGCAGCGGGTACGGCGTCTTCGTCGGGTTGCTGTCGGCAAGCGGGCTGGGCGCCGGCGTGGTGATGACGCTCGGCGCGGACGCGATCATGTCGGCGGCGGACCCGAGGCGGGCCGGTGCGGCGGGTGCGATCCAGGAGACGTCGTTCGAACTGGGATCCGGGCTGGGCATCGTCGTCCTCGGCACGGCGTTGAGCGTGCTCTACCGGAACGCCCTTGAGCCGGTCGCGGGAGTGGGACCCGCGCAGCTCGCGGAAGCGCGGAACTCGCTCGGCGCGGCGGTGAAGATCGCGGCGGAACTGGGCGGGCAGGCCGGGGCGGCGCTGCGATCAGCGGCGATGATCGCCTTCGGCAACGGCTTCACCGCCGCTGTCGCATTGGGTGGCGGCCTGCTGCTGGCGATGGCCGTGGCGTCCTGGCTCGCACTCCGCGACCGGTGACGAGATCAGTCCGCCTCCTGCGACCGGGAGGCGGACTGGCCGGTGATCAGCGCGGGACGGCCTGGCCGGAGAGGGTGACGTCCGGGGTGAGCATCGCGCGGTCGAACTCGCGGAGCGGGCCACCGCCGGCCAGCACGCGGGGCCAGTCGGGGTTGGCCAGCGCACCGCGCCCCAACGCGACCAGGTCGGCTTCGCCGCCGGTGAGCAGCGATTCCGCCAGCGCGGGCACGTGCATCCCGCCGTTGGCGATCACGGGCAGCCCGGTGATCTCCCTGGCCAGCCGGGTGATCGTCACGCCCGGGGCGAGCTGAGCGCTCTCCGCCCAGTCCCGGCCCTCGCTGGCCAGGTGGAGGTAGTCGGCGCCCGCCGCGGCCACCGCGCGGAAGATCACCTCGGCGTCGCCGGCGCCACCCGCCCAGCGGTGGTCGAAGTCGTTGACCTTGGTCTGCGACAGCCGGACGCCCACCGGGAAGTCGGGTCCCACCGCGGCGCGGACCGCTCGGAGCACCTCGGCGGCGAAGTGCGCGCGGTTCGCCACCGAGCCGCCGAAGCGGTCATCGCGGAGGTTGGTGTACGCGGTGAGGAACTGGTCGACGAGGTAGCCGTTCGCGCCGTGCACCTCCACTGCGTCGAACCCGACCTCGCGCGCCCGGGCGGCGGTCGCGGCGAAACCGGCGACGGCCTGGTCGATCTCCGCCTCGGTGGCCTCCGCCGGAGTCCGGAACGGTCCGGCCCCGCCGCCGTAGGCAGGCATCTTCGCGCCCTTGGGTGCGACCGCCGAAGGAGCGATCGTCGGCCGGTCGAGCTGCGACAGGGCGCCCGCGTGCATGAGCTGCAGCGCGATCCGGCCCCCGGCGTCGTGCACGGCGCGCACGACTTCGCGCCAGCCCGCGGCGTGCGCCTCGGACGTCAGGCCCGGCTGGTCCGGGTAGGCCTGGCTGTGCTGCTGGTCGGTGTAGGTGCCCTCGGTGGTGATCAGCCCGAATCCGCCGAGCGCGAACTCCCGGTAGTAGTCGGCCATCAGCGCGGTGGGCACCCCGTCACCGGCGGTGCTGACCCTGGACATCGGGGCGACGACCGCGCGGTTGGGCAGCTCGGTGCCGCCGATTCGAACCGGCGTCAGGGCGGGGTGAATCGACATCTCGTTCCTCGTTTCGGTGAGCAGCAGCCGTGTTCCCGAGCTGCGGAACGATCATGTGCTCCACGCATGCGGTGGAACAAGTACGGTCTTTGAAGTGCCGTAGTGTCGATTTGTATACCGAGAGGTGATGATCTCGTGCGGGAGAGCGTTTCGGAGATGCCCGAGTACTGCACCGTCGAGGCGGCGATGGAGGTGGTCGGGGGCAAGTGGAAGATGGCCATCCTCAAGCACCTCACCGCCGGGCCGCACCGGTTCGGCGAGCTCCGGCGGGCGCTGCCGTCGGTCACCCAGCGGATGCTGACCCGCCAGCTGCGCGAGCTCGAAGCCGACGGGATCGTGCTCCGCACGGTGTACCCGCAGGTCCCGCCCAAGGTGGAGTACAGCTTGACCGCGATCGGGAAGACCCTGGAGGACGTCATCCACCGACTCGAGGAGTGGGGCGCGTGGTACCGGCAGCAGGATCTCCCGAAGCCGGCGGACCCGCTGAGCCGCGGTTGATCTCCCTGTGTGGCCTGGTGGTTGCAGGCGGTGCGGCTCGGGTGGTGCGCTGGGGCGTCGGGCGGGCCGGAGCGGGCCCGGGGCGGGGGCTTTTGGTGGGACCCTACAAATCTTGGTCTTGAATGCTGGCGCGCCGCTCCTCACGCTGCCGGGCGCTATGAGGCAATGTTGGGGTCACGTTCGGCGACGTTTCCGCACCCGGGGGCCGTCGCCTTTCTCGTGCGCAGAAGATGTGAGGCTCGGTGTTCAGTCGTATCGCCATCGTGAACAGGGGAGAGGCCGCTGTGCGGCTGATCCACGCCGTCCGGGAGGTCAACGCCGAGGGCTCGGCGCGGATCGAGACGGTCGCGCTCCACACCGACGTGGACGCCACCTCCACCTTCGTGCGAGAGGCGGATGTCAGCTACCTGCTCGGCCCGGCGTCCGCGCGCCCCTACCTGGACCTCGACGTGCTGGAACGCGCCCTGCGCGAGACCGGCGTCGACGCGGTGTGGGTCGGCTGGGGCTTCGTGGCCGAGGACCCCGCGTTCGCCGAGCTCTGCGAGAAGCTGGGCGTGACCTTCATCGGCCCGAGCCCGGAGGCGATGCGCCGGCTCGGTGACAAGATCGGGGCGAAGCTGCTCGCCGAGGAGGCCGGGGTTCCGGTGGCGCCTTGGAGCCGCGGGGCCGTCGAGAGCCTCGACGGTGCGCTGAAGGCGGCCGAGGAGATCGGCTTCCCGCTGATGCTCAAGGCGACCGCCGGTGGTGGCGGGCGCGGTATCCGGGTCATCCACTCCGCAGCGGAGTTGGAGGAGGCCTACGAACGCACCAGCCTCGAAGCCGAGCGCGCCTTCGGCAGCGGTGTGCTGTTCCTCGAGCGGTTGGTCACCGGCGCCCGGCACGTCGAGGTCCAGGTGATCGCTGACGGACAGGGCACGGCCTGGGCGCTGGGCGTGCGGGACTGCTCGGTGCAGCGCCGCAACCAGAAGATCATCGAGGAGTCGGCTTCGCCGGTTCTCGGCGCCGAGCAGGTGCGCGAGCTCAAGGCTGCCGCCGAGCGGCTGGCGCTGGCCGCCGACTACCGCGGCGCCGGGACCGTCGAGTTCCTGTACCAGCCCGCCGAGGAGCTGTTCGCGTTCCTCGAGGTCAACACCCGGCTGCAGGTGGAGCACCCGATCACCGAGGCCACCACCGGCATGGACCTGGTCAAGGCCCAGCTGCACGTGGCGTCGGGCGGCAAGCTCGAGGGCGCGGCCCCGGCCGAGATCGGGCACGCGGTCGAGGCGCGGCTCAACGCCGAGGACCCGGACCGCGACTTCGCGCCCGCGCCCGGCCGGATCTCCCTGCTCGACCTGCCCGCCGGTCCCGGCATCCGGGTCGACACCGGCGTCAGCGAGGGCGACACCATCCCCGCCGACTTCGACTCGATGATCGCCAAGATCATCGCCTACGGCCGCAACCGCGACGAGGCGCTCGGCCGCCTGCGGCGCGCGCTCGCCCAGACCACCGTGATCATCGAGGGCGGCACCACCAACAAGAGCTTCCTGCTCGACCTGCTCGACGAACCCGAGGTCGTCGACGGCAGCGCCGACACCGGCTGGATCGACCGGGTCCGCGACGAGGGCCGCCTGGTCTGCGACAGCGGCTCCGGGATCGCGCTGGCCGCGGCGGCCATCGAGGCCTACGAGGACGAGGCGCAGGTGGAGCGCCAGCGGCTGCTGTCCACCGCGCACGGCGGGCGACCGCAGGTCCAGCACGAGGGCGGCCGCGCGATCGACCTCAAGCTGCGCGGCGTCGGCTACCGGGTGCTGGTCGCCCAGGTCGGCCCGCAGCGCTACCGCGTCGGCTTCGCCAACGGCGACGACGTGCGCATGGTCGACGCCGAGCTCGAGCGGTTCGACGCCGCCACCGGCCAGCTGGTCGTCAACGGCCAGCGGTTCCGGCTGGTCACCAGCACGCACGGGCCCATCCACCTGGTCGAGGTGGACGGCGTGACGCACCGGATCAGCCGCGACGAGGGCGGCGTGCTGCGCTCGCAGTCGCCCGCGCTCGTGGTCGCCACCCCGCTGGAGGTCGGCGACGAGGTCGAGGCCGGGGCACCGGTGCTCGTCCTGGAGGCCATGAAGATGGAGACGGTGCTCCGCGCACCGTTCCGCGCCAAGCTGCGCGAATGCCTGGTCTCGATCGGCAGCCAGGTGGAGACCGGCGCTCCGCTGCTGCGCCTCGAGCCGATCAGCGAGGACGGCGACGAGTCCGCCAGCTCGGACAGCGCCGCCGCGGAGGTCGAGCTGCCCGCCGAGCCAACCGGTGTCTCGGCGCGCGACCGCGTGCAGCGCGGGCTGCAGGATCTGCGCAGCCGCCTGCTCGGGTTCGACGTCGACCCGCACGACCAGCAGCGCGTGCTCGCCGACTACCTCGCCGCCCGCGCCGAGGTGACCGAGGACGGGGACCGGCCGCTGGCCGGCGAGGTCGACCTGCTGTGGGTCTTCGCCGACCTCTCGGAGCTGAGCCGGAACAAGCCCGCCGCGCAGGACTCCACCGCTGACGTGCAGGTGCACAGCCCGCGCGAGTTCTTCCACACCTACCTGCAGAGCCTCGACGTCGAACGGGCCGGGCTGCCGGAGACCTTCCAGAACCGCCTCACCCGCGTCGTCGGGCACTACGGGGTCAAGGAACTGGACCGGACCCCGGCGCTGGAGGACGCGGTCTTCCGGATCTTCCTGGCCCAGCAGCGGGCCGCCTCCGACGTGGTCGTGGTGACCAAGCTGCTGAAGCAGTGGCTGTCCGAGCCGGTGCCGCCGGCATCGGTGCGCGAGACCGTGGGCCACGCCCTGGAACACCTGATCGTGGCGACCCAGGTGCGCTTCCCGGTCGTCGGCGACCTCGCCCGCAACGTGGTGTTCCGCTGGTTCGCCCAGCCGATGCTGCGCCGCACCCGCGCCGAGGTCTACGCCGACGTGCGCGGACACCTGCGCTACCTCGACGAGCACCCGGACGCCGCCGACCGCGCGGAGCGGATCGCCGCCATGGTCGCCAGCCCGGAACCGCTGGTGCGCCTGCTCGGCCAGCGGATCGGTCGCAACGGCTCGGACCACGGGCCGCTGCTGGAGGTGCTCAGCCGGCGCTACTACCGGGACCGGGCGTTGGAGGACGTCCAGTGCCGGCGGATCGGGGACCGCTCGCTGGTGACCGCCGAGTACGACCTGGACGGTCAGCGCCTGCAGCTGGTCGCCACGGCCGCCGAGTTCGCCGACCTCGGTGAAGCGGTCCGCGCCGTCGCAGAGGCGGCCAACGGTGCTGCCGAGCTGGTCGCGGACATCTACCTGACCTGGGACGACCAGCCCGCGGACGCCGACGCGGCCGCCGAGGCGCTGCGCGGTGCCCTGGCCGAACTTCCGCTGCCGAGCAGCCTGCGGCGCGTCACGACCTCGGTGGCGGGGCGCCGCGGTTCGGCGATGCACCACCACTTCACCTTCCGCCCGAGCGAGGACGGGCTGGTCGAGGAGCGCATCATCCGCGGCCTGCACCCGCTGGTCGGCCTGCGGCTGCAGCTGCACCGGCTGGAGAACTTCGACATCACCCGGCTCCCGTCGGCGGACGAGGACGTGCACCTGTTCCGCTGCGTCGCGCCGGAGAACCCGGCCGACGAGCGCCTCGTCGCGATGGCGCAGATCCGCGACCTGACGCCGCTGCGCGATTCCGACGGCCGGGTCGCGGCCCTGCCGGCTGCCGAAGCGGTGCTGGACGCCTGCCTGGACGCGATCCGCCGGGTCCAGGCTCAGCGCCCGGCCAAGAAGCGGCTCGACGCCAACCGGATCGTGCTCTACGTGTGGCCGTCGATCGACATCTCCCGGGAAGCCCTCGACGCGGTGGTGGCGCGCGTGGCGCCGCGGACCGCGGGCGCCGGGCTGGAGGAGGTCCTCTACCTCGGTCGACGGCGGGACCAGGAGACCGGCGAGCTCAGCGAAGTCGCGCTGCGGCTGTCCTACGGCGGCGCCGGTCTGCAGGTCGAGATGGCCGAACCGCCGACCGAGCCGATCCAGCCGCTGGACGACTACGGCCAGAAGGTGCTGCGCGCCCGGCGGCGCGGGAACGTCTACCCGTACGAGCTGATCGACGTGGTGGCCGGTTCCAGCGGCACGTTCGTCGAGTACGACCTGGACGACACCGGCGCTCTGGCCCCGGTCGACCGCCCGAAGGGCCTGAACAAGTCCGGCATCGTGCTCGGCGTGGCCAGCACCCCGACCGAGCGCTACCCGGAGGGCGTCAAGCGGGTCGTGCTGCTCGGCGACCCGACCAAGGCGCTCGGCGCGCTGTCCGAACCGGAGTGCTCGCGGGTGATCGCCGCCCTGGACCTCGCTGAGCGCGAAAACGTCCCGGTGGAGTGGTACGCGCTGTCGGCGGGTGCCCGGATCTCGATGGACTCCGGCACCGAGAACATGGACTGGGTGGCCGCGGCGCTGAAGCGGATCGTGCACTTCACCCAGGACGGCGGTGAGATCAACGTCGTGGTGGCCGGTATCAACGTGGGCGCCCAGCCCTACTGGAACGCCGAGGCCACGATGCTGATGCACACCAAGGGAATCCTGGTGATGACGCCGGATTCGGCGATGGTGCTCACCGGCAAGCAGTCGCTGGACTTCTCCGGTGGCGTGTCGGCGGAGGACAACTTCGGCATCGGCGGCTACGACCGGGTGATGGGACCGAACGGGCAGGCCCAGTACTGGGCGGCCGACCTCGCCGGTGCCCGGCGGGTGCTGATGGGGCACTACGACCACACCTACGTCGTGCCGGGCGAGTCCGCGCCGCGCCGGGCCCGCACGTCCGACCCGGTCGACCGCGACATCTCGGACTTCCCGCACGCCGTGGTCGGCAGCGACTTCACCACGGTCGGCGAGATCTTCTCGGCGGCGACCAACCCGGACCGCAAGAAGCCGTTCGACATCCGGACGGTGATGCGCGCCATCGCCGACCAGGACCACGCGGTGCTGGAGCGCTGGGCGGGCATGGCCGACGCGGAGACCGCCGTCGTGCAGGACGTGCACCTCGGTGGCCTGCCGGTCTGCCTGGTCGGGATCGAGTCGCGTTCGGTGCCGCGCCGGGGCTTCCCGCCCACCGACGGCCCGGACACCTACACCTCCGGCACGCTGTTCCCGCGGTCGTCGAAGAAGGTGGCGCGCGCGATCAACGCGGCCAGCGGCAACCGCCCGCTGGTGGTGCTGGCGAACCTGTCCGGCTTCGACGGCTCGCCGGAGTCGATGCGCAAGCTGCAGCTGGAGTACGGCGCCGAGATCGGCCGCGCGGTGGTCAACTTCGAGGGCCCGATCGTGTTCTGCGTGATCTCGCGCTACCACGGCGGTGCGTTCGTGGTGTTCTCCAAGGCGCTGAACCCGAACATGACGGTGCTGGCGGTGGACGGCTCGTTCGCCTCGGTCATCGGTGGTGCCCCGGCGGCGGCCGTGGTCTTCGCCGGTGAGGTGAACGCGCGCACCGCGAAGGACCCGCGGGTGCAGGAGCTGGAGGCCCGGGTCTCGGAGGCCACCGACGTCGAGCGCGTCACGCTGGCCGACGAGCTGGCGGAGCTGCGGTCGTCGGTGCGGGCCGAGAAGCTCGGCGAGGTGGCCGCGGAGTTCGACTCCGTGCACAGCATCCAGCGCGCGGTCGAGGTCGGATCGGTGGACGCGATCGTCCAGCCGGAGCGGCTGCGGCCGGACATCATCGCCGCCATCGAGCGCGGCCTGGCGAAGTAGGACTGGCAACGCGAGAGCGGCGAGGGATTGAACCTCCCTCGCCGCTCTCGTCGTTCAGTCCACTGTGCACTCGCTCAGCCGGTGGGCTTCCCGTCGAGGAAGCCGACCGCGCCCAGGACGTTCCCGCGGCGCGCTGCCGCGTCGTCGACGGGCTGGTCCGGGCGCCAGTACGCCGCGGGCACCACACCCGGTTCGACCAGCGTGTAGCCGGGGAAGAGCGCGGCGACCTCATCGGCGTTGCGGATGTGCATCTGCGGCGTCGAAGTCGAGGCGAGCAGTTCGCGGAGCTCGGCGATCTCCTGGTCGGTGCGGCTCAGCTGGGCGTTGTTGGAGACCGCCAGCGCGCTGCCCGGCACGCAGGCGTCCCGGTAGCGGGCGACCAGCGACGCGCCGTCGGGGCTCGGGATGATGTCGAGGATGCCGAAGGCCAGCACCGCGACCGGTCGGGAGAAGTCCAGCAGTCCGGTGACGGTGGGGGAGTTGAGCACCGCGTCGACGTCGCAGACGTCCGCTTCGGTGACCGTGACCCGCTCGTCGTGGCCGAGCAGGTGCCGGGCGTGGTGGCAGGCGACGGCCTCCCAGTCCACGTACGCCACGCGCGCTTCCGGGTTGTGCGCTTGGGCGATCTCGTGGACGTTGCCGACCGTCGGCACGCCGGATCCCAGGTCGATGAACTGGTCGATCCCCGCCTCGACGGTCAGGAAGCGCACCGCGCGGCCGAGGAACCCGCGGTTGATGTAGCAGTAGTCGCGCTCCGTCGGGGCGAACTCCAGCGCCTTCTCCGCCGTTTCGCGGTCGATGGCGAAGTTCGCCGAACCGCCGAGCAGGTAGTCGTACATGCGGGCGATGTTGGGGTTGTCGAGGTCCGCGTGCGAGACCTTGGCCGCCAGCTCCGCATCCCGGGAGTTCTGATGCATGTCGCACACGGTAACCGCTCGAATCCCCTTCGAGGAGGGGCGACCGAACGGGCGGCACGAGGATGCCCCGAATGGCGGCGGCCGGTCACCGCGACTGCTGCCTGTCGAGCGCGGTGAGGTAGGCGTCGAGCTGGGCTGCGCCGGCCAGGAGGTTGCGGCTGCGCGTGGTCAGCCGGTCCTGCCAGGAGTCGAGGAAGGTGCTCAGCGCTTCCGTCCCCCCGGCCTCGCGCAGCGAATCGATGAACTGCGCGATCTGGTGCAGCAGGTAGCCGCCTCGGCGCAGCTGCCGCGCGATCTCGGCGTCGCGCACGCAGTCCGGTCCGTATTCGCGGTAGCCGGTGGCGCGATTGCGTTCGGGGCGCAGGATTCCCCCGGTCTCCCAGGTGCGCAGCGTCGCCGGGTGCAGGTCGAGCCGACGCGCGAGTTCGCCGACGGTCAGCGGTTGTCCGGTGAGCGGCGTCGGTGTCGTGGTGGACAGAACATCCAGGGCCGTCGCGACTTCGGCGCGGGTGTCGCGTTCGGTGAGCAGCGCGACGTGGGCGGAGTCGATGAGCCGGTAGGCGGATTCGGTGTCGCCGCGGTTGGTCGCGCGCATGATCTCCACCGCCTGCTGGTGCCCGTGCCCGGCGCGCAAGGCGAGGAAGGCGCGGAGGGCCTGGGCGTGCAGGGCCGTGTAGCGCCGGTACCCGGTCTCGCTGCGTTCGGTCGGTGGGAAGACCCCGGCGTCCTCGTAGTTGCGGATCGCCTGCGCGGACAACCCGTGCTCCCGAGCCAGGTCGATGGGTCGCAGCTTGCACCTCCGATTGAGGGTTGAGCTCGGAACTTCCAGGTAGGTGTTGACCAAGTTTCACCCGAGTGTTCAACGATACGTTGAAGAGCAGTTCCTTCGAGAAGGGGTTGTTCATGCCTGCTGTCGCATCTGCGCGCGCCATTGCCCGCCAACTCGACGACCCGGCGGACCTGGGACGGGTCCTCGACGAGCTGCTCGCCGCGAGGGCGGAGCCGCCGGTCCTGCTCGGCCTCGGCGAGCCGACTCACGGGATCGAGGCGTTCCCGTTGCTGCGCAACGAGATCCTGGGCCTCCTGGTCGAACGCGGATACCGATCGATCGCGCTCGAGACCGACATCTTCGCCGCGTCCGCCGTCGACGACTACGTGAACGGGGCTGCGGCGGACATCGACGACGTGCTGGCGACCGGGTTCAGCCACCGCTTCGGTGCCGTGCCGGGCAACCGCGAGCTCGTCGAATGGCTCCGCGCGCACAACGCCGACCGCGCACCGCAGGACCGGGTCCGCTTCCACGGCTTCGAC
Organism: Saccharopolyspora oryzae; assembly: GCF_027853915.1. Classification (GTDB taxonomy): domain Bacteria; phylum Actinomycetota; class Actinomycetes; order Mycobacteriales; family Pseudonocardiaceae; genus Saccharopolyspora; species Saccharopolyspora oryzae. The sequence continues at coordinate 11,281 of NZ_JAQGLA010000017.1, forward strand.
GCGCCGGTGGAGTTCGCCGCTGCGCCGAGCCCGCGACGTGCGCTGACCTCGGTCAGCGAGTACCTGCCCGCGGCGCTGCGGCCCGAATCGGTCGGCGACTTGGACGCGCTGCTCGGCGAGGAGGCGGACTGGACGAACGAGGCGGCCATGTACGACCCGGCAGCGTCCGTCGGCGGCTCGGATCGCGCCCGTGCCCTGCGCGTCGTCGCCGACGACCTCGCCAGCGCGCTGCGCCGAGCGGCACCAGCGCTGCGCCCCGCCGATCCGGCCGGCTACGACCACGCCCTGGCGCACGCGCGCACTGCACTCGGCCTGCTGCGGTATCACGCGGCGATGGCCAGTTCCGGTCCTGATCGCATCGGGGCATTGCTCGCCTTGCGCGCCGAGATGATGGCCGAGAACCTGCTCGCGATCGCGGCTGAGGAGCAGCAACGCGGACCGACCCTGGTGTTCGCGCACAACGTGCACCTCCAGCCCGCGCAATCCCGAATGCCGGTCGGAGGGGACATCGCGAGTTGGGGGAGCGCCGGGGCGCTCGTGGGAATCGCGCTGGGCGAGCGGTACGTGTTCGTGGCGACCGATGCCAACCCCAACAGCGATCCGGACACCCTCCAGGGCGTGCTGGCCGAGGCGACCACGCGGCGTGCGCTGTTCCCGGCACCGGCTCTCCGCGCCGCGCTCGCCTCGTCGATCGGCGCGGGCGAACCGATCGTGCAAGGCCACATCCCGCTCACCCCGGCTGACTTGGACGGTGCCGATGCGGTCATCTTCGTCGCCGACACCGACGGGCAGCGGCACGATTACTGGTGACCGCTCGCGGTTTTAATCGTTTGACGCCCCTTCCAGGGCGGCGGTAACTTGGCCGGGCTTCTGTTGCCGTCGTGTTGGAGAAGGACGTTGTTCATCTGAGGTCCTGAGATGCCGTGTGTCGTGGCTCGTGCCGAGCCCGATGCGGTAGCGACCTCTGCGCTGTGAGCCGTCTTCCCCACTCGTCTTCGGGTATCGACCTCTCCGCTGCACCGCTGTCGCTCGCGGCGTCTCGAACGTGCCCCGCACCGTTCGATCCGGACTCCGGGAGGTCCTCATGTCACCATCCCCGCATGCGCCCGTCGTCGCAGGCATCAGCTGCGTCGGGCTCGAATTCGAGTGGCCGGACGGCGGCCGCGTCTTCAGCGGTCTCCAAGCGGCGTTCGGCCCCGGCCGCACCGGGCTCATCGGGCTCAACGGCTCGGGCAAGTCCACGCTGCTCAAGCTGCTCGCCGGTGAGCTGACCGCTACCGGCGGCGTGCTCCGGGTGGCCGGCGAAGTCGGTTACCTGCCGCAGAACGTCGCGCTCGACACCGCGTTGCGCGTCGACGAGGTCCTGGGCATCGCCGGGATCCGCGCCGCGCTGCGCGCGATCGGTGCAGGTGAGGTCGGCGAGGAGCACTTCACCGCGATCGGCGAGAACTGGGACGTCGAAGAGCGCGCGTCGGCGGTGCTCGCCGGTCTCGGGCTGGGGCACATCGGTCTCGACCGGACGATCGGTGAGGTCTCCGGGGGCGAGTCGGTGCTGTTGCGGCTGGCAGCGCTGCTGCTGGACCGGCCGGACGTCCTGCTGCTCGACGAGCCGACCAACAACCTCGACCTGCCCGCCCGGCGGCGGCTGTGCGCAGCGGTCGCCGGGTGGACCGGGGTGCTGGTCGTGGTCAGCCACGACCGCGAACTGCTGGCCGAGGTGGACCAGATCGCCGACCTCCGGGACGGCGAGATCCACTGGTACGGAGGTGATCTGGCCGCTTACGAGGAAGCGGTCGCGGTCGAGCAGGAGGCGGCGCAGCGGATGGTGCGGGTCGCCGAAACCGATCTGCGCAAGCAGAAGCGCGAGCTCGCCGACGCCCACGTCAAGCTGGCCCGCCGCAAGCGGTACGGCCAGAAGATGTGGGACACCAAGCGCGAACCGAAGGTGGTGATGGGCCAGCGCAAGCGCGATGCCCAGGTGTCGGCGGGCAAGCACCGCATCATGCACGAGACGAAGCTCGCCGAGGCCCGGGAACGGCTGGTCGAGGCGGCGGAGGCGGTGCGCGATGACGACGAGATCCGGGTCGACCTCCCGCGAACCGCGGTGCCGCCGGGACGAGCTGTTCTGGCCCTGCGCGACCTGCGCTTGCGCTACGGGGCACGGGTGCCGGGAGGGCTGGACCTGCACGGGGCGGAACGGATCGCGCTCGTCGGTCGCAACGGTGCCGGCAAGACGACGTTGCTGCGCACGATCGCCGGGGAGCTGGAACCGCTGGAAGGGGATGCGGTCGTCCACGTCCCGCTGCGGTTCTTGCCGCAACGGCTCGATGTGCTGGACGAGGGGTTGACCGTCGCGGAGAACGTGGCGCGGTTCGCGCCCGGTTCGACCAACAACCAGATCCGGGCGCGGTTGGCCCGGTTCCTGTTCACCGGGGATCGGGCCGACAAGCAGGTGTCGACGCTCTCCGGTGGCGAGCGGTTCCGCGCGACCCTCGCCGCTCTCGTGCTCGCCGAGCCCGCGCCGCAGCTGCTCATGCTGGACGAGCCGACGAACAACCTGGACATGGCGAGCGCGCGGCAGCTGGTCACGGCTTTGGAGTCCTACGGAGGGGCGTTGATCGTGGCCAGTCACGATGTGCCGTTCCTCGAGTCGATCGGTGTCACGAGGTGGCTCCTGCTGGACGGGGAGCTGCGCGGGACCACACCGGAGGAGGTGCGCGGGATGGAATAGCGCGCCGGAGCCGACCGGGAGAACGCGGAACGGGCTACCGCAGTGCGCGATAGCCCGTTCCGGTTCGGTTGCTGCGTTATGCGGCCACCGGCTCGCGGTGCTCGGCGGCCGGTTCGACCGAGGTGCCCGCGGTGCCTGCTGTGCTGCGGAAGGTGCGCAGGCGGAGGCTGTTGGAGACCACGAACACCGAGCTGAAGGCCATGGCGGCTCCGGCGATCATCGGGTTGAGCAGTCCGGCCGCGGCCAGCGGCAGGGCGGCGATGTTGTAGGCGAAGGCCCAGAACAGGTTGCCCTTGATCGTGCGCAGGGTCCGGCGGGACAACCGGATCGCATCCGCCGCGGCCCGCAGATCCCCGCGGACCAGGGTCAGATCGCTGGCCTCGATCGCCACATCGGTGCCGGTGCCCATCGCCAACCCGAGGTCGGCCTGGGCCAGAGCGGCGGCGTCGTTGACACCGTCACCGACCATCGCCACCACCTTGCCCTCGGCCTGCAACCGCGTGACGACCTCGACCTTGTCCTTGGGCAGGACTTCGGCGATGACCTCGTCGATGCCGACCTCGGCGGCCACCGAGCGGGCCACGGCCTCGTTGTCCCCGGTCAACAACACCGGAGTCAAACCAAGCCCCCGCAGCTGCGAAATGGCTTCCGTCGAGGTGGGTTTGATGGTGTCGGCCACCACCAGCACGGCCCTGGCTTGTCCGTCCCAGGCGACCACGACCGCGGTCTTGCCCTGCTGCTCAGCAGCGGTTTTGGCTTCGGCCAGCTCCGGGGTCAGGTGCTGGCTCCACTGCTCGAGCAGTGCGGTCCGGCCGGCGAGCACGGCGTGTCCGTCGACGATGCCCTGCACGCCGAGACCTTCGACGTTGGTGAAGCCCTCGACCGATGGCAGCTCGCCCACTCGTTGCTGCGCGCCGCGGGCGATGGCCTGGGCGATCGGGTGCTCGGAGGCGTTCTCCAGCGCACCAGCGATCCGCAGGACCTCGTCGCGGTCGGTGTCAGCGGTGGTGTGGACGTCGACCAGCGACATCTGCCCGGTGGTGACGGTGCCGGTCTTGTCCAGCACCACGGTGTCGATGCGGCGGGTGGACTCCAGCACTTCCGGTCCCTTGATCAGGATGCCCAGCTGGGCACCGCGACCGGTTCCCACCAGCAGCGCGGTCGGGGTGGCCAGGCCGAGTGCGCACGGGCACGCGATGATCAGCACGGCCACGGCGGCGGTGAAGGCGGCGGCGATTCCGCCGCCGGTGCCGAGCCAGAAGGCCAGGGTTCCGACGGCCAGCGCGATCACGATCGGTACGAACACCGCCGAAATCCGGTCGGCCAACCGCTGCACCGCCGCCTTACCGGTCTGCGCGTCCTCCACGAGCTTGGCCATCTGCGCCAACTGCGTGTCCGCACCCACCCGAGTCGCTCGCACGACCAACCGGCCACCAGCGTTGACCGTCGCACCCACGACGTTGTCGCCGGGACCGACCTCGACCGGCACCGACTCACCGGTCAACATGCTCGCATCGACGGCCGAACTGCCCTCCTCGACCACACCGTCAGTAGCGATCTTCTCCCCGGGCCGGACCACGAACCGGTCGCCCACGGTGAGTTCCGAGGTGGGGATCCGTTCTTCACGGCCGTCGCGCAGAACCGCGACGTCCTTGGCACCCAACTCCAGCAACGCCCGCAACGCCGCACCAGCACGACGCTTCGACCGAGCCTCGAAATACCGCCCGGCCAAGATGAACGTCGTCACCCCAGCAGCAACCTCGAGATAGATCGACCCATCACCGCTCATCCGCTCGATCGTCAACTCGAACGGGTGCGTCATGCCGGGGACTCCGGCGGTGCCGAACAGCAGCGCGTACAGCGACCACAGGAAGGCCGCGATGGTGCCCATCGACACGAGGGTGTCCATTGTGGCCGTTGCGTGGCGGAGGTTCGTCCAAGCGGCCTTGTGGAACGGCAGAGCGCCCCACACCAGCACGGGTGCGGCCAAGGCGAGCGAGATCCACTGCCAGTAGGTGAACTGCAAGGCCGGCACCATCGCCAACACGATCACCGGCACCGACAGCACCGCCGACACGATCAACCGCTGCCGCAACAACCGCGTCGGATCGTCCTCCTCCTCGGCTTGCGCAGGCTCGGCTTCCCGTGCCGCCTTGGGCAGCGTTGCGCCGTAGCCGGCGGCTTCGACGGCTTCGACGAGCTGCTGCGGGTCCAGTCCCTCCGGGACGCTGACCTTTGCCTTCTCCGTCGCGTAGTTGACGGTCGCCGCGACACCGTCGAGCTTGTTCAGCTTGCGCTCGATCCGCGCCGCGCAAGAAGCGCACGTCATGCCGGTGATGGCGAGTTCGACCTCGCCGGTGCTCTGCGGGGTCCGCTCCTCGGTGGTCATACCGGTTCCTCCTCGTTCCTCTGCCTCAGTGCCCGGTGTGACCGTGCTGGTCGGCTGCGGGGGCGGTGCTGCTGGTGTCCACTGCGAACTCCGCGGTGCGCACGACGCCGTCGTGCTGGAAGTCCAGGAACAGCCGGTAGGTACCCGCGGTGGGTACCTCTGCGACGAAGTCGATCCGCGGGCCGGGCGCGGTGCGACCGTCACCGGGCGCCCCGTCGGGGTGCACGTGCAGGTAGGCGAGGTCGCCGCCGCGCAGGGCCACCAGGTGGCCGTAGGCGGACAGGTACGGCTGCAGGTCGGTGACGGGTCGGCCGTCCTTGCTGACCGTCAGCTGCAGCGGGGACGACTGCCCGGCCACGAGCTCGCCGTCGAGGCGGACCTGGTAACCGTCCACTTCGGACACCCGCGACGGGGCGAAGCTGCGCGGTTCGAAGTCGCCGGCCGCGGAGATGTCGGTGCCGAGGGTGGTCGCCGCACCGCCGGTCGGGGTGAAGTCGGCGAAGACCCGGTAGCTGCCCGCCTCGGGCAGGTCCAGCGGGGTGGTCCAGGTGCCGTCGGCGGCCATCTGCGGGTGCAGGTGCTGGAATCCCGCGGTGTCGCGGCGCACCAGGACGAGGTGCATCTGCTTGTCGTGCTCGACGTCGAAGTTCGTGACCGCGCGCCCGTCCGGGCCGAGGACGCGGAAGGAGAAGGGCTCGGTGGTGCCGGCCTGTCGGGTCGTGCCGGTGGGCGCGAGGGTGTAGCCGCCCCTGGACGACGCGAGTCCGCCGGGCAGGTCGGTCTCCGCGACGGTGCCGCTGTGGGCGTCCCCGTGTCCGGTGGGCTCACCGCCGGGCATGCCGTCGTGGCTGCTCGAGGCGGGGGCGGCGGAGAGGGGGCCGACGGCGGTGCCGACCGCCCAGCCGCCGCCGGCGACCAGGGCGAGCACTGCACCGTAGGCGGAGAGCTTGCCTGCTGCGTTCATGGCGAATCCTCACTGGGAGCGGGGCGGGCCGGGGGAGCGGCCCGCCCCGGGGATCAGGTCAGCTGTCGGCCAGCTGGTAACCGGCTTCTTCCACGGCGGTGCGCACGTCGGCGGAGTTGATCGCCTCGGCGCTGGAGACGGTGACCGCCCCGGTGGGGAGGTCGACGGCCACCTCGGAAACGCCGCCGATCTTGCTGACTTCCTCGGTCACCGACTGCGCGCAGTGCCCGCAGGTCATGCCGACGACGGTGAAGGTGGACTCGGCCATCGGGAGCTCCTCTGGGTTGTTACCCCTGGGGGGTATGTGTTGCTGACGAGTTCGATTTATACCCCCAGGGGGTATAGATTGCAAGCGGCGGGGCGATCCCGAAAGAAAGTTCAAGGCGATCGATGAGTTCAGTGTCAATCGAAATTGTCCCCGATCGCGGGTTACTCTTGATTCGCTCCAGAAAACAGGCCAGACTGCTGCACGTGCCGACGACAGCCGACCACGAGCGCATGCTGCGCGAGGCTGCACTGCGCGTGACCCGCCCGCGGGTCGCAGTGCTGTCAGCCGTGCACGACCACCCGCACGCGGACACCGAGTCGATCATCGGTGCCGTGCGCGAGGTACTTCCTAAGGTGTCCCACCAGGCGGTTTACGACGTGCTGCGGGCACTGACCGACGCTGGACTGCTCCGCCGGATCCAGCCGATGGGCTCCCTGGCCCGCTACGAGGCGAGGGTGGGGGACAACCACCACCACCTCGCGTGCCGGTCGTGCGGGGTGATAGCCGACGTCGACTGCGCCGTCGGCTCCGCGCCCTGCCTGACGGCCTCGGACACCCTGGGCTTCAGCATCGACGAAGCCGAGGTCATCTACTGGGGCCTGTGCCCGAACTGTTCCCCCGATTCACCAGCAGCACCTGAAACATCCCGAGAGGAATCCCGTGACTGACAGCACGAACGTCGGCCAGGCCGCGGAGCAGAGCGAGGGCAAGTGCCCGGTGGCGCACGGACGCGCTCCGCACCCGACCCAGGGCGGCGGCAACCGGCAGTGGTGGCCGAACCGGCTCAACCTGAAGATCCTCGCGAAGAACCCGGCGGTGGCGAACCCGCTGGACGAGGACTTCGACTACGCCGAGGCCTTCAAGAGCCTCGACCTGCCCGCCGTGAAGCGGGACATCGAAGAGGTGCTGACGACCTCGCAGGACTGGTGGCCCGCTGACTTCGGCCACTACGGTCCGTTCATCATCCGCATGGCGTGGCACAGCGCGGGCACCTACCGGACCAGCGACGGCCGCGGTGGCGCCGGTGCCGGTCAGCAGCGCTTCGCGCCGCTGAACAGCTGGCCGGACAACGTCAACCTGGACAAGGCCCGCCGCCTGCTGTGGCCGGTCAAGAAGAAGTACGGCCAGAACATCTCCTGGGCCGACCTGATGATCCTGGCCGGCAACGTCGCGCTGGAGTCGATGGGCTTCAAGACCTTCGGCTTCGCCGGCGGCCGCGAGGACGTCTGGGAGCCCGAGGACGACGTGTACTGGGGCCCCGAGACCATCTGGCTCGACGACCAGCGCTACACCGGTGACCGCGACCTGGAGAAGCCGCTGGCCGCGGTCCAGATGGGCCTGATCTACGTCAACCCGGAGGGCCCGAACGGCAACCCGGACCCGATCGCCGCTGCTCGCGACATCCGCGAGACCTTCGGCCGGATGGCGATGAACGACGAGGAGACCGTCGCGCTGATCGCCGGTGGCCACACCTTCGGCAAGACGCACGGCGCCGCGCCGGACAGCAACCTCGACGCCGACCCGGAAGGCGCCCCGCTCGAGCAGCAGGGCCTGGGCTGGAAGAACTCCTTCGGCACCGGCAAGGGCGCGGACACCATCACCAGCGGCCTGGAGGTCACCTGGACCTCGACGCCGACCAAGTGGAGCACCAACTTCCTGTGGAACCTCTTCAGCTTCGAGTGGGAGCTGACCGAGAGCCCGGCCGGTGCGAAGCAGTGGAAGCCCAAGGGCGGTGCCGGTGAGGGCACGGTCCCGCACGCGCACGACTCCTCGAAGCGCATCGCGCCGAGCATGCTCACCACCGACCTGGCGCTGCGCTACGACCCGGTCTACGAGCCGATCGCGCGCCGGTTCATGGAGAACCCGGACCAGTTCGCCGACGCCTTCGCCCGCGCGTGGTTCAAGCTGACCCACCGCGACCTCGGGCCGAAGTCGCTCTACCTCGGCGCCGAGGTGCCGGAGGAGACCCTGATCTGGCAGGACCCGCTGCCGGCGCAGGAGGGCGAGGTCATCGGTGCCGACGACGTCGCCGCGCTGAAGGCGAAGATCCTCGAGTCCGGCCTGAGCACCGCCCAGCTGGTCTCCACCGCGTGGGCGTCGGCCTCGACGTTCCGCGGCAGCGACAAGCGCGGTGGCGCCAACGGCGCGCGGATCCGCCTGGAGCCGCAGAAGAACTGGGAGGTCAACAACCCCGACCAGCTCGCGACCGTGCTGAGCACCCTGGAGGGCATCCAGGAGTCGTTCAACACCGGCGCCAAGAAGGTCTCGCTGGCCGACCTGATCGTCCTCGGCGGGTGCGCCGCGGTCGAGCAGGCCGCCAAGGCCGCCGGTCATGACATCGAGGTGCCGTTCACCCCGGGTCGCGTGGACGCCACCGAGGAGCACACCGACGCGGAGTCCTTCGTCCCGCTGGAGCCCACCGCCGACGGCTTCCGCAACTACCTGGGCAAGGGCAACCGGCTGCCGGCCGAGTACCTGCTGCTGGACCGGGCGAACCTGCTCACGCTGAGCGCGCCGGAGATGACCGTCCTGGTCGGCGGCCTCCGCGTGCTGGGCGCGAACTACGACTCGTCCGACCTCGGCGTCCTCACCGACAACCCGGGTCAGCTGAGCAACGACTTCTTCGCGAACCTGCTCGACCTGGGCACCAACTGGGCCCCGGCCGACGACGAGTCGCAGACCTTCGAGGCGCGCGACGACTCGGGCGAGGTCAAGTGGACCGGTTCCCGCGCGGACCTGGTCTTCGGCTCGAACTCCGAGCTGCGGGCGCTCGCCGAGGTCTACGCGAGCGACGACGCCAAGGAGAAGTTCGTGCGCGACTTCGTCGCGGCGTGGGACAAGGTCATGAACCTGGACCGGTTCGACCTGGTCTGATCCCCAGCGGTCGTTGACCGGCAGGACCCCGTCCTCGAGTTCTCCGAGGGCGGGGTCCCGCCCTTTTCGGGGGATCCGGGTGCGCGCGGGTTCCGCTGCGGCCATCCTGGGCCAATGCCTCCGACCGGGACCCGGCCGGCACCTCGTGACGGGGTCAGCCGACCAGCGATGATGACCGCGTTGTTCGGTGGCACCGGCCCGGAGTGGGTGTTCAGGGAGATCCCGGTGCCCGAGGTCGGGCCGGGGCAGCTGCTGGTGCGGGTGCGCGCCGCTGGGCTGAACAACGCCGACGTCCCGGTGCTGGCCGCCGCCGATCCGACGGTCGGCGGCACGGGCGAGCAGTACCAGGCAGGTTACGAGTTCGCCGGTGAGGTGGCGGCCGTCGGATCGGGCGTTCCGGGTGTGGCGGTGGGGGACCGCGTGATGGGCACGCAGCCGCGCAGCTTCGCCCAGTACGCGCTCACCGACCACCGGCACGTCCTGCGCATCCCCGAAGCCATCGGGTTCGACGAGGCCGCAGCGCTGCCCACCGGTCTGCTCACCGAGCACGGCGCGCTCGAACTGGGCGCTTTCGAGGCCGGGCAGTCGGTGCTCATCACCGGCGCGACCTCGGCCATCGGCCTGCTCGGCGTGCAGATCGCCAAGGTGCTCGGAGCATCGACGGTCATCGGCACCACGCGGTCCCCGTCGAAGGAGGCGTTGCTGGTGAGCGCCGGAGCGGACGTGGTCGTCGTCGGCGACGACGTGACCGAGGAGGCGCTCGAGGCCACGGACGGCGAAGGCGTGGACGTCGTCCTCGACCACGTCGGAGGGCGGACGTTCGCCAGCTGCTTGCCCGCCACCCGCATCGACGGGCACCTGGTCAACATCGGCCGCCTGGACCGGGCGGAATCGACGATCAACCTCGATCACCTGTCCCACCGGCACCTGCACCTGCGCGGTGTGTCGTTCGGGTTCGGCCGCCCGGCCGAGCTCGGCGAGGTGATGGCCGCTCTGGTCCCCGAGGTGCTCCCGGCGGTGGCCGACGGCCGGATCCGCCCGATCATCGACGAGGTCTTCCCGTTCGACCGGGCGGTGGAAGCCGCCGACCGCCTGCGCACCGGCCAGGCCAACGGCAAGATCGTCCTGTCCGTTCCCTGACCTCGGCTCTTCGGGTTCTTCCTCGAAGGATCACCCGTCGGCAGTAGTCTGGCCGATCGTGGACCTGCCGACCTTGCCCGAGCACCTGCACCTGCTGCTCTCCGATGAGCCCGTCCTCGACGTGTACTCGCACGGACCGTGGCGGGTGCCGGACGGGCTGTACGACGAGGTCCGGCAGCGGGCGGAGGAGCTCAACCGCGATCCGGCGGCCGAGCAGATCGCGATGCAGCTGCCGGAGTTCTTCGCCGAGGGCACCTCGGTCGTCGGCGCCGAGCTGTGGTCCTTGCTGGAGTTCCTGCTCGGCACGTCGTCGGTGCGCGCTCGCAACTGCGTCGACGTCCAGCACGACGTGCTCGGCAGCTTCGTGGCGCAGCCCTGGGAGCCGGACCGCTCCTGGGGCACGACCGTGATCGCCTCGACGTTCCGGCCGCCGGTGGAGTGGCTGCTGGAGGGCGCCGGTGACGACCCGGAGCTGCGCGAGGTGGCTTTCGACCTGGCCCGGCGCTGCCTGGACGTCTTCGCGGGCATCGAGCCCCTGGAATCGCGCCGCCAGGCGCTGATCGCGCTGCACGACCTGCGCGCGGCCGACCCGGCGCTGGCCAAGCAGGACCTCGTCGCTCCGGCCGCCGAGCTGCGGGAGATGTGGGCGCGGCGGGCCGACGACTCGATCCTGGCGGCCTTGCCCGAGCTCGCCGGGCCGGCCGGTTACCTGGACTGGGCGTGCTCGGGCTTCTTAGCCGCGCACCAGCGGCTGCTGGAGCGGGTGACGGGCGCGACGGGGACCGGTCCGGTGCCCGACGTCGACCCCGCCGTGGCGAAGGAGGCCGCGCTGGCCTGCGTGATGCTGCACGCCGATCTGGTGGAGGTGCCGGTCGAGCTGGCGATCACCACCGGGCGCGAGAAGTTCGGCGTCGTGCAGAACATCTTCGCCGGGCTCAAGGGGACCTTCAACGCCAACCAGTGGCACAACCAGGTCAGGGCGTGGCTGGGACGTGCGGTGCTGGCCGGTGAGGTGGACGTCTGCCGCGCCTGGCTGGACATGGCGATGCGGATCAGCGGCGTCGTGCAGGGCCTGCCGAACACCGTGGTGACGCCGAGCTGCAGCGTCCTGGTCGGGGAGTTCCAGCGCCAGCTGCGCGGGCTCGTCGAGCCGCGCCGGGTGGTCAACCCGCTGGTGGAGGAGCTGTCCAGCGACGAGTCGCCGGACGAGTCCGAGCGGGATCCGGCCGCGGAGCTGGTGGGCCAGCCGGAGTTGGCGGAGGCGCTGCGCGCCGGGCTGGCCGACTTCCAGCACAGCCACACCGAAGGCGTGCGGATGCTGCTGTCGGGGCCGGAGAGCACCGGCCGGGGCACTGCGCTGGGTCTGCTGCGCGGTGCGCTGAACAAGATCGGCGCGTACGGCCACGAGCTGTGGCTGTCCGATGCGGAGTTCACCAGCCTGGACGTCAGCAACGCCGTGGTGCACCTGCAGCAGAAGACGTTCGGCCTCGGCCCCCGCGACGTGCTGGTGGTGCACGGGCTCGACCAGCTGGCGGGTCTGGAGTGGTCCGGTGCCGCGCTGCTCGAGGAACTGCGCCGGCTGCTGAACCGCCTGCCGGAACTGCACGTCGTCGCGGTGTGCCGGGCCGGGGGAGCGGACCGGGTCGGGGAGCTGAACCCGGCGCTGCTCCAGCAGTTCCGGATCGCGACGACGCGCCCGTTCACCGAGGAGGAGCGCGTCGAGCTGTTCAAGCGCGCGGTGACCCGGCGAGATGCGGAAGTCGCGGACGAGGTCGCGCGGGAAGGCGCGCGGTTGGCGGCGGCCGGGCAGCAGAACATGCGCGGTGCCCGGCTGGTCGAGGACCTGGCGGAGCGCAGCGTCGAAGCGGCCAAGGCCCGGAGCGGCGACGGGCAGGTGGCGGTCCTGCGCGGCGACCTGCCGGAGCCGCCGGCCGGCGGTGCCGATTTCGCGGACTGCGTCGGCCTGGGATCGGTGCGCCGCGAGCTGGACCTGGTGCTGGCCGAGGTCCGGGCCGCCGAGAAGCGCCGGGAAGCCGGGATGCCGGACGCGGTCCGCCCGCGGCACCTGGTGTTCACCGGCGGACCGGGGACCGGGAAGACCACCACCGCCGGGGTCCTGGGCCGGATGTGCGCCGACCTCGGGCTGCTGTCCTCGGGGCACCTCGTGGTGGTCGACTGCGCGGACCTGGCCGGACGGCACTTCGGCGAGGCAGGGGTCGGCGTCCAGCGCGCGCTCGAGCGGGCAGCGGGCGGTGTGCTGTGCATCGAGGACGCCGGCACGCTCGCCAGGCCCGGCATCGACCTCGACCAGTCCCGCAACCGCGGCGTGATCGACGCGCTGCTGGCCGGTCTGCAAGCGCGCTCGCAGGACCTGCTGGTGGTCCTGTGCGGACCGGATGCGGCGGTGAACGGCCTGCTCAAGGCCAACCCGGAGCTGCAGGCCTGCTTCCCGAAGGTGGTGCGGTTCCCGGACCTGACCGATGCGCAGGTCGTGGAGCTGTTCGAGCGCAAGGCGGCCGAGGCCGGCTTCACGCCGGGCGACGGGGTGCCGGAGAAGGTCGGGAAGCTGGTCCGCGCGGCCCGCCGCGACGCGGCGATGACCAACGGACGCCTCGCGGTGAACCTGCTGGAGCGCGCGATCTCGGCGCAGTCCAGGCGGATCCTGGCCGACGACGAGCCGGGCGGTGCGCTGGACCGGATCGAGGTCGCCGACGTCCCGGACACCCCGGTGGAGCCGGTGCGCGCGGACCTGCCGGAAGACCCGCTGGCGATGATCGACGACCTGGTCGGCCTGGAGACGGTCAAGCGCGAGGTGCGGCTGGTGGTCTCGGAGGCCGAAGCCGACCAGATGCGCCGCGGCGCCGGGCTGGAGCTCGGCTCGCGCACCCGGCACCTGGTGTTCACCGGCAATCCGGGCACGGCCAAGACGACGGTGGCCAGGCTGATCGCGGCGGTGTACGCCAAGCTCGGCCTGCTGTCCTCCGGGCACCTGGTGGAGGTCTCGCACGCGGACCTGATCGCCCAGTACCTCGGCCAGACCGCCCCGAAGGTCCGCTCCGCGGTGGAGCGCGCGCTGGGCGGTGTCCTGTTCATCGACGAGGCCTACGCGCTGACCCCGCCGGACGGCAGGCAGTCCTACGGCCCGGAGGCGATCGCCGAGCTGCTGCGGTTGATGGAGGAGCACCGCGACGACCTGGTGGTGATCGCGGCGGGGTACGAGAGCCGGATGGCGGAGTTCCTGCGCACCAATCCGGGCCTGGCCTCCCGCTTCCCGTCGGTGGTGCACTTCCCGGACTACGGCGAAGCCGAGCTCGTGGAGATCTTCGAGCGCATGGCGGCGACCGCCGGGTTCACCCTCGGCAAGGGCGTCGACGCGCAGGTCCGGCAGATCCTGCGGGCGGCCAAGCGCGACGAGTCGTTCGGCAACGGCCGGGTCGTGCGCAACCTGCTGGACCGGGCGATCGCGTTGCAGGGCGAGCGGATCACGGCCGGGACGTCGGCCCCCGAGGAGATCCGGCTGCTGCGTCCCGCCGACCTGGCGGGCGTGCAGGTCAGCCGGCTCGTCTCCGGGGAGGACCCGTTCGGCCAGTACCTGTGATCAGCGCGCCTGGTAGAGGGCGCTGCCCTGGACGTACTCGGGGTACGGGATTGTCCAGTCCGGGATGTCGCCGTCGGCGGTGGTCAGCGGCCGGTCGGAGCCGACGATCTCCACCGGGTCGCCGATCTGCACGAAGTCGAAGAACCACTTGCCGTTCTCCGGCGACAGGTTGATGCAGCCGTGCGAGACGTTGGACTCGCCCTGGGCCCACACGGTTGCGCCGTTGACGTGCACGAACTCGCCGTTGTTGGAGATGCGCACAGCGTTGGGCAGGACCTCGTCGTAGAACCCGGGGTCGCCCTTCTGCGGCCCGCCCCAGGAGTCCGAGCGCATCCGGACGGAGGTGTGCTTCTCGAAGGCCACGTGCACGCCGGACTGGGTCGGGTAGATGCTCCTGCCGTAGGAGGCCGGCAGCTGCCGGATCTCCTGGCCGTCCTGGTAGACGGTGAACATGTGCGTGTTGACGTCGCCGATCGCGCGCTGGTCCCGCCCGATGCGGAAGTTTGCCTCATGGTCGGCGGTGCCCATCACGCCGCCACCGGTGTCGACCCCGTACAGCCGCGCGCGCACCTTCACGGCGGTGCCCGGCTTCCAGTAGTCCTTCGGCCGCCAGTTGACCTGGTCGTCGGCCATCCAGTGGAAGGAGCCCTCGGTGGGAACCGACGGTTCGACGGACAGGCGGCGTTCGACGGCCGCGCGGTCGGTCACCGGCTTGGTGAAGTAGATCGAGATCGGCATGGCGACCCCGACCTCGTCGCCGTCGGTGGGCCGGGTCCGGTCCACGGTGACCTCGTCGGCGGGGGTGGCGGTGGTGAAGGTCGAGTTCGCCGGCGGCGCGGGGATGCGCTCGGCGTCCTGCGCCTGGGCCTGCACGCGGTAGGTCTTGCTGAACTCCAGCGGGGCGGTCGAGCTCCACTTCCGGCCGCCGTCGGTCAGCTCACCGGGAAGCGCGGTTCCCCCGTCCGCGGTAACGGTGACCGAGGTCAGGACGCCTCGGTGGGCGGTGACGACCAGCGGATCGCTGGGCCCGACGGTGGCCCCGTTGGGCACGGAGGTCGTCACCGACGCGGCGGACACCTTGGGCTCGGGCTCGGTGCACGAGGTCAGCGCGCAGGCGAGCGCGGTCCCGACGACGATTGGCCACGCCAGTGCGACTCGCATACCGACCCCCCGAAACCTCAGCCGTGCGGCTCGACGTTCCCACCACTGTCGGTCCGGATCCGTGACATCTCAACACGATCAAGGCCGCGGTGGTTTTGACCGCACTGCGTGACAGAGGTGGTCCCGGTCGACCCGGAACTGCGTCCGGGCGACGGTTTCCCGCAGTGCGGAGATCGTCGCTGTGGGTGGTCGGCGCGTTTTCTGCACCGATCAGGACGAGCAAGTCGGAGAACAGCGCAAAACGCTCGGCGGGGGAGCGGAAGCCGGGTGGCGTCGCGTGCTGAGCCCGCGCCGTCCGCGCGGCGCTGATCATGAAGTCCACCGAGGACGGAAGGTTGACCAGGGGTGGTGAAGATCGTGGATCTTCAAATGCACCAACGGTTTCCAGTCGACCACGATGATGTCCGCGATCGTCGAGCCGGCGATTCGGATCTTCGTCCTACTTGGACCGGCGGGGTCCGTCGAAGGCGCCTGCGCCGGAGCTGCGCTGTCCGCGATCGGTGTGCCGAGCCGCCTGCGGTCCGGGTGGCGGGAAATCGCCATCCCGGCCCGTGCGGCGGCGAACCTGCTACTCGTCGCGGCGTATACGTTGCGTGACAATGATGTCCGCAATTCCCGTTGTCCGGCCGAATGCGCATCGTTTAGCAGTGTTCCGGCTGCCGTTCAAGGACTTTCCCGGAAGAACTTGGCGTTTTCTTCTCGCGTGGAAAGCTTCCACGCCTGACCGGACGCTTCCGACAATTCCGCGAAACGGAAGTTCAACAAAATGTTGACTCCAGTTGGATTCCGGAAGTAGCTTGCTCGTGCCTGACAGCGAAAAAGCGCTGCGGCACCGCGCTCTTCACCGGGGAGGAGGCAAGGGAACCGGCTCACCTGCCGGTTCACACCGGGTAACGACCGCCCGCCGAGTCGGACGAACAACGCGAGGGGCGGAAGGGACAGGTGCGCCATTCGGTGCCGCCAGTCCTGCGGTCGATGAGAGCAGTCCGGCCCACAGGTCCGCGGCGGACCGGGGCATCCTTTCTTTTTCCAAAGGGGAACTGGTCATGGCATTGAATTCGCAGGGGGAGTCCGCAACCCCGGCGTCCTGCCATCCGGTTGACGAGAAGTTGCCTGCCAAACGGCTTCTTCCAGCCGCCTTCCAGCACGTCGGTGCGATGTACGCGGGAGTGGTCGCGCCACCGCTGATCATCGGTCCCGCCTGCGGCCTGGGCCAGCAGGACCAGATCGCGCTGATCTCGGTGAGCCTGCTGGTCGCGGGCTTGGCGACCTTGCTGCAGACGCTGGGCGCCGGGAAGTTCGCGGGCAACCGGCTGCCCTTCGTCAACGCCAGCTCTTCGGCCGGGCTCGCGTCCCTGCTGACGGTGGCGCACTCGGCGGCTCCCGGCCACCAGATCCAGACGGTGCTCGGCGCGGTCCTCGTCGGCGGCCTGTTCTGCCTGGCGATCGGCCCGTTCTTCGGCCGGCTGATGCGCTTCTTCCCGCACGTCGTCACCGGCGTGGTGATCACGCTGATCGGCGTATCGCTGATGACCGTGCCCGTCGCCTGGGCGCAGGGCGGGTCGGGCGCACCGGACTTCGGGTCCATGGCCAACCTCGGCCTCGCGCTGTTCACGCTCGTCACCATCGTGGTGCTGCAGCGGTTCTCGCGCGGTTTCTTCAAGCAGATCGCCCTGATCCTGGGGATGGTCATCGGCACGCTGGTGGCGGCCCCGTTCGGCATGATCGACACCAGCACGTTCGCGCAAACCTCCTGGTTCGCGCTGCCCGGCCCGCTGCAGTTCGGCATGCCCGAGTTCCAGCCCTCCGCGATCCTCGCGGTGTGCATCGTGATCCTGGTGGCGATGACCGAGAGCGCGGCCGGGATGCTGGCGATCGGCGAGATCTGCGACCGCGAGGTCGAGAAGAAGGTCGTCACCCGCGGCCTGCGGGTGGACGGCATCGCCACCACGGTCGGCTCGCTGTTCGGCGGCCTGCCCACCAGCGCTTTCGCCCAGAACGTCGGCGTGGTGTCGCTGACCGGGGTGCGCAGCCGGTTCGTCGTCGCCGTCGCGGGCATGGTGATGGCCCTGCTCGGCGTGTTCCCGGTGCTGGGCGGTGTCGTCTCGCTGGTGCCGTACCCGGTGCTGGGCGGTGCGGGCCTGATGCTGTTCGGCAGCATCGCCGCCAGCGGCATCCGCACGCTGTCGCGGGCGCACTTGGAGCAGGGGCACAACATGTTCATCGTGTCGGTCTCGCTGGCGGTCGGGCTGATCCCGCTGGCCGCGCCGAAGATCTACGCGCAGTTCCCGCAGTGGTTCCAGACCGTGTTCGGCACCGGGATCGTCGCGGGCGCCATCGTGGCGGTGCTGCTCAACATCGTCTTCAACCACCCGCTGAAGTCCGCGACGCCGAAACCGGTAGCGCAACCGGCAACTCCGGAACCCGCCCGGAGCGCCGGCGGCTAGTACCCCCGTCCCCCGACCGTCGAGTGCCC
Organism: Saccharopolyspora oryzae; assembly: GCF_027853915.1. Lineage (GTDB taxonomy): Bacteria > Actinomycetota > Actinomycetes > Mycobacteriales > Pseudonocardiaceae > Saccharopolyspora > Saccharopolyspora oryzae. The sequence continues at coordinate 28,882 of NZ_JAQGLA010000017.1, forward strand.
CTCTTCGAGCGCAGCACGTGCTCGAGCAGGGGCACTCGCGGTTTCCGCGAACGCTCCGAAGTCCCGCCGTTGGGCAAAGCGAGTGACGACGAAGGTCTGGTCTGCCGGGCCGAGTCGGGATTGAGCCGTCCTCGTGATCGACTACGTCTGTTCGGCCGAAAGCCGCCGGGATACCCTTTCTCCCGCTGGGAGAAGTGTTGGCGTTGAAGGTGGTTGTTGGTGGCGGCGGTCCCACAGGAAGATCAGGTCCATGGCGCGAGCGACGCTGAGCTGATCGATGCTGTGCGCAGTGGCAGCGGCGAGGCGTTCGGGACGTTGTACGAGCGGCACGTCGGCGCGGCGCACGCGATGGCCCGGCAGGTCACCAAATCGCAGGCGGAAGCCGACGACGTGGTGTCCGAGGCGTTCGCGAAGGTGCTCGGCCTGCTGCGGGACGGCAGGGGGCCGACGGAGGCCTTCCGCGCCTACCTGCTGACGGCGGTGCGGCACGGCGCGTACGACCGGGCGAACAAGGCGAAGCGGACGCAGACCGTCGACGACCTCGAGACGGTGCCCAACATCGACATCAGCCAGCCGTTCCGCGACGTGGCGGTGGAGAACGAGGAGCGGTCGCTGATCACAGCGGCGTTCCAGCGGTTACCTGAGCGCTGGCAGATGGTGCTCTGGCACGTGGAGATCGAGGGCGAATCACCGTCCAAGGTCGCACCGATGCTGGGCATGACGGCCAACGGTGTGTCCGCGCTGGCCTACCGGGCCCGCGAAGGCCTCAAGCAGCAGTACCTCCAGGTGCACCTGGCGAAGATGGCCGAGGAACCCGACGCCTGCCGCTCGGCGATCGACCGGTTGGGCTCGTGGACCCGCGAAGGCCTGTCGAAGCGCGAGACGGCGCAGGTCAACCAGCACTTGGACGACTGCGACCGGTGCGCGGCGATCGCGGCCGAATTGATGGAGATCAACGGGTCGCTGAAGGTCTTCATCGCACCGATCGTGCTGGGCGGGAGCGCATCGGCGACCGGCTACCTGGCCACCACGGGGAGCGGCCTGGTCGGTGCCGGGGTCATCGGAGCGGTGCGGTCGAACCCGCGCAAGAGCGTGGCGGCGGGCGTCGCGCTCCTCGCCGCGTTGGCCGCCTTGGGCATCGCGCTGGCCGCGAACGAGACCGACCCGCCCCCGCTGGCGGCAGCGCCGGTCACACCGGAAAGCCCGCAGGGGCAACAGGCTCCGGCCCAGAACCCGCCGCCAGCGGCCGTGCCCCCGGCGGCCCCGCCGCCGGCGCAGTCCACACCCCCGGAGCAGCAGCCAGGACAGGACCCGGCTCCCGAGCCGCCGGCGGAGGACGAGCTGTTGCTGCCGCCGCTGCCGCTGGTCCCGCCGGGCCATCAGCAGCACGTCACCGACGTCCAGGCGAAGCTGTCCCTGCCGCTGCTGAACGGCGTGGGCGCGGCGGTCGACCTCGACGTCGACCGGAACCGGGTCCAGTTGGAGGCCGACGTGAACGCGGGACAGCCGCGGTAGCACTGGAGGTTCTTCGCCCAGCAGCGTCCGAAGATCTCTTCGGACGCTGCTGCCGTGCAGTGCTGAGCTCCGGGGCTGGAGCACGTGCTCGCCCCGTGCTCAGTCCTCCGCTGGGATCTCCTCGTCGCGGTCCGGCGGAACGCCGTCGAATCCGTTGGCCCAGTAGCGTCCGCGCAGCGAGAGGTCGAGGAGCATGCCGGTGACCTCCTCCGGTGACAGCCGAGGTGGGTCGGCCTCCAACCACCAGCGCATCACCGCGATCTGCTCGCCCACCCAGGCGCGGGCGAGCACTTCGACGTCGATCCGCGGGGATGTGCCGTGGTGCTCGGCGCGCGCCTGGAAGACGTGCGCCGCTGCGGCGGTGCGCGCATCGGTGAATTCCTGCAGCGCCCGTCCATCGCCCTCGCCGCGCAGGATGACGCGGTAGACGTCGCGCTCCTCTAGCGCGTGCCGGAACAGCTCCAGCACCGGCTTTCCCGTGAAGCCCACCGACGAGGTCGGCACCAGCGGCAGCAGCCTCGCGTGCAACTCCTCCAGGAGGTCGGAGACGACGCGGCTGAGCAGCGCGTCCTTGTCCGGGTAGTGGCTGTAGAAGGTCGCCCGGCCGAGGTCGGCGCGCTCGGTGATGTCCTCCACCGTCACGTTGGAATAACCGCGCTCCAGCACCAGGGACACCAGGGCGTCCCGCAGGAGGCGGCGGGTGCGGCGGGTGCGCCGGTCCTCGGTCGGCATGGCAAGGCCTTTCGTGGTTCTCGTTCCGGCCGGTCAGTTTACCCGCCCGTTGACAAGCCGTGAGTTACTAGACATTGTGTCCAGTACTGGTCGACCTGGCGAAAATCTTGGGAGTCGGCATGAACCTGGGCAGCTACCTCACCCGCAGCAGCAGCTTCTGGCCGGATCGGGAGGCGTTGGTCTGCGGCGGTCAGCGGTGGACCTACCGGGAACTGGAAGCGCGCACCAACCGGCTGGCTTCGGCGTTGCTCGCGCGGGGCGTCCGCCAGGGGCAGGCGGTGGCGACCTTCGCCGGGAACTGCGCCGAGCTGGTGGAGACCGAGATGGCCCTCTGCAAGGGCGGTTTCCTGCGGGTGCCGATCAACGCCAGGCTCGCCGCGGGCGAGGTCGAGCACGTGCTGGCCGACGCCTCGGTCCGGGTCCTGTTCGCGGACTCCGCGCACGTCGAGGTGGCGCGCGAGATCGTGGCCGGCGCCGGGCTGGCGTGCGAGGTGGTCGACTACGACGGCGACTACGCCGATCTCCTGGCCTCGGGAGAGGAGGAACCGGTCGCGGTGGAGGTCGCCGAGGACGATCCGGCGGTCCTCAACTTCACCTCCGGTTCGACCGGGTCGCTGAAAGCCGCCGTGCAGACGACCGGCAACCGGCTGGCGAACATGCGCAAGCGGCTGATGACTCCGGAGCGCCGGTCGGAGGAGGTCGAGCGCTACCTCGCAGCCGGGCCGATCACCCACGCCACCGGGATGGGACTGCTGGCGGCGTTCGCCCGCGGCACCAGCGTGGTGGTGCTACCGCGCTGGGATGCCGGGGAGTTCCTGCGAACCGTGGAATCCGAGCGGATCACCTCCACGTTCCTCGTGCCGACGATGCTGAACCTGGTGCTCTCGCACCCGGATCTGAGCACTGCCGACCTGTCCTCGATGACCTGCCTGCGGGTCGGCGGCGCACCGGTCTCGCCGCAGCGGTTGCGCGAGGCCGTCGCCGCGTTCGGGCCGGTCGTCATGCAGGGCTACGGGCAGGCCGAGACCACCAGCGGAGTCACCGTGCTCACCGCGGAGGACGTCGTGCGCGGCATCGAGGAGGACCCGGAACTGCTGTCCTCCTGCGGTCGGCCCGTCTACGACACCGAGGTGCGCGTGGTGGACGACAGCGGCGCTCCGGTGCCGGCCGGTGAGCTCGGCGAGGTGGTGGTGCGCGGGCCGGACTGCGTCCGCGAGTACTGGCGGGAACCCGAGCTGAGCGCCCAGACCTTCCGCGACGGCTGGGTGCACACCGGCGACATCGGCTACCTGCGAGCCGACGGCTACCTGTTCATCGTGGACCGCAAGAAGGACATGATCATCTCCGGCGGTTTCAACGTCTACTGCAGCGAAGTCGAAGCCGCGCTCTACGAACACCCGGCCGTGTCGGAAGCCTGCGTGGTCGGCGTGCCGGACGAGACCTGGGGCGAGGCGGTGAAGGCCGTCGTCGTGGCCCGCGAGGTGGTGTCGGAAGAAGGACTCGTCGAGTTCTGCGCGACGAAGCTGGCCCGCCACAAGCTGCCCAAGACCGTGGACTTCGCCGCCGATCTCCCGGTGAACCGCAACGGCAAGGTCGACCGGCGCGCAGTTCGCGGCCGCTACTGGGCAGGCAGCGACCGCAAAGTCCACTGAGGAGGGACGACGATGACGTTCACGATCAACCCGACCTACGACGACAACCCGCGCCTGGCCGATCTCGTCGGGCGGTTGCGCGACTACTTGGACGGCGAGCTCGCGGAGTACGAGGCGGACCTCCAGCTCACCCCGGAAACGCGGCTGCACCGCGACGTGCTGGAGCCGGTCTGGAAGCGCAGCCGCGAGCTCGGCTTCTACGGCATCCACCTGCCCGAGCGCTTCGGCGGGCAGGGGCTCTCGTTCACCGAGCTGGCCGCGCTCAAGGAGGAGATCGGTGCTTCGGGGCGCGTCCTCTCGCACTCGGTGCTCGGCGACATGGGCGGCCCGCTGCGCGCCGGGGCGATCTTCGAGTTCGCCACCGAGCTCCAGCTGGAGAAGTACCTGCTGCCGGTGATCCGGGGCGAACGGGCTTGCTGCTTCTCGCTGACGGAGGCGGATGCGGGCTCCGACGTGCGCGCGATGCGCACCACTGCGACGCCGGACGGTGACGGCTGGCGGATCACCGGGCACAAGGTCTTCTCCTCCGCCGGGCCGTTCGCCGACTTCTCGGTGCTGGTCGCCCGCATGGCCGAGGCAGAGAACACCTACTCCGCGTTCCTGGTCGACCTGGATTCGCCGGGGTGCGCGGTGCTCGACGGCCAGACCCCGATGTCCGGTCAGCACATCGAAAGCGACATCGTCCTGGAGGACTGCTACGTCGGCCCGGAGCAACTACTCGGCCGCGTCGGCGACGGGCTGCGCGTCGGACTGGGCCGGGTCACGGCCAACCGGCTGCTGCACTGTCCCACGGTGCTCGGCAACGCACGGCGCGCGCTGCAGCTCACCGTCGATTTCGCCAAGAACCGCCACGCCTTCGGCGCGCCGCTGGTGGCGTTGCAGTCCGTCCAGCACAAGCTCGCGGATCTGGCCACCACTTACTACGCCGCGCGGAGCATGACCTACGACGCGCTGGCCGCGCTCGACGCGGGCGCCAAACCGCGCGTCGAGGCGTTCATGTGCAAGCTCTTCGTCGCGGAGAACGCCTTCCGCATCGCGGACGAGGCGGTGCAGATCCACGGCAAGGCGGGGCTGGTGCGCGGCAGCGAGGTCGAGTGGCTGTTCCGCAGGCTGCGCATGTTCCGGATCCTCACCGGTTCCTCGGAAATCCAGAAGAACGGCATCGCCAAGGAGCTGCTCACCACCTGACCGGGCTACTTCACCTGGAGAGACGATGAAGTCCTCGAACCTCGGCACCCCGGCCGATCCCTCGAAGAAGTCCGGTTCGCGCGCTTGGGCCGTCATGGCGATGCTGCTGGTCTTCATGCTGATCAACTACGCGGACAAGGCCGTGCTGGGGCTCGCCGCCAACCCCATCATGCGGGACCTCGGCTTGAGCCACTCCGAATACGGACTCCTGGCGAGCTCGTTCTTCTTCCTGTTCAACATCTCCGCGATCGCGTTCGGGTTCATGGCCAACCGGTTCCCGGCGAAGTGGCTCCTGTTCGGCATGGCGCTGGTGTGGGGACTCACGCAGCTTCCGGTGGTCGCCGGCGCCGGGTTCGCCGGGCTGCTGATCAGCAGGATCGTCCTGGGCGCGGCGGAAGGCCCCGCGCAGCCGGTGGCGATGCACGCCGCCTTCAAGTGGTTCCCGAACGAGAAGCGCAGCATTCCGGGCGCGCTGATCTCCGGTGGCGGCGGTCTGGGCGGTGTCCTGGCCGCGCCGCTGCTGACCTTGGTCATCATCAACTTCGGCTGGCGCTGGGCGTTCCTGTCGCTGTTCCTCGTCGGCGTGCTCTGGTGCGGGGTCTGGGCCTTCGTCGGTCGCGAGGGCACTGCGGACCGGGTGTCGGCGCCGATCAGCGCGGAACCAGGAGCCGCGGCGGCGTTCCGCGTCCCCTACCGCCGAATCCTGCTCAGCGGGACCTGGCTTGCCGGGTTCGTCGGCGGTTTCGGTGCTTACTGGACGTCCACGCTGCTGCTCGCCTGGGTGCCTTCTTACCTCGAAACCTCGTTGGGCTACAGCGCGGTCGCCGCCGGCACGATCGTGACCGCACCCTGGGTGTTGAAGACCGTCGCGACCTTCGGGCAGGGCGCGCTGACGCAGTGGATGATGCACCGGGGCGTGTCCAGCCGGGTGTCGCGGGGAATCCTGGGCGGCTGCGCGGTCTTCCTGGCCGGCTCGGCCATGCTCCTCGTCCCGCTCGTGTCGCACCCCGGTGTCAAGATCGCGCTCATCACGGTGGCCTTCAGCATCGGGGCGGTCAAGTTCGCGATCGGGCAGACGATCAACGCCGAGATCACGCCACCGGCCCAGCGCGGCGCCGTGATGTCCCTGACCGTCGGACTGGTCACCCTCGCCGGTCTCGCCGCCCCGTACGTGACCGGGCGGATCGTCGAAGCGGCGGGAGACCCGACCACCGGTTTCGCCATCGCGTTCGCCATCCCGGGGACGCTGATGCTCATCGGTGGTCTGCTCGCCTTCGCCTTCGTGCGGCCCGAACGCGACGCGGCGCGGATCGCGGCGCACGGCCGCCGCATCGACCAGCCGAAGGCGGCGGCGACCCCGACGTGAGTCCCCGCTCCGGCAAGACCGCCGGAGCGGGGGTCACTCCTCCAGCAGGTGCTCCAGCCACGTCGTGTGCACCGGCCCGCGGCGCAGGTCGGGTTCGGCGAGCAGGCGTTCGTGCAGTCCTGCGGTGGTGGCGATGCCCTCGGCGCGGAACTCGCGGAGCGCCTGCCGCGCTCGGTCGTGCGCCTGCTCGCGGTCCGCGCCCCAGCACACCAGCTTCGCGATGAGCGAGTCGTAGAACGGGCTCACCCGGTCGCCGGGGCCGATCCAGGTGTCGAACCGGATACCCGGGCCACCGGGGAGCTCGAACTCGGTGACCACGCCCGGCGTCGGTGCGAAGCCGCGCTGCGGATCCTCGGCGTTGATCCGCAGCTCGACGGCGGCACCGCGCGCCCGGACCGAGTCCTGGTCGAAGGACAGCGGGGCACCGCCGCCGATGCGCAGCTGCTCGGCGACCAGGTCGATCCCGGTGATCGCCTCGGTGATCGGGTGCTCGACCTGGATCCGCGTGTTCATCTCGATGAAGTAGAAGTTCTCGTCGGCGTCCACCAGGAACTCGACGGTCCCCGCGTTGCGGTAACCGACGTGCTCGGCCAAGCGCACCGCCGCCTCCGCGATGGCGCGGCGGGCGTCGTCGGACAGCTGGGGTGCCGGCGCTTCCTCGATGAGCTTCTGCCGACGCCGCTGGACCGAGCAGTCCCGCTCCAAGAGGTGCCGGACATTGCCGTGGTCGTCGGCGAGCACCTGGACTTCCACGTGCCGCGCCTGCGGAATGGCGCGCTCGAGGTAGACGGTCGAGTCGCCGAACGCGGATTGCGCCTCCGCCTGCGCGGCGGGCAGCACCTCGCGCAGCTCCGCCGCGTCGCGCACCGGCCGGATGCCGCGGCCACCGCCACCGGCCGATGCCTTGACCAGCAGGGGATAGCCGAGGTCGGCCGCTGCTCGCTCCGCCTGGGCCTGGTCGGTGCACGGGCCGCTGCCCGGCACCACCGGCACACCGGCCGACTGCGCCGTGCGGCGGGCCGTCGCCTTGTCGCCCATGAGCTCGATGGCCTCCGGCGGCGGACCGATGAACGCCAGGCCCGCGTCGCGCACCCCGCGGGCGAAATCCGCGTTCTCCGAGAGGAATCCGTACCCCGGGTGCACCGAATCGGCCTCGGCCTCCTTGGCGGCCTTGAGCAGCACTTCAGCGTCCAAATAGGACTTCTGCGCGGCGGAGCGGCCGATGTGCTGCACGTGGTCGGCCATCCGCACCCACCGGGCGCCCTCGTCGGCATCGGAGTGGACCGCGACCGCTTCGACACCGGCCGCGTGGCACGCGCGGACGATCCGCACCGCGATCTCACCGCGGTTGGCCACCAGCACCCGCCGCAGGCCGCTCATGCCTCGTCCAGTTCGAACAAGGTCTGGCCGACGTCGACCTCGTCGCCGTCCTCCAGCAGGATCTTGGTGATCACCCCGGCCGATTCGGCCTTGATCTCGTTGTAGGTCTTCATCACCTCGATCAGGCCCAACGTCTGGCCCACCTCGACGGCGTTGCCGGGCTCGATGTACGGGTCGGCGTCCGGGGAGGGACGGCTGTAGAACACGCCGGGCAGCTGAGCATCCACATCGGACATCGGTTCCTCCAGGTCACCTCGGGTCGGCGTCGAGCGCGATGCGGGCCTTGCCCAGTCGCGCACGTCGTTCCTGCCGGGCCGCCACCGCGGCGTCCACGTCCACGGCGGTGAAGCGCAGCTTGCTGCCGGTGCGGGTCTGCGCGATCAGGTCGCGATCGGCGGAGATGACCGTGCCGATGGTCGCGTAGCCGCCGCCGGTGACCGCGTCGTTGAGCAGCACGATCGGCTCGTCACCGCCGGGGACCTGCACCGATCCGACCGGGTAGCCGAGGTCCACCACGTTGGCCGGGTCGCTGCCCGCGCCGAAGGGCTGCTCCCGCTCGACGAAGTCCAGCGATCCGCCGCGCAGCCGGTAGCCCACCCGGTCCGCGTCCTTGGTGACCTTCCACTCGGTGTCCAGGAAGGACCGCAGGGCGTCCTCGGTCAGCCGGTAGGAGCACAGGCCGACGATGAACCGCAGCTCGGTGACCGCCGGGAAGTCCAGGCGCAGCTCCTCCGGCAGCTCCGCACCGGTCGCGGCCGCCGCCTGCTCCGAGCCCAGCGGCAACCGGTCGCCGGCGGTCAGCGCGCGCCCCCGGAAACCGCCGATGCCGGTGAGCATGTACGTCGACCGGGACCCCAGGTAGGGCTCCACGTCGATCCCGCCGCTGACCGCGAGGTACGGGCGCGCACCGCGCCGGACCTGCGTCGCGGCCAGCACGTCCCCGGCCTCGACGCGGAGCGGTCGCCAGGTCGGCGCGGGCTCGCCGTTGATCGTGACGGCGCAGTCGGCACCGGTCACCGCGACGTGGCGCGCATCGGTGAACTCCAGCTCCGGACCCAGGTAGGTGGCCTCCAGCACGGCCGCACCGGACGGGTTGCCCACCAGCATGTTGGCGATCTCGTAGGAGTACTGGTCCATGGCCCCCGACGGCGGCATGCCGATCGCGTACTGGCCATCCCGCCCGGAGTCCTGCACGGTCGTGGACAAGCCGCCCGAGCGCACGATCAGTTCGTTCATCGGTACAGCACCTCCATCAGCCGTTCGTTGACGCCGTCGGGATCGGCGAGGAACTCCGCCGGGTGGAACGCCACGTCCCGGGTGCGGTAGCGGAAGGTGCCGACCTCCACCTCGGACCGGATGGACTCGTACTCGTCGAGCCCGATCGACCGGTACCGGAGGATGTCGCTCGGTTGCGGGAAGGCGATGCGCTCGGCGAAGTCCGGCAGCCGCTGGGACAGGTCGAACACCGGTGCGGGCGCGATCCCGAACAGCTGGTACCCGCCGGCGCCGCGCACGGGGTAGACCACGGCGAACGCCCCGCCGAAGCCGAACGCGCGCTCCGGTGTGTCGGTGCGCGGCCGCACGTACTTGGGCACCTCGATCTGCCGGTCGCGGGGAACCATCTGGTAGCAGAACGGAAGCCCGGGGACGAAGCCGAGCATGGTGACGATGAACGGCGCCGAGGTGATCGCGTCGATGAGCGATCCGACGTCGGGGTGGCCGTTGATCCGCGCCGCGTACTCGAGGTCGGTGGCCGAAGGGTCCTGGTGGCGGTCGCGGAAGCGCATCAGCGTCTCGCGGGTCCACGGGTCGTCGAACAGCACCGGCACGTCGACCACGCGCGTCTGCACGGTGTAGTCGGCCGGAAGCTCACCGGCGGAGTGCTCGAGCGCCTTGAGCTGTTCGACCAGCTCGGCCGGGTGCAACCGGTCGGGGTCCAATCGGACCAGGTACGAGGCGTTGGACGGGCAGATGTCGATGACGCCGTCCACGTCCAGCCTGCGCAGCGCGCCGGTGATCGCCATCGCCTTGAAGTTCGCCTCGAGGCTCATCTCGCGGTCCAGCTCGACGAAGACGAACTCGTCGCCGCCGAACTCGTACCGCGCTGGTGGCAGTTCGACCCTGGTAGCGGTCACGGTGCCCCCTCCTCACCAAACCGTCGGCAAGGAAAGGATGCGCCGCTGGACCGCACCGCGCATCGCCATAGTGGCCGCAAGACCCACGTTCGAGTGGGGGAGGGATTGCGCTTTTCGGAGTGCTGCGTTCGGTGCAGCCGGGGTTTACGATCGCGTTCTTCGGGGGCTTTTCGGGAGGTGCGTGGAAGTGCGTGCGCTCATCGATCTCAACGCGGACGCGGGGGAGAGCTTCGGCCGCTGGCGGCTCGGCGACGACGCCGGGGTGATTCCGCTGGTCTCGTCGGTGAACGTGGCCTGCGGGTGGCACGGGGGAGACCCGGCGACGATGCGCCGGTCCGTGCAGCTGGCGCGCGACGGCGGGACGTCGGTCGGCGCGCATCCCGGATTCCCGGACCTGATCGGCTTCGGGCGCCGGGCGATCGCGATGAGCCCGCAAGACGCCGCCGAGGCCTGCCTGTACCAGTTCGGCGCCTTGCGGGCGATCGCTGACCTGCACGGAGTTCCGGTCGCCCACGTCAAACCGCACGGGGCGCTCTACGGGCTCGCCGCCCGGGACGGGGCCGTCGCCGAAGCGATCGTGGAGGCGTTCGCCACCGCAGCACCGGACGTCCGCGTGGTGCTGCTCGCCGGTCCGGTCGCGGAATCCTTGGCAGCGCGCGGTTTTCCGGTGGTGCGCGAGGCTTTCGCCGACCTCGACTACGACGACGACGGCCACATCATCATCGAACCCGACCCCCAGCCGAAATCACCGCAGCGGTGCGCCGATCAAGCGGTGGCCGTGCTCCGGGGTTCAGTGGATTCGGTCTCGGGAACCGCGATCCCGGTCGACGCCGACACCATCTGCCTGCACGGCGACCGGCCGAACGCGGTGGACGTCGCGCGGGCCATCCGCGACCGGTTCGCCGCGGAAGGCGTTGCGCTGGCCCCGATGGCCGAGGTGGCGGGCCAGCGCTGAATCAGCCCGCCGGCTGCAGGCGATCACCGACGTTGAGCCGGGAGTTGCTCAAGTGGTCCCCTTCCGGGCTGAACGGGGGGATCGTGCTCGGCGCGCAATCGGCGACCAGCAGCGAGTCCGCGGTCTGCTCGCTCGGGCCGGCGCACACCACCGGCTGCCCGTCCGGGCCCCAGATCCCGGAGTTGCCGCGGTACTCCCACTGCCCGCGGTCGGAGACCTCCCAACCCCGCCGGTTGGCATATGCCACGAAAACCCGCCACACCGCGGCCATCGCCGGGATGATGTGCTCGGTCGCGTCGGGGTAGGGCACCTGCGTCGGGGAGCCGTCGTGGAGCACGAAGTGCCGGTCGGCGGCGGTCGGGCCGACGATCAACCCGGCACCGCGCCGCGCCAAGTACTGGTACAGCGGCGGGAACTCGCACTCGTAGCAGTTCAGGATCCCCACCCGGAAGCCGTTGATGTCGACCACGGGCGGAAGTTCGTCGCCCGGCGTGAAGTTGGCGCGTTCGGCCGCCCCGTAGAGGTGGGTCTTGCGGTAGTTGGCGATCAACCGGCCGTCGCCGACCACCGCCACGGAGTCGTGCAGGGCGCCGTTCTCGGCGCGCTCCACGTAGGGCAGGACGATGCCGATGTCGTGCTGCTGCGAGAGCTTCACGGCCGCGCGCACCGACAGGCCGTCACTGGGCTCGGCCAGCTCCGCGCACTCGTCGGGGCCGAGCGAGTACCCGGTGTTGTAGCACTCGGGGAAGGCGCACAGGTGACTTCGGTAGCTCGCGGCGAGCGCCACGGCTTCCTCCATCCTGGCCAGGTTGTCCACGACAGCCTGCGGCGAGCCCACGGGGTTCTCCCCCTGGAAGATCGCCAGCCGCAACCCCGAACCTGACTGGGGCGGCGCGGCCTGCGCGAGCTTGCCGAGGACGCGGATCGGACGCATGGTTTCTCCTCACTTGGTGGAACGGGTGAATTCGTCGACGGCCGCGGCGAACGCCACGACCTCGTCGGGGCGAAGGTCGCTGCGGACGACCACGCGCATCGCGGTCAGCTCGTCGAGATCGGGCGGCAGCTGGTACACCGGCACGGACCAGCCGCACTCGCCCAGGTGCGCCGCCAGCTGGGCGAGCTTGAGATCGGGTTCGGCGGTCACCGCCACCACGGGCAGGTCCCGGCCGTCTCCGAGGAAGTGGAACCGGCCGGTCCCGCGCAGCCGGGCGGCCAGGTCCTGCGCCAGGATCCGGGAACGCGCGTGCATGCTGCGGTAGCCGGCGAACCCGTAGCGGACGAAGTTGTAGTACTGCAGGACCACGGGCGCGGCGGACCGGGAGAAGCTGAACTCGTGGTAGGTGTGGTTGCTGCCCAGGTAGTTCACCGGGAAGCCGAGGCGCCTGCTCCGGTGGTCCCGGTCCCGCCACAGCACCCAGCCCAGACCTGGCGGCACCTGCCCGTACTTGTGCCCCGAGGCGTTGATGGAGACCACTCGCGGCAGGTCGAAACCCCACGCCAGGTCCGGGTCCAGGAACGGTGCGATGAACCCGCCCCCGGCCGCGTCGACGTGCACGGGCACCTCGATCCCGGACTCCGCGGCCACCCGGTCCAGTTCCTCGGTGATCTCCCGGACCGGTTCGTAGCGGCCGTCCAGGGTGCCGCCCAGGACGGTCACGACGCCGATGGTGGATTCGTCGCACAGCTCGGCCACCGACCCGGCGTCGAGCCCGATGCAGCCCGGCCGGGCCGGTGCCACTCGGGGCTCGACTTCCCAGTGGCGGCAGAAGTTCCGCCAGCAGGCGTGCACTCCCGCACCCATCACCAGGTTCGGGCGCCGGTTCCCGGGACCGGTGCGTTCGGCCCAGCGGTGCAGGAGGGAGAGCCCGGCCATCATCGCGGCCTCGCTCGATCCGGTGGTGGCCGAACCCACTACGCCGTTCGGGTCGCCGCCCCAGAGATGGCCGAGCATGCGCACGCATTCCCGCACCAGCTCGTCCACGCCCGGGTACTGCTCGCGGTCGGCGAGGTTGCGGTTCAGGTAGGCGTTGTGCAGGCGCTGCGCTTCGGGTTCGAAGGACGTGGTCAGGAAGGTCGCGAGGTTGCGCACGGGTTCGGTGTCGTCGCGCAACCTGAGCCGCACGGCCGCTGCCGCTGCGGCGGGATCGGCGCCGTATTCGGGAATTCCGCCCGGTGATCCGGACGGCCGAGGCCGTGCGGAACCCTCCTTCGTGCCTGACGGGACTGGCATCTTCGTTGTTCCCCCTGTTCAAGATCGTGCTGCGAGGCCGACGTCCGCGAACTTACGGTCGGCCGGAGATCGAGACCATGAACAATTCGGCCCAGTGCTTCCGGACGGGGGTACCGGTTCGAGCACGCGCTGGGCTGTTCGCGTCAATCTGCTCGGCATTCGAGGGAACGGGGGCGACTCAGGGCAACGTTCTGGTCCGTGCGGACGAAACTCTGGTCATCAGCACGGATTCGCTTCGCTGGGTGCGGGGGCACCAGCGATCACACGCACAGGTGGAGGAGCTTGATGGCCCTCACGTACGATCAGGCGCTGGATCGGGCGATGGTCGCCCTGCTGCTGGAGGCCGTCGAGCACTCCCGCGCACTGCGCCACGTCCTGGAACAAGTTGGGCAGCTGGTGGCATTCCGCGTCCAACTCCACCAGTCCGGCGCAGTGCCCGGACCGAACGGCGCACCTCAGGGGGAACAGCTGCCCGCGCTGACCAAGCGCGAGCACGAAGTGATGGGCTACCTCGTCCGCGGTGGCTCGAACCGGGAAATCGCCAAGGCCATGGGAATTTCGGAACGCACGGTGAAGAACCACATGCGCAACATCTTCACCAAGCTCGGGGTCGCCGACCGAACCTCAGCCGCGGTGAAAGCTTTGGAGAGCAGGCGATGATCGGCAGACGGAGCACAGTGGACAGTCAGCGGATTCCGGTGTTGCGCCGGATGACCAGGAGGCTGAGCAGGCTGGCAGCGGCCGCGAACATCAGGTAGAAGCTCGGCGCCAGGTTGCTGCCGCTCACCCCGATCAGCCAGGTCGAGATGAACGGCGTGAACCCGCCGAAGACGCTCACCCCGATGTTGTAGCCCACCGACATGCCCGTCGCGCGGGTCTCGGTCGGGAACAGCTCGGCCATCAGCGCCGGCAGCGCCCCGAAGTAGCACGCCTTGAGCAGCCCGATCACCAGCATCACGCCGACCATGACGCCGAAGCCGGGGAAGGCGACCAGCACGGCGAAGACCGGGTAGATCAGCAGCAGGATCAGCGCGGCGAACGCGCTCATCAGCCGAACCCGCCCGATCTTGTCCGACAGGTGCCCGGCCAGCGGCGTCACCGCGGTCAGGATCACGCCGGTGACCAGCGTCGCGGTGAAGCTGGCCGAGGCGGGCAGGCCGAGCTCCTTGATCGCGTAGGTCGGCATGTAGGTGATCGTGTAGTTGAGCACGGTGGACACCAGCAGCGCGCCGATCACCAGCAGGACCCGGCCCTTCTGGGTGCGCAGCACGGTGCGGACCGGTGATTTCGGGGCTTCGGCCTGCTCGGCGAACTCCGGCGCTTCGTCGACGAACCGGCGGATGTAGTAGCCGACCGGGCCGACCAGCAGCCCGACGGCGAACGGGATCCGCCAGCCCCACGACTGCAGCTGGTCCGGTGGCAGGGTGGTGGTCAGCAGCACGCCCATCCCGGCCGACACCAGGGTGCTCAGGCCCTGGCTGGCGAACTGCCAGCTGGCCACGAACCCGCGTCGGCCGGGCAGGTGCTCGACCATGAACGCGGTGGCGCTGCCGAACTCGCCGCCTGCCGAGAAGCCCTGGATCAACCGGGCCAGCAGGATGCCGATCGGTGCGATCACGCCGATGGCCTCGTAGGACGGCATCAGGCAGATCATCGCGGTGCCCAGCACCATCAGCCGGATCGACAGCGTCAGCGATGCCTTGCGGCCGGCGCGGTCGGCGTAGGCCCCGAGCACGACCGCGCCCACCGGGCGGATCAGGAACGACACGCCGAAGGTGCCCAAGGTCAGCAGCAGGGACACCGTTTCGTCCTGCGCCGGGAAGAACACCTTGGAGATGACGGTCGCGAAGATCGCGTAGACGGCGATGTCGTACCACTCGAGCGCATTGCCGATCGAGGCCGCTGCGATGATCCGGAACGGATTCCGCTGCTGCGCCGTCGTCGTCGCGGGGGAGGTGGCCATCACGAGCTCCGTTTTTCGTCAGGAGGCGTTCGCCTGCGCGCAGGTCCGAACGTCGAGCGGATCAGCGGTGGATCTCGGCGAAGTCCCAGAACAGACCGGCCATGATCTGCAGCGCTTCGCGGGACAGCGACCCGAGCACGTGTTCGTCGGGGGCGTGCTGGGCGCAGGCCGGGTACGAGTGCGGGACCCAGATCGTGGGCAGCCCGAGCACGTCGGCGAAGGCGTCGTTGGGCAGCGTTCCGCCCAGGTTGGGGAGCAGGGCGGGATCGCCACCGGTGGTGGTGCGCAGCGAGTCGAGGGCCCAGCGCACCCATTCGCTCTCCGGATCGAGGCGGGTGGCGGCCACGCCGCTGCTCACCTCGACCTCGACCATCGGGAAGCCGTGCTCGTCGAGGTGTTCGCGCAGGATCCGCTCGGCGTCGCGCCAGTCGGTACCCACCACGAACCGCAGCTGGCAGTGCGCCTCGGCGCTGCCGGGGATGGCGTTGACCGGCGCGTGCGGAGTTCCCGAGGTGAACGCCAGCACTTCCAGGGTGTTCCAGCCGAAGACCCGTTCGCTCGGGCTCAGGCCCGGCTCACCCCAGTCGGCGTCGATCTCCGGCGAGCCCGGACCGCCGTCGACCGCGATGTCGGCCAGCGCGGCCCGCACCGACTCCGGGATCGACTCGGGCCGGAGGCCCTGCACCAACAACGCCCCGCGGGAGTCGACCATGCTGGCCAACGCGTTGGCCAGCACGCTCGCGGGGTTGCGCAGAAGACCACCCCAGTTGCCCGAGTGGTACGCGCTGTCGCGCAGCCGGACGCGCAGCGAGAAGTTGACGGCTCCCCGCGAACCGAGGAACAGCGTCGGCCGCTGCGCCGCGACGCGGCAGCCGTCGGAGGCGATCAGCAGATCGGCGCGCAGCTCGTCGGCGAGGTCGGCGCACACTTCGGTCAACCCGGGCGAACCGGTCTCCTCGCCCATGTCGAGCAGGACCTTCAGGTTGAACCCGAGCTCCCCGCCGCGCGCCGCCAGCACCTGCTCCAGCGCCGCGAGGTTGATGGTGTGCTGTCCCTTGTTGTCCGCCGTGCCCCGGCCGTACCAGCGGTCGCCCTCGACGGTGATCCGCCACGGGTCGAGTCCGCTGCGCCACTGCGCCTCGTGCCCGCGCACCACGTCGCCGTGCCCGTAGGTGAGCAGCGTCGGCAGGGAGTCGTCCTCGTGCCGGTGGGCGACGAGGAACGGCCCGCCACCGGGAACCGGGTTGTCGACGATGCGCGCGGTGCACCCGAGCCGTTCGACGGACGGCGTGATCTCCTCGGCCAGGTACCGGTGCAGCACCTCGGCGCGCTCCGGATCCTGGCTCTCGGTCGGAAAGGCGACACGGCGAGCGAGGTCGGCGCGGAACTCACCGGAGTCGAAGTACTGCGCAGCACCTTCGACGGCCTGCTTCCGAGACATCGCGACGCCCTCCCGGCAACTGCTCGCTCACCGCAGGTCTTCCCGCGAAGAGGACCTGATTTCCGCAAACTCAACCAGACGCCCGCACCGGGGAGAAGCAGCAAAAAAGCAAGGCGCCGTTGCTCGAACAGCAACGCCCGGAGCAGGTGGGCTCGGGGCGCGGCCTACTGTCATCCGCCAGGAGGTGTCGGATGCAGACGGGATTGGGATCTCTGCGGTACTTCGCGGAGGTGGCGCGGACCGGTTCGATCCGCGAGGCGTCCGAGCGGTTGCACGTGGCCACTTCCGCGATCAGCCGCCAGGTGGCGAAGCTGGAGCACGAGGCGGGCGTACCGCTGTTCGAGCGGCAGCCGCGCGGCATGGTGCTGACCGCGGCCGGTGAGGTGCTCGCGGCTTATGCCAGGCGGCGGATGCGGGAAGAGGAGCAGGTGCTCGACGAGATGCGGGAACTGCACGCCGGGCAGCGCCGCACGGTGGATGTCGCGAGCTCGGAGGGTTTCGCGCAGGACGTGCTGCCGGAGGCGATGGCGTCGTTCCGGGCGCAGCACCCCGGCGTCCGGTTCCGCCTGCACGTCACCACTCCGGCCGCGGCGACCCGGCAGGTCGTCGAGGGCGCGGCGGACCTGGCGGTCACCTTCAGCACCGCACCGGAGCAGGGGATCCGGGTCGAGCACTCCGAGCGCCACGAGATCCGGGCGCTGGTGCGGGCCGACCACCCGCTGGCCGAGCGCGCCGAGGCGGAGCTGGCCGATCTGCTGCCGTACCCGCTGGCCCTGATGGAGGAGGGCACCACGCTGCGGCAGCTGTTCGACATCTGCTGCAGCATGGAAGGCCTGCAGTTCGACCCGGTCTTCGTCAGCAACCACTCCATCGCCCTGCACAGCTTCGCCCGGCTGTCGGGTGGTGTGACCCTGACCGGCAGGCTCAGCGTCCGCCGCCGCCTCGACCAGGAAGGCCTGGTGGCGATCCCGCTGACCAACCCGGAGCTGCTCCAGCGGAACCTCCAGATCCAGACGATGGCGCAGCGTCGCCTCCCGGCCCCGGTGCGCGACTTCGTCGACCACCTGATCGGAACCATCCGCGACGACTGATCCGCGGTCAGGAGTGGTCGACCTCGGCGGTGGATGCTGCGGTGGTGCCCTGCGGGGTGGCGAATCCGACCAGGACTTTCGCCGGAGTGCCTGCGGGGATCGGGATCGGCACGTCGCGCTCGCCGTGGCCGTCCACGTCGAGTTGCCGGTCCGCGAGGACCGCGTTGGTCGCGTCGACAACGAACAGGTGGGCTCTGCCCGGGCCGTTCACGTCGAGGCGGGTGTGGACCACGCCTCGCTGGGTTCGGGCATCCGTGATCCGAGCGGCTGAGTCGCCGGCCGGAGGAGCGGAACCCAGCGAGGTCGCGAGCCGTGCTGCTTGGGCGATGCTCTGCGGTGAGTCCACAGAGGACGCCGCGTCGAGCGGGAGCACCGGGGCAGGGGACGGCGTCGGTTGTTCCGGCGGGCGGTCCTGGAGGGTTGCGCGGCCCCAGCGGTACGGATCGCCTTGGACGCCCGCCCAGGTGGACCAGCCGATGCGGGACTGGCCGGTCAGGTCCTGGGTGTCGGAGTCGTAGACCAGGACGTTCAGGCCGAGCTGGCGGGGATCGACCGAACCTGGCAGCGCGTGCAGCGGGATGGCGAGCTCGACGGTGTAGCCGCCTTCGCGGACCTTGGACGACAGCTGGACGCCGGGAGCGGTTTCCGCACCCGGGCCCTGGTGGTTGTCGGCGTCCCGCGCGAAGCAGGGCGTGCCGGTGGTGGTGGTCGGGAGCGCTGCGAGCTTGAACGTGCTGGCGGTGTTCTCCGAATCCGCCTTCGGATCGATGGTGATCTCCACGGCGTCCGTGCGCCAGTGGCGCTTGCAGTCGTCGGGAGCCAGGAGCGCGCCCTGCCGGTCGTCCACGACGTCGACCAGGGCGTGCAAGGTGTCGCCGTGCCACGAGAACCTCGCGGTGGCAGCGCAGTCCGGGGCGGAGCACTGGTCGCCCTCCCAGAGCGCCGATGCGTCGAGAGGGGCGCCCGGGTACTCCTGCGGGCCGGCTTCACCGTCCACCACCGGTGGTGCTTCGGCCTGCTGGATGGTCGTGGTCGGTACCAGTTCCAGCGCCGCAGTGCTCTCGCGGGTCGCGCCATCGTCAGTGCGGGTGATCAGGGTGTAGGGGTGGTCGCCGCCCTGCATTCCGGTGGGCATGTGCGAGTCGGCGCTGCGGACCGTGAAGGTGAGCAATTCCGTTGCGCCGGGCGCGATTTCAGCGAACCGCTGCACGGAGTTCGACACCTCGAACCCCCGAGGTGGCACGAACTCCACAGAACCGGAGCTGGGTTGTGCGCTGTAGTTGTGCACGACCACTCGAACGTCCTGGGCGCCCAGCTTCGGCATTGTCCGAACTGGGGGAACCTGGTTGCGCAGCAAGGGAAATCCAGCATCTTCGGTCCACTGCTGGAACTCCGCGACGCCTGGCAGCGGGGCTTGCTCCGCGACGACGCCGGTGTCCCCGCGACCACGAGGAGCCTCGGCCGGTGAACCTCCGGGAATGGGCAGCAGCGCGCCGAGCAGTGGTGCGTCCGCGCCGCGTGCGCCCGGCGCGTGAGGTGCGCGGTTGGCGAGCTCGGTCAGGTGGTCGCAGCCGATCTGCGCGGGATCGTCCGGGATGTCCGGCCGGGACACCCAGCCCTGGGTCTTGTACTCGCGTTCGGCGATGCGCTCCCGCTGCTCCCAGTTGATGCCGCCGCCGAGGCCGTGGACGTAGTACTGCGGCCCGGGTGAATCCGGCGGGGTGGTGCGCTGCTCGCACTCCGGCCCGCGGACCTCCTCCTCCGGCCCGGCCGCGTTGGACAGCACCCGCCGAACCGACCAGGGCGCGAGACCTTCGCGCTGGATCTGCTCGGGGAACGCCGCCGGATCAGCAGCCCGGCGGTAGGCCTCGAGCGCGAGTCGAGCGGCGTACTGGTGGTTGCCGTGGTTGCCCGGCGCGGGTGAGGGATCCATGGTGACCACGACTTCGGGCCGGGTCTGCCGCACGACCCGGACGAGCTTCGCCAGCACGTCGTCGTGCTTCCAGGCCTGCTCGGTCAGCGGTGCGCTCACCGTGTAGTAGAGATCCGGCTCGTCGAGGTTGTGGACGTCGGTGACGCCGAGCGCGCCAACGGCTCGGCGCTCCTCGCCTTCGCGCAGCAGTCCCAGCGCTGGGCCCTCCTCCGGCCCCACGGCGTTTCCGCCGCCCTCGCCGCGGGTGATGGTCACGACGCCGGTGCGGATCTGGTGGTCGTGCCGCCAACGCCCGAACGTCGACAACGACGAGGCTTCGTCGTCGGGGTGCGCGCCGACGAAGAGCACGTCCACGTCCCGATCCGGACCCGCGGCGGCCGGGAGCCCCGCACCCAGCACTGCCACCAGCGCGACGACCGAACCAACACGAACCGCAGGCACCGGAACACCCCTCAGCCGAGACGATCAAGCACGACCGAGCGTGGCACGACTCCGATCACCGCGCTCCCGGGAATGCGGTGAAGCACTCCGGAATTCGCCACCATCGATAAGTTCAGTGTTGAATGAAATCAATTCCCGGCAGACCGGAACGCCGCCATCCGGCTGACCGCCACCCGGCATTCCGAGGACGGCGTTCGGACGGTTGTCGGACCGCCCGAGGCTCGGCATGCTGTCGATGTCGAGATCACATCGCGACCCGGGGGTGGGCATGGGCGGCACCCACGCCGACTCCCGGCGGAGCCCGTTCGACGGCACGTTCTGGGCGATGCTGGCCCCGCTGGAGCGGGAGCTGGTGCTGCAGGCCGGTGCGGTGCGCCGGTTCGAGCCGGGCGAATCCCTGGGCCGCCAGGGTGATTCGTCCCAGCACGTGTACGTGCTGCTGGTGGGCAGTATCGAGATCGTCACGGACGTCAGCACCGGCTACGAAGGCGTGCTCGCCGTCCGGGGGTCGGGCGACGTCGTGGGCGAGCTCGCCGCGGTGGACGGCAGACCGCGCTCGGCGACGATGCGCGCGCTCGAACGGGTCGAGGCGATCGTCGTCCCGTCCGAGCGGTTCGCCGCGCTGTGCCGATCTCGACCAGAGCTCTCCTGGGTGCTGCTGCACGTGGTCGTCGGCCGGCTGCGGGAGCTCAGCCGGCAGCGCGCGGACGACGGCGGTCGACCCGTCGCGCAGCGGCTCGCCGTCCTGCTCATCGAGCTCGCCGGGCGCTACGGGGTGGCGGTGGGGGAGACCGTCATGATCGCCATCCCCATCACGCAGAAGAGCATGGCCGGCCTGATCTCGGCGTCCCGGGAGTCGGTCGTGCGCGCACTGGCCGAACTGCGGCGCCAGCGCCTGATCGCGACGGCCCGCCGCCGGGTGACGATCCTGCGGCTGGACGCCCTCGAAGAGCTGGCCTCCTGATCGGGCCGAATGAGTCACGTGACGCACTGCGCGGCGCCGGAGTGCCGTACATGTCATTCATCGCCCGTTTTCGGAGGAGGTTGACGAACATGACGAAAACCAGTTCGCCGCAGCGAGTTCGCGCAGGCGCTCCCGGGACGATGCCCATGCGGACCGCGGTGTCGCCGGAACGCCCCGTTCGGTGGTGGGACCGGCCGATGCTGCTGTGCAGCGCCCTGTTCACCGTCATCCAGGTGTGGGCCCTGATCGTCGTGCTGATCTCGGTCCAGCCGGAAGGCGTGGTCCGGGTGGCTCTAGCCAGCGTGATGGCGGCCGCCGTCATGGCGGTCGTGTCGGCCTGGGGGCGGGCGCGTACTTAGCCGCTGGATCCGAGGGGTGTTCAGCGGGAACAGCGCCCGGTGGGCGGGAAGCAGCGGGTGCGTCCGCGCTGCTCCCGCCCACGTTCGCGCGGACGGCCGCGCTCGGAGCCGTCATCAGGACGAAGATCGAACGGGTCACTCGGGAGGTGCGTGTCGCGTACAGTACCTCCGGGATGCCGGGTGACAGCGGTGCGATGTCCCGGGTCAGCCCGCCGATGACGACGGCGGGCCGCGGCGGGGCGGCGTGCGGGTATCGCGGTGCTGGGAGGGGGTCTCATGCCGCTTTACTCTGAGGCGCTTTACCGGAGCGTCGTGCTGGTGGACGTCGCGCGCTTCACCGATGCCCGCCGGACGTTCCACGACCAGGTCGCGGTGCACCGCAGCCTCACCCAGTTGCTGGAGCAGGCGTTCGACGAGTCCGGCATCGAGTGGGGTTCCTGCGACGTGGAGGACCGCGGTGACGGGAAGATCATCCTGGTACCGCCCGACGTTCCCCAGGTCCGGTTGGCCGACCACCTGGGCCACCGGTTGCTCGCGGGCCTGCGCAGGCACAACGCGGTGCACTCCGACGCGGCGGCCATGCAGCTGCGGGTCGCGCTGCACGCCGGGCACGTGCGGCTGAGCTCCAACGGCAAGGTCAGCCCGGCGATCAACTTCGCGGCCCGCATCCTGGACGCACCTGACGCGAAGGCTTGGTTGGCGCAGACGCGGAGCGCGCTGGCCCTGATCGCCTCGGAGGAGTTCTTCCGGGACGTGATCCAGCACGAGGCCGCCGAACCCGAGTCGTTCCAGCAGATCTCGGTGGTGGTGAAGGAAACCAGCGCCGTCGCGTGGTTGCGGCTGCTCGGGGCGGCGATCAGGGTGTCCGAACCGGAACCGGAAGAGGTGCTCGAGCTGCTTCCGCCCGGTGTGCTGGAAGAACTCCGCGATCCGCTCGACGAGCTCGTCGTCTCGCAACTGCCGACGCTGCTGCACCGAGCTGCGGGGCCGGGTGTTCCACCGCCGCCGCCTGGTTCGACGCCCTGGGGCGTCCTCGAGCACTTGGCCGATGTCAACGCGGGCCCGGACGGGTTCCCGCCGGCGCTGGCGTTCGTCGAGCTCCTGGCGCGCCAGGTCGGAGACCGCGCGGTGCGCGCCAAGCTGGAGGGTTGGAGCAGCGCGCAGGCCCGGCGCCTCCAGCTCGACGCCGAACTCGCGGAATTCCGCGCGGCGCACGCGGATCCGGTAGTCGCCGACACGCGGTTGCACCTGATGATCGTGATCCAGCACGACGGGATCGATCCCGAGTTGTTCGTGCTCTCCCACTGGCGGCAGGACGATCCGGAGGAGTGGCCACCCGCGCGGGGGCGCAGCCGGACGGTCCGGGTGCACGAGATCGAGCGGCACGTCGACGAACTGGTCGTCGAGGCGGAGCGGGCGTGGCGCGGGCATTCCGGCGCGGTGGCGCTGGAGGTCGTGCTGCCGCGGGCGCTGCTGAACCTGCCGGTCCACCAGTGGCACAAGGAGCACGACTCCGGTATCCCGCGCCCGCTGTGCATGGATTATCCGATCGTGGTGCGCTCTTTGGAGCGGATGATGTCCGACCACTGGCACCGGGTGTGGAACCTGCGGTGGCAGATGATGCGCGAAGATCCGCGGAGCGCGGAGGTGCACTACGCCAGCACTGCGAATCCGGACAGCCCGCACGCCATCGAGGCCGCGCTGGGGCAGCAACCGCAATGCGCGGCGATCGTGCTCGCCGCTGCGCCGTCGCGCGAACCCAGCCGGGGTGATCAGTTGATGTCCGCGCTGCGGGCGGGATTGCCCGCGGTGTTCTGGCATCGCACCGATGCGGAGCCCGAACGGGTGCGGGAGATCGTGGAAAGGCTGGTGGAGGAAGGCGGTTTGGGCGAGCTGCCGACCCGGACGCAGGCCGTCCGGCGGGACGCGCACCTCGATTCACCGGCGCGATTCGACGTCAAGGTAGTGCAAGAACTGGTGGTCATGTGGGATGATCCAGCTCGATTGGTGAATCCCGAAGAGCTCGCGGGCTAGGCCGGGAGGGACACCGCGGATGAGCATCGACGAGCGTTCGAACGGCGACGCGTCGCGAGAGCGGTTGGCGGGATTCGGAACGCCCGACTGGTGGATCTACCGGGGCACCGGTCGGCCGCTGCGCGACGTCCGGTTGACCGATCTCCTCCCGGATCCGCCGCCCTGGCGGAACTTCCGCGGTGGCCCGGTGCCCGAGCGGTACGTGCCGCCGCCGGACGACGGCGAGGCCCAACGCCGGTTGGGCGCGGAATCGCACCTGTCCGAACGGGACGTCGATCCGCACGAGGTCGACATGGTCAACTCGGCGCTGTACTTGCGCCGCCCGCTGCTGGTCACCGGTCGCCCCGGCACCGGGAAGTCCAGCCTGGCCTTCAGGATCGCGCGGGAACTGGGCTTGGGGCGGGTGCTCAGGTGGCCGATCACCAGTCGCACCACGCTGAAATCCGGTCTGTACGCCTACGACGCGATAGGTCGGGCGCAAGCGGCCGCGACGCGGCAGGCGATGGTCCGCTGGGGTGCCGACGCCGAGCCGCCGACCGCGGAACCGCCGGTGGGCGAGTTCGTGCGGTTGGGCCCGTTGGGCACGGCGTTCCTGCCTGCGGAGCTGCCCCGGGTGCTGCTGATCGACGAGCTCGACAAGAGCGAGGTGGACCTCCCCAACGACCTGCTGAGCATCTTCGAGGACGGCGAGTTCACCATCCCGGAGCTGGAGCGGATGCGGGACCGCTCGCCGGAGGTGACCGTGCTGGCCGACGATCCCGGCACCGCGGCCACCGTGGCAGACGGTCGGGTGAGGTGCCGCGCGTTCCCGGTCGTGGTGATCACCAGCAACGGCGAGCGGGAGTTCCCGGAAGCATTCCTGCGCCGCTGCCTGCGGTTGACGATCCGGGAACCGGACGCGGAGCAGCTCGCCGCGATGGTGGCCGCGCACCTGACCGGGACCGGGGACGAGCAGCGGCAGCGGATGATCCAGGAGTTCCTCGACCGCGGGGCCGATGGTGGCGGACTGCCCGCCGACAAGCTGCTGGACGCGCTGTACCTGGTGACTTCGGGAACCTACCGCGACGACGACGAGTCGTGGTCGCGGTTGCGGGACGCGCTGTGGCGACAACTCACCTCGGTAACGTGACGTGCGCGGCGGGGATGGCAGTGCGGAGGCCCGCCCGGTCCGGTCGGCGGGGCGGGACGACTCCGCGTCTCCGCTCGGGACGGGCGACCTGGGGTGGGCCGAAGTCGCCGACGCGCTCTGGCTGACCGCCGCCACCCAGTCGGCGTGGGGACGGCACCGGAGTAACGGCGCGCCGCGGGAACCCGACGAGGAAGGTGGAGCGGATTCCCCGCAGGACATCGAGGAATCCGACCGGCCGGGCGAGGACGACCGGGAACCATCCGAACTCCCGTCGAACGATGCCCGGGATCCTGAGCAGGACGCCGGTCCGGAGCCGGAGGACGCAGTCCCCGCGATCGGCACGTCGGTCCAGGCGTCGGAATCGGCGGAACCCGTTGGGATCGTGGGGGATTCGTCGCCGCCGGTGGTGCGCCGCGCGGCTGCCGGTCCGAACGTCTTCCGGGCGCTCCGGCCGTTCAAGCGCAGGATGTCGTCGCCGCACGACGAGGACGCACTCCTCGACGAGGACGCGACCGCGGAACGCGCGGTCGAGGACGGGCTGTGGTTGCCGATGACCCGACCGGGCACGACGCGCTGGCTCGACCTGACGCTGGTCGTGGACACCAATCCGTCGATGGCGCTGTGGCGGGCGAAGATCGACGCGTTCACCAAGTCCCTGGAGCGGCTCGGCGCCTTCCGGTCGATCCAGCGCCGGATGCTCGACACCTCCGAAGCACCGCAGTTGCGCGGGGGAACGGCTGATGCCCCGGTCCGCAGCCCGGCGGAGCTGAACGACCCGTCCGGACGGCGGGTCGTCCTGGTCCTGACCGACGGCGTCGGCGCCGGTTGGCGGCGGGGTTCCATCACGCCGTTGCTCGCGCAGTGGGGCGATTCGATGTCGGTCGCGGTCGCCCACCTGCTGCCGCAGCGGCTCTGGCGACGCGGTGGATTGCACGCGCAGCGCGCGAAGCTGACGACGCCCCGCGCGGTGGCGCCGAACCGGCAGTGGCAGGTGGAGCTGCCCGACGCCTGGCTGGACCCCGACCCGAGTCCGCCGGCCGGTGCGGTCGCGGTGCCGGTGCTGGAGCTGGAAACGCGGTGGCTCTCCCGGTGGGCGCAGCTGGTCGCGGGGCAGCGCGGGCGGTCCGCGGACGCGGTGGTGCTGCTCGCCGGTGACCGCCAGCCGCAGCCCCGGGAGGACGAGGTGCCCGCTCCGGGCAGCGGTCGTGGCCGGTCGCCTCGGCAGCGGGTCATGAACTTCCTGAGCACGGCCTCGCCGCCGGCCTTCCGGCTCGCGACGTTGCTGGCCGCGGTCCCGGTGAGCGTGCCGGTCGCGCGGGCGATCCAGACCGAGCTGGTGCCCGGATCCGGACCGGACGACCTGGCCGAGGTGCTCACCAGCGACCTGCTGCGGCCCGTCGACGAAGCCGCTGCGGGAGGCTGGGACAACACCACCTTCGCCTTCGACCAGCCGGTCCGCGAAGTCCTGCTCAGCGGTGCGCGACGTTCGGAGACCGCGCACGTGCTGCGCCTGGTCGCCGCCGGGTTCGGCGACCGCGTGGCCGGTGTCGGACGTGTTCGCGATGCGCTCGCCGATCCGGATCTCCCGCCGTCGCCGGAGGGAGGTCTCGAGATCGAGCGCTCCGTGATGCGCGCCCTGTCCGGGCCTTACCTCGCGCGCGCGAAGAAGATGGATCGACTGCTCGAGCCGGAGGACGCCGCTCGACAAGTCACACTTTCGGAGGAAGATCGCTTCAGTTCCACGACCTCGGAGACCGATGAAACCGTGAGTCCCGCAGAAACGACGGCGAGTGGAAACATGTCTGGTCAGAGCACTGGTTCAGCGAATCCCCCGCAGCAGTCGACCGACTCGCCGGAAACGTTGCGGGTGGTTCCGTTCGAGCCCCGTGCGGACGCGGTCGGCGCCGAGGAGGACCCGTCCAGCCCACCGTCCACTGTGGTGGCTCGCATCCTCCGCGAGCGGCGCGCGGACGACGTCCCGCCGATCTGGGGCGACGTGCCGCCGCGGAACCCGATCTTCACCGGCCGCGAGGAACCCCTCGCGCAGCTGGAAGGCCGGCTCAAGGACGGCGGCACCACCGCCATCCTGCCCTCGACGCTGCACGGCATGAGCGGGATCGGCAAGACCCAGATCGCCGTCGAGCACATCTACCGTCACCTCGCGGACTACGACCTGGTGTGGTGGGTGCAGGCCGGGCAGCCTGCGCAGATCCGCGCCGGGCTGACCGAACTGGCCCAGGCGCTGCAGCTGCCGGGCAGTTCGGAAGCGCACACCGCGGTGCCCGCCGTGCGCGAAGCGCTGCGCCGGGGCTATCCGATCCGCCGCTGGCTGCTGGTGTTCGACGCGGCGGAGAGCCCGGAGGACGTGCGCCCGTTCTTCCCCGCCAACGGGCCGGGCGACATCATCATCACCTCGCGCAACCCCGATTGGGCCGAAGTGGCCCGTCCCCTGGAGGTCACGCTGTTCGAGAGGTCCGAGAGCAAGGCGTTGCTGCGCAGCCGCGGCCCCGAGATCACCGAGGAGGAATCCGACGCCCTCGCTGAGAAGCTCGGTGACCTGCCGCTGGCGATCGCGCAAGCAGCCGCCTGGCGGGCGGAGACCGGGATGCCGGTCAGCGAGTACCTCCGCGTGTTCGACGAGAAGGTGGCCGAGATCCTCGACGTGTCGGCGCCCAACGACTACGAGGTGTCGCTGGCAGCGGCGTGGAACGTCTCGCTGGAAGAGCTGGAGGAGCGCAACCCCGCAGCCCACCAGCTGCTGCAGGTGTGCGCGTTCTTCGCGCCGGAGCCGATCTCCCGCAGCCTGTTCACGGGTCTGCGGGGCACGTCGATCGCGCCGGAGCTCGACGCCGCGCTGCGCGACCCGCTCCGGCTCGGCCGGGCCATCCGCGACATCAACCGGTTCGGCCTGGCCAAGATCGACCACCGCAACGACACCCTGCAGCTGCACCGCCTGGTCCAACTGGTCGTGCGCGACCGCATGTCCCCGCAGCGCCGAGCGGACATGCGCCACGGCGCGCACCTGCTGCTGGCGAACATGGACCCGGGCGACCCGGCGGACGCCGTGCAGTGGCCCCGGTTCCAGGCGATCCTGCCGCACGCGACCGCGTCGAACGCGCTGAACTGCGACGACCCCTGGGTCCGCCAGCTGGTCATCGACCTCATGGAGTACCTGTTCTCCTGGGGCGACCACAACGAAGCTGCCGCACTGGGCAAGCAGGTGCTCGAAGTGTGGTCGGAGAAGTGGGAGGAAACCGACCCCCAACTGCTCCAGGTGGCCGGGAAGCTGGGGCCGTACCTGTGCGTCCTCGGCCGCTACCAGGAAGCCGCCGAGCTCAACGCGCGAACGCTGGCACTGCGCCGGCAGATCTCCGGCGAGAACAGCGAGGACACGCTCGGCGCGGAGCTCAGCGTCGCGTTCGACCTGAAGGCCAAGGGCGAGTACCTGCAGGCCCGCGAGCTGAACGAAGAGGTCTACCGCAAGGCGAAGGCGCTGTACGGCCAGGACGACCCGGTCACGCTGGGCGCCGCGCACGACCTCGCGGTCACGCTTCGACTGCTCGGGGACTACAAGCGGGCGCGGGATCTGGGCGAGGAAACCGCCCGCCGGCAGGGCGAGGTCCGGGGAGTCGACAGCCCGCAAGCGCTGAACGCGCTGGGCGGTCTCATCCTGGACCGGCTGGAGCTGGGTGACTACGCGTGGGCGCACGGCGAGCTGGAGCGGCTGTTCGAGCGCTGCCGGAAGCTCTTCGGCGAGGACAAGGCGATCACCCTGTACCGCCAGCACCGGTTGGCGATCGCGGCCAGGAAGAACGGTGACCACCAGACGGCTTTCGAGCTGTCCGGGCAGGCGCTGGAGTTCTACCGGTTCCGCTACGGGGCCGATCACCCGAGCACCCTGGGCTGCGCGATCTCGCACTCCATCGACCTGCGGCAGGCCAGCGAGCTGCGGGCAGCGCGCGCGCTCGGCGAAGACACCTTCGACCGGTACCGCCGCAGCCTGGGGGAGAACCACCCGCACACCTTGTCCGCCGCCATCGACCTGGCGGTGACGCTGCGGCTGCTCGGCGATGTCAGCAGCGCCCGGCAGCTCGACGAACGCTCCTTCGAGCAGTTCCGCGCGAAGTTCGGCCCGGACCAGCCGCACGGGCTGATCGCGATGATCAACCTGGCCAGCGATGTGGCAGCGCTGGGAGATTTCGAGACCGCCCTGGAACTGGGCACCGAGGCGGCGCAACGCATGGAGGGCGTGTTCGGCGCGGAACACCCCACGACCATCGCGGCGAACCACAACCTCGCCCTGGACCTGCGCAGTGCGGGTGAGAACGAGATCGCGGAGGCCAAGCACGTCGAGGTCCTGACCCGCTACCGACGGGCGCTGGGGGAGGCGCACCCGACGGTGGTGGCTGCTGCGCAGAACGTCCGGGCCAACTGCGACATCGACCCGATGCCGCTGTGAGGAGGCCGGGTCAGGGCAGGAAACGCCCGATCCAATCGGCGAGTTCGTCCGGCGCGACAGCGTTCGCCGCGCTGGTTCGAATCCGTCGGTGCACCGCTCGAACCAACTCGGGGCAGGTCAGCAGCGCTCGAGCGGGCGCTTGCGCGCCG
This sequence comes from Saccharopolyspora oryzae, assembly GCF_027853915.1. Classification (GTDB taxonomy): domain Bacteria; phylum Actinomycetota; class Actinomycetes; order Mycobacteriales; family Pseudonocardiaceae; genus Saccharopolyspora; species Saccharopolyspora oryzae. The sequence continues at coordinate 57,998 of NZ_JAQGLA010000017.1, forward strand.
AGTCCGGACAGCGCGAGTCCCAGCCCGGTCCAGGAGGCAGGGCGGCCGGGGTCCGCGTCCAGCTCCGTCCGGTAGCCGCGCGCGGCTTCGGTGAGCTGACCGCGCGCGTAAGCCAGATCCGCCGGCGTGGCATCGGGGACTGCCGACCACGATGCGGAATCGGCTGATTCGACGAAGCTGAGCCGGACCAGGTCGAGCCGCGCCTGGGACCAGGAACCGTCCGAGACGGGAGTGGGTGTTCGGCCGTCGGCCACGCGGACTCCGGCCAGCCGCTGGCGACCGGCCAGCCAGGCTTCCGACACCGCTCGGACGGTGTCCGGATCGGGGCGGACGTGCCGGATCCGCCAGCCCGCGCGGTGATCCGCGATGAGCGCGACGGCCTGCTCCGCCAGGTCGGCGGGCACCGGTTCGTCCTGCCAGGGGCCGAGTTCGGCGGCGATGCCCTCGACGAACCGGTGTCCCGCGGTGGTCAGGGCCGGATCGTCCCGCAGTGCCTGGAGGGTGTCCCAGGTCCCGGCGCGCCAGTACGCGAACTCGAATGCGGCTCGCCGGTCGGAGCCGCGCTGCGCCAGTGCTCGCCAGAACATCGTCACGCCGAAGAACGCGTAGACGCCTTGCAGGACGCCGGCGAGCGGGCGCGGATCGTCCCGCCACGGCGTGTGGAAGCGCAATCGCGGATCCTTCTCGCGCAACCGGATGAAGTGGAGCAGCCCGCCCAACCGGATGTGCTGGAACTCGTGGACGAGCATGGCCGCGAGCTCGAACCCGTCGACGGGACGGCTGACGATCGCGCTGCCGAAGGCTTCGCCGGTGGATGCGCTCGGCATGCGGAACGGCACCGCGGGGCGCGGCACCAGCGACTCCAGTCCGGCGCGCAACGCCGGGGCCATCTCGGGGAGGTGCTCGGTGATCAGGCGCCAGGCATCGGTGATCAGGGCCCGCCAGGTGTCGACCTCGTCGGTGCTGAGCCGCTGTGGCAGGACTGGTTCGTGCAGGCCGCGATAGGGATCGATGTCGTCCAAGTGGACTGAGAACGACTGGCCGCGGGTGCGGACCGACACGTGCCGCAGGGGCCACCACCCAGGGGCTTCCGCAGAGCGGTCGTTCGGCAGGCGCACGCAGGTGGATCCGCTGCGGACCTGGACGCGCTCGCCGTCGCTGTGCACGTCGGCCACCGAGAACGGCTCGTCCGCGGGGAGGCGGGCCATGCCGATGGTCGGGAGGATGGCGCCGCCGTCCCAGACCGGGACCGAGGTCCGGAACGGGAGCCCGGCGTGGATCGCCGCTGCCGCGGCGAGTGCGTGCACGTGTCCGACGTGCACCCACAGCGGGCAGACGCCGGTGGTCTGGTGGTGGAACAGGCGCGTGGTGTAGCCGACCCAGCTCCCGGTGTAGGGGTGCGCGAGGATCCGGTCGAGCACCCGGGGTGCTCGTGCTTGGACGCGGGCCAGGATCTCCCAGGCGTCTTCCGGGGAGGGGAGCGGTTCGCACTGGTCCGGAACCTTGGCGACCACGTCCACCAACCCGCGGAGCAGGAGCAGCCGCCGACTGCGTTCGGCGCGGCGGAACTGGCGCACCGTGCGGGCCCCGCCGGCAGCGCGGGCGAGTTCGTCGAAGTCCGGCCACGACAGGCGGTGGAGTGCGAAGTCCTCCGGGGCGTTCTCGCTGCCGACGGGCACGGCTCCCTCCTTCGGCGGATCGCGGTCGGAACCGAATTGCGCGAGCACGGCGGGAACCGCGGCGTCAATCGACCCGTTCGCCGCCTTCGCCGGGAGGTGACGGGATGACCCCGATGTCCGCGGTTTGCTGCACCACGTGCCGCAACGAGCGGTGCAGCGTCGAATCCTTGAGGGTGCGCAACTCCGGCAGCGAAATCGCACCGAGGTCGACGAGCTCCGAGGAAATGCCTGGTTCGGCGTTGAGTGAGGAGAAAGTCATGATGGCGACAGCTCCCTCGTGTGCAGCGCGTACTGGTAAGCACGTCTTCCACATGATGTCTTGCTCAACAACAAATGTGAAGAAGTCTTCGTTCTCGCGTGGTGCGGTGGAATTCCGGCCACACCGCCATGATCTGCAGCGACAGCGCCGCTAATCGGGCCGGTTCCGCAACAACGCGATGGCGGCCAGGGCCGCGACTGCTGTGATGATCGCGGCGGCGGTGGAGATCGCGTTCAGACCGCCGGTGTAGGCCTCGCGGGAGAGTTCCAGCAGGTCAGCGCCGGGAGTGCTGGGAAGTTGTGCTGCTGCGGTGGTTGCGCCTGCCATCGTGTCCTCGGCGCGTTCGGCCATGTCAGGTGGAATTCCCGCGGGAACTGCCGCGGACATCCCGTTGCGGTAGGCGAGGGTGCCGAGGGTGCCGAAAACGGCTGTTCCGACGGCTACTCCGAGTTCGGTCGTGGTTTCCGACATCGAGGCCGCCGAGCCGGCCTTGCCGGGTGGGGCGGCGCCCATCGCCAGGTCGGTGCCGAGCACGTCGGCGGGTCCGCTGCCGAAGTGGGCGATGGCCAGTCCCGCCACCAGCGCGACGAGCGCGGTGGGGCTGCCGACCTGCACCAGGATCGCGAATCCGGCGCTGGAGAGCAGCAATCCGGCGCCGATGACGTAGCCGGGCCTGACCAGGCGTGCTGCCACGGGTGCCAGCATGGCGCTCGCGATCAGTGCTGCGGTGGAAGGCAGCAGCCACGTTGCGGCTCGCAGCGGCGGTAGTCCGACGGCGAGTTGCAGGTACTGGGCGGCGAACATGGCGATCCCGCTCGTCGTCGCCGATCCGATGAGCAGGACGATCAGCGCGGTGCTGAAGGAGCGGTCGGCGAACAACCGCACGTCGAACAGCGGGTCCGCCGACTTCCGCTGGCGCCGCGCGAAAAGCGCTCCGGCGATCAACCCGATCAGCACGGCCAGTACCGCCGTCGTGGCACTGCCGTCCCTGGTCAGCTCCTTGAGCGCGTACGCGGGCGGAAGGGCGGTTGCCAGTGACAGGCCGACGCTGATCAGGTCCAGGCGACCGGCCGCGGCGGGGCGCTGCTCGGGCAGCAGAATCGGGCCTAGCACAAGCAGCAGCACCATAACCGGCGCTGCCAGTAGGAACACCGAGCCCCACCAGAAGAACTCCAGCAGAGCACCGCCGATGACCGGTCCGATTGCGACGCCGGCCATGAAGGTGCTCGACCACCCGGCGATGGCGATCGTGCGTTGACGGGGATCGCGGAACATCGTGCTGATCAGCGCCAGCGTGCTCGGCATCAGGGTTGCGGCGACAGCGCCGAGGAGCGCTCGGGCGGCGATGAGCATCGCCGGGTGCGTCGCGAACGCTGCCAGCACGGACACGAAGCCGAATCCGGTGGCACCGATCAGGAGCAGCCTGCGGTGGCCGATCCGGTCGCCCAGCGCGCCTGTGGTGAGCAGGAATCCGGCGATCGCGAAGCTGTAGATGTCGGTGACCCACAGCAGTTCCGCACTGCTGGCGCCCAGATCCGCGGCCAGGTGCGGGAGAGCCAGGTACAGCACGCTCATGTCCAGGGCGACGAGCAGGGTGGGCAGGCCCAGCACGGCCAGGCCCAGCCATTCCCGCAGTCCGGCCCGTGGTTCGGGAGTGCGCGGGGAAGAAGACGACATGGGAACTCCGTCGAAGCGGTGACGCGGTCGCGTCGTGCGGACCAGGACAGGTGCTTCGACGTCAGCTGCGGACGCGCGGAACTCGCCGACCGCCGTGCGGTCGGCCCAGCACGCCCCGCGGGGTCAGGTCAGAACGCGGTCCGCGCCTGATGTAGAAGCACAGGTCAGAGCCGTGCCGTAGACCACGAACGCCAAGTCGCCCTCCCGCTGCCGCTCCGTTCGACCGGGCCAACATGGCACGGTCGCACTGCGTCCCGCAACGTCATTTCCGGCGCTTCGGGAAGTCGTCGTCCACGAGCTCCTCGCGCCGGGGAGTGGGATGATCGGCTGCGTGATCGCGCTGCTGTCAGCTCCGTCGAACCTGGGCCTCAGACCGCCGGAACCCGGTGCGACGCCGGGTGCCGCGAAAGCTCCGGAAGCACTCCGCGAGGCGGGCCTGTTCACCCGGTTCATCGACGAAGGGGCGATCGATGACGGCGTGGTGCTGCCGCGGCGCTACCGCGACGACGCGGAACCCGGGCGGCTGCGCAACCAGGACGCCATCATCGAGCATTCGCGCCGCCTCGCGGACCGGATCTGCGAGGTCATCAGCGGTGAGCACCGCCCGCTGGTGATCGGCGGGGATTGCAGCATCCTCACCGGCGTGGGACTCGGGCTCAAGCGCCTCGGCCGGTTCGGCCTGCTGCACGTCGACGGCCACACCGACTTCCGCCATCCCGGGAACAGCGCCGAGTGCGCCAGCCTCGCCGGGGAGGACCTGGCCGCCGCGATCGGCCTGCACTGGCCGGAAGTGGCCGACGTCGATTCCCTCGGCCCGTTGTTCCTGCCGCAGGACGCCACCCACCTCGGCTGCCGCGAGGACGACGAACACCTCGCCGAGGTGCGGTCCCACATGCGCGCGACGACGGTGGACGAGCTCCGCGGCGAAGGCATCACCGCTGCTGCCACCCGGATCCGCGATGGCGTGGTGTCGGCGGAGCTCGACGGCTACTGGCTGCACATCGACGTGGACGTGCTCGACCCGACCCACCTGCCGGCCGTGGACAGCCCCGCTCCCGGTGGTCTGGCGCCGGAGGAGCTGGTGGAGCTGCTCCGGGTCCTCGCCCCATCGGCGTGCGGCGCCGACGTCACGGTCTTCGACCCGGACCTCGATCCGTCCGGCCGTTACGCGTGCCGCCTCGCCGAGATCGTCCACGCCGGTCTGGCCGACCTCGGCACGCGCATTTGACCGCCGTGCGCGACTCGCGACCACCGCACCCGCGCTAAGGCGGTGGCTGGGACTAGATTTGGCAGCTATGACTCATGGGGGACCCGGTCCGGGCTATCCGCAGCAGCAACCCGGCTGGCAGCCGGGCCAACAACCGCACCCGCCGCAGCAATATCCGGTGCCGCCGGGATATCCGCAGCAGGGGCAGCCGCCGTATCCGGTTCAGCCACCTCCGCCGCAGCAGGAGCCGCCGCTGACGTTGCCGGGTTGGGGTGCGATCCCGGCCGTGCTCGGCGTGCTGCTGGCAGTGCTGGGCCTGTTCGCGTTCAAGTGGGCCGGTGACGCCGCCTTCGGCGACGTGTCCGCGGCCGTCCGGGAAGCGGCGCGCAACGCGACCGACCTCACCGCGAGCGACCGGTGGGTCAAGGTCTACCTCGGCCAGGGCGTGTTCATCGCCCTCGCACTGGCTGCGATCCCGCCCGCGCTGTGGTCGCTGGGAACCTTGCGTTCGAGGGAGAGCATCAAGAGCCGCGGCGGCCTCACGAAGAAGAGCTTGTCGGAGGGGCGGACCGGCCCGACCCGGATCATGCTCTCCGCCATCGCCGGTCTCTGCCTGCTCTACCACGTGGTGACGCTGCTGATCATGACCGACGGCGGCCGCCACCTGGGCTCCCTGGGGCCCGGTCCCTGGCTCCTGGTGGTCGGCACCGCGCTGTCGGTGGCCGGCGCAGCGATCGGTCCACGCGTCCCGCCGCGCCACCCCGGCTGGCGACCGCGCTGAACAACAGCGCGACCAGTGTCCGCAGTGGACTGGTGCGTCACACCTGCACTTCGGAGCGGTCTCCGGCCCAGAGGGTGTGGAAGGAGCCTTCGCGGTCGGTCCGGCGGTAGGTGTGGGCACCGAAGTAGTCGCGCTGGCCCTGGGTGAGCGCAGCCGGGAGCCGGGTGGCGCGCAGGGAGTCGTAGTAGGACAACGCCGCCGCGAATCCCGGTGTGGGCACGCCCTGGCTGGTCGCTGCGCCCAGGACCGAGCGCCAGTCGTGCTGGGCATCGGCGATCTCGGCCGCGAAGGTCTCGTCGGACAGCAGGCTCGGCAGGTCCGGTCGGGCGTCGTAGGCGGCGCGGATGCGGTCCAGGAACGCCGCACGGATGATGCAGCCGCCGCGCCAGATGGACGCGATCGCGCCCAGGTCGATGTTCCAGTCGTACTCGGCGCTGCCTGCGGCGATCTCGTGGAAGCCCTGCGTGTAGGACACGATCTTCGACGCGTACAGCGCCTGCTCCACCTGGTCGGCGAAGGCGTCGGCATCGGTGCCGCTGAGCGGTCGGGCGGTCGGACCGGCGAGTCCTCGGGACGCCTCGCGCAGCGCGGTGTGGCCCGACAGGGAACGGGCGAACACCGCTTCGGCGATGCCGGAGACCGGCACCCCGAGCTCGAGGGCGAGCTGCACCGTCCAGCGACCGGTGCCCTTCTGCTCGGCCTGGTCGGCGACGACGTCCACGAACGGTTCGCCGGTGGCGGCGTCGACGTGCGACAGCACCTCGGCGGTGATCTCGATCAGGTAGGACTCGAGGCGACCGGTGTTCCAGGTGCGGAACACCTCGGCGATCTGGGCGGGGGAGTACCCGGCGACGTCGCGCAGCAGCTGGTAGGCCTCGGCGATGAGCTGCATGTCGGCGTACTCGATGCCGTTGTGCACCATCTTCACGAAGTGCCCCGACCCGTCCGGGCCCACGTGCGTGACGCAGGGCGCGTCGTCGGCGGCCTTGGCGGAGATCTTCTCCAGCATCGGGCCCAGCGAGGCGTAGGACTCGTCGGAGCCGCCCGGCATGATGCTGGGTCCGTGCAGCGCGCCCTCCTCGCCGCCGGAGATGCCGGTGCCGACGAAGTGGATGCCCCGTTCGCGCAGGTCGCGCTCGCGGCGCCGGGTGTCCGCGAAGTGCGCGTTGCCGCCGTCGATGATCACATCGCCGTCCTCGAGCAGCGGCGCGAACTCCTCGATCACCGCGTCGGTGGGATCCCCGGCCTTGACCATGATCACCAGTCGGCGCGGGCGTTCCAGCGCGGCGACGAAGTCGGCGACCGATTCGGCCGCGACGAAGTCGCCCTCGTGCCCGAACTCCTCGACCAGCTCCCGGGTCTTCGAAGCGGTGCGGTTGTGCACGGCGACCGAGTAGCCGTTGCGCGCGAAGTTGCGGGCCAGGTTGCGGCCCATGACCGCGAGCCCGGTGACGCCGATCTGAGCTGATGTGCCCATGTGCAGCTCCTGCGGGTGGCTGGCGAACCGCAGTGGTGCGGCCGGGCCAATTCTCGGCCACCAGCCGTCCCAGCGCAGAGAACGCCGGCACCTTCCGGGGGAGGTTCAGCGCGAGGTGGGGGCTCCGCTGGCTTCTTGGCGGAGGAACGCCACCCGGTAGGAGGCCAGGACGGTGTCGAGCCGGTCGCGGGCGACCCTCGCCTCCCGGACGTCGGAGCCGATGCCGATGTGCGCGCACACGGCCCGGGTCGCTGCGCTCTTCGGGAGCCGTGCTTCTTCGACCTCGTCCATACCCCGAATGGTGGCAGAAGCGCTGCGCACCGCGTCGACCGGATGCCCCGAAGGATGAGCCCGAACAGGCCTTCGAGGCCGAGCACCGACTCGACGGCTTCGCGGGTCGCCGCCGGGTCCTCCATGTGCACCATGTGGCCCGCGCCCGCGACCACGCGCACCTGTGCGCGGTCGCCGAACGCGGACTGGTCGGCCACCGGGATGACCTGGTCCTGCGCGCCCCACACCACCGCGGTGGGGACGGTGACCCCGGCCAGCAGCGATGCCGCGTCGATGGCCTGCTTGTCCCCGTCGAGGATGGAGCCGAGCAGGGCCTGCAGGCAGTCCTGGACGCCGTCGATGCGCTTGAACTTCAGCAGGTCGTCCACAAGCTGGCGGGTCACCTGCGACTCGTCGGCGAACAGGGCGCGCAGGTGCGGCTTGAGCTCCCGCCGGGTGCTCGCCCCGACGAAGCCGCGCAGGTAGTCGGCGTTGACCTCGGTGCCGTAGCCGGCCGGGGCGACCAGCGTCAGGGAGCGGACCCGGTCCGGTGTCCGGGCCGCCACGGCGGTCACGACCGCACCGCCCAGCGAGTGGCCGACCAGGTGCGCCCGTTCGACGTCCAGCGCGTCCAGGAACCCGATCACCGCGTCGGCCAGCGAGTCCAGGCTGCCGTCGCCGACGTCCTTGGTCGAGCTGCCGTGCCCCGGCAGGTCCAGGGCGTGCACGGTGCGGCCCTCGGACAGCGGTTCCTGGACGAACAGCCAGGAGTTCTTGTCGCCGCCGAAACCGTGGACCAGCACCACGACCTCGGGGCCGTCGCCCAGCGTGGCGTAGGACAGGGTGCGCCCACCCACCTCCACCTCGCCGGTCGCGGGCCCCGCGGCCTCCTCGACCTCGCCGCTGGCCAGCTGCTCCTTGGCCTCGGCGACCGCCGCTTCGATCTCGGCGTCGGGCACCTCCGCCGGGGCGACGATCGCGATCGTGCCGCCCACCGGGGCGGATTCGCCCTCCGCGACGACGACCCCGCGCAGCACTCCCTCCTCCGGGGACTCCAGCGTCCCGGCGATCTTGTCGGTGTCGATCTCGGCCAGCTCGGTGCCGTCGGTGATGTCGTCACCTTCGGAGACCAGCCAGTCGGTGATCGTGCCGGTGGTCATCGACAGCCCCCACTTGGGCATCTTGATCCGGCGGATCCGCTCGTCGGTCATGCTCAGCGCTCCCAGCTCGTGACTTTCTTGACCGCGTTGACCACCTGCTGCGCGTCCGGGATGTACATCGACTCCAGCGCGTCGCTGAAGGGCACCGGCGTGTGCGGGGCGGTGACCATCTCGATCGGTGCCTGCAAGCTGCCGAAGGCCTCCCGCGCCACCAGGGCGGAGACGTCGGTGGCGAGGTTGCAGCGCGGGGTGGCCTCGTCGACCACCACCAGCCGCCCGGTGTTCTCGACGCTCTCCAGGATGCTGTCGGTGTCCAGCGGGCTGGTGGTGCGCGGGTCGACGACCTCGCACTCCACTCCGGACTTGGCGAGTTCGTCGGCCGCTTCCGCCGCGATCGGGACCATCCGCCCGAAGGCCACGATGGTGACGTCCTCGCCCTCGCGGACGAAGTTGGCCTCGCCGAACGGGATCGCGTAGGACTCCTCGGGAACGTCTCCGACGACGTCGTACATCGCCTTGTGCTCGCAGAAGATGACCGGGTCGTCGTCCCGGATCGCTTGCGTCATCAGGCCTTTCGCCTCGTACGGGGAGGAGGGCAGGACGACCTTCAGGCCCGGGATGTGGGTGAAGACCGGGTACAGCGCCTGCGAGTGCTGCGCCGCGGCGTTGAGCCCCGCGCCGTACATGGTGCGGATGACGACCGGGGTGACCGCCTTGCCGCCGAACATGTACCGGAACTTGGCCGCCTGGTTGAAGATCTGGTCGAAGCACACGCCCATGAAGTCGATGAACATCAGCTCCGCGACCGGCCGCAGACCGCTGGTGGCCGCGCCGATCGCGGCGCCGATGAACGCCGATTCGCTGATCGGGGTGTCGAGCACCCGGCCGGGGAACCGGTCGTAGAGCCCCTTGGTGACGCCGAGGACGCCGCCCCAGGCGTCCTGCTCGCCGGGTGCACCGGCGCCGCCGGCGTTGTCCTCGCCGAGCACGACGACGCTGCTGTCGCGTTCCATCTCCTGCACGAGTGCTTCGTTGAGCGCTTCCCGGTAGCTGATGCTGCGTGCCATGTGAACCTTCCCGTGTCAGTAGGAGATGTAGACGTCGGTTTCCAGGTCCTCGCGGGTGGGCTTCGGAGCCGCCAGCGCCGCTTCGACGGATTCCTCGATCAGCTGCGCCACCTCCCGGTCGACCTCGTCGAGCTGCTCACCGGCGAGCGCGCCCGAGCTGGTGACGCGGTTGCGGAAGGCCTTGAGGCAGTCCTGCTGTTCCTGGGCGCGGGCCACCTCGTCGCCCCGGTAGGCCTGCTGGTCGCCCTCGAAGTGCCCGTAGTAGCGGGTGAACTTGACCTCGATCAGGGTCGGTCCGCCGCCGTTGCGGGCCCGTTCGATGGCCTCACCGGCGACCTCGTGCACGGCGAAGAAGTCGAAGCCGTCGACGATGACGCCGGGCATGCCGAACCCGGCGGCGCGGTCGGCGATGTTGTCCGCCGCGACCGACCAGGTGGCCGAGGTGGCTTCGGCGTAGCCGTTGTTCTCCGCGACGAAGATCGCCGGCAGGTTCCACACCGAGGCGAGGTTGAGCGCCTCCAGCGTGGTGCCCTGGTTGCTGGCGCCGTCGCCGAAGAACGCCACCCCGACGCCGCCGGTGCCCTGCTGCTTGGCGGCCAGCGCGGTGCCGCAGATCAGCGGCGGGCCGCCGCCGACGATGCCGTTGGCGCCGAGCATGCCCTTGCTGAGGTCGGCGATGTGCATCGAGCCGCCCTTGCCCTGGCAGGACCCGGTCTTGCGGCCGTAGATCTCGGCCATCATCCCGCGGACGTCCACGCCCTTGGCGATGCAGTGCCCGTGGCCGCGGTGGGTGCTGGCGATCGAATCGCGGCCGTCCAGGTGCTGGCACACCCCGGTCGCCGAGGCCTCCTCCCCGGCGTAGAGGTGCACGAAGCCGGGGATGTCGCCCTTGGCGAACTCCTGGTGGACCCGGTCCTCGAACGCGCGGATGGTCCGCATCGTGCGGTACGCGGCGAGCAGACCGGCCTCGTCCAGGGCCCCGGCCGGCTTCGCTGACACGGTCTCGGTCATCGGTGGCTTCCTCCGTCGCTCGGTGGAACGCGCCACGAATCAACCCCGGTGGCGCCCTCGGGGACAGTGGGGGAGCCGCTGCGGAGCAGGCCGCGCCGCGCAGCCGTGTCGAGCACGGCCTGGACGTCGAGCACGCGCGGTCCTCGGTTCGTCAGCCGCACGGTCACCTCATCGCCCGGCCCGAACTCGCACTCGCGCTCGCCGTCGAGGGCGACCGTGCCCGCGGGGACGTGGCTGGCGACCGGCTCGCCCAGCGGGAGGTGCTGCACGGCGGAGACGTCGAGGGCGGTGAGCTTGCCCGGGGTGATCGGCGCCAGCACGCGGTACTGCGGTGCGGATCCGGTGGCGAAGTGCACGGCCACCCCGTGCGGCTGGTCGCGGGTCGTGGGCAGCAGCTGCCCGGCGATGCTGGACAGGCCGATCGCGTGCGGCTCGGCGAAGGCGCAGTACAGCTCGCGCAAGGTCTCGGGCTTCCACAGCGCCCGCGCACCCACCTGCGCGGTCGCCGACACGCACACGTCGACCAGCGCGAGCTCGGTGGCCGTGCCGCACTGCACTTCCAGCACTTTCGCCTGCTGCGTCGCGCTGCGCACGTCGACGTCGCCGCGCGCGACCAGCGCGGCCGCCACACCTGCCACGGTCGCTTCCCACATCTGGGGGAAGGCGTTGTTGGTCCCGGTGCTCAGCGGCAGCAGCGGTGTGCCACCCACCTCGCTCGCGGCGGCCCGGACCGTGCCGTCACCGCCCAGCACGACGATCACCCCGGCACCGTCGGCGCGCATGCGGCGAACCAGCTGCTTGGTGTCCTCGGCGGTGCCGGTCAGGGGGTCGAGCTCGCAGAAGGTCAGCTCGGGCCAGTGGTCGGTCTGGGCGGAGTGCTGCTGGGAACCTCGCAGCACGCTCGCCGCCACCCCGAAATCGTCGGTGGAGACCAGCACCCGGCCGACCCCCAGCGCGCCGGCGGCGGCGACCATGCGCAGCACCATGTTGGCCTTCTCGGCGTTCGGGAACACCGACGCCTGCGCCACCACGCGCCGGATGTCCCGACCCGAGAGGGGGTTGACGATCACCCCGATCGCCGCGTCCCGGCTGCTCGCCGTGACCGGTCGCCAGGGGTGGTGACCGTTGTTCGAGCCGCTCTGCGCCACGCCGCCTCCCCGCTACCCGCCGGTAGCCGCGATGTGTAACCGGGGTCACATCGCGGACCTCTCCAGCAGACGCTCCGGGGCCTCTCGCGGCAAGGGTTGCAGGGGGTTGCAGCCCGGACGGGCGGTGCTCAGCGCGGGCCGAGGAGGTCCCAGCGGTTGCCGGCGACGTCCAGGAACACCGCTACTCGGCCGTAGGGCTCGGTGCGGGGTTCGGTGACGAACTCGACGCCGGCCGCCGACATCCTGGCGAAGGCTTCGTCGAAGTCCTCGACCTGCAGGAAGAAGCCCACCCGGCCGGCGACCTGGTTCCCGACGGCGGCGGACTGGTGGTCGCCGTCGGCCCGGGCGAGCAGGAGCCCCGTGCCGGCGCCGGGTGGGCGGACCACGACCCAGCGCTTCGGGCGTCCGTCGTTGGTGAGCGACGGGGAGTCTTCGGCGAGTTCGAAGCCCAGGGAGTGGACGAAGAAGTCGATGGCTTCGTCGTAGTCGGCCACGATGATCGTGACTAGGTCGATCCGCATCCAGCCGATCTTAGGCCGGGCATCGGGGCGGTCTCCTGCTCGCGGCGTCGCACGGGCCGCCGGTATCAGCGAAGTCCAGTGTGGACTGATCGGGAATAGGCCTCGTCGTGGTGGGCGCGGTTGTGAACGGTCGACAAGGCGGATCGGGGAGTTCGTCGATGCTGGATATAGGAATGCGCCACCGGCGCACATAGTGTTCGGCGTCACATGAAGTCTTCGCGTCTCAGAGGTGACACGTGAGCGTCGGATACCTGCCGTGGAATCTGCCCGAATCAGCCATGGACCGACCGTGCTTGAGGGATGGCCGCAACGACCTCACCTACGCGGAGGTCGTGCAGCGGGCCGCGGCGTTCGCCGAGGAGCTCGCCGAGCGCGGTGTCGGCCCGGGCGACGTCCTCGCCGTCATGCTGCCGAACCGGGTCGAGCTGCTCATCGGGCTGCTCGCGGCCTGGCGCCTCGGCGCCGCCGCGACGCCCATCAACCCGTCCTTCACCGAGGGCGAAGCCGGGTACCAGCTGCGCGACTCCGGAGCTCGTCTCGTGCTCAACAGCGGGCCGGCCGCGCCGAGCGCTGGGCTCCCCGTGATCCACGTCGACGAGATGCGTTGCGAACCAAGGGGAATCCCGCAGCAGCGGGAGGTCCGACCGGACGAACTGGCATTGCTGGTGTACACCAGCGGGTCCACCGGCCGCCCCAAGGGGGTGATGCTCGACCACGCCAACCTCGATGCGATGGCGTCGACGATGGCCGGGCACTTCGGAGCAACCGACGCCGACCACTGCCTGCTGGTCCTGCCGCTGTTCCACGTCAACGCGATCTGCGTCAGCTTCCTGACCATGATGCTGCGCGGCGGGCAGCTCACCGTGCTGGAGCGGTTCGAACCGAGGTCCTTCCTCGCCGCCGTCGAGCAGCACCGGCCGACCTACTTCTCCGCCGTGCCGACGATCTACGCGCGCCTGGCCGAACTCCCCGACGAGCTCTCCGCGGACACCTCGTCGGTCCGGTTCGCCGTGTGCGGTGCGGCTCCGGTGTCGCGGGAACTGCTCGAACGCTGTGAGTCGCGGTTCGGATTCCCGCTGGTCGAGGGGTACGGGCTGACCGAAGGCACCTGCGCATCGGCGTGCAACCCCGTCGACGGCGTGCGCAAGCTCGGCACCGTCGGCCCGGCCTTGCCCGGTCAGCGCATCGCCACGATCTCGCCGGAGGGGGAGCTCCTGCCGACCGGTGCGACTGGTGAGGTCGTCATCCGGGGCGCCAACGTGATGCGCGGTTACCTCGACCGGCCGGAGGACACCGCCGCGACGCTGGTGGACGGCTGGTTGCGCACCGGCGACGTCGGGCGCATCGACGAGGACGGCTACCTCACCCTCGTCGACCGGGTCAAGGACATGATCATCCGCGGTGGCGAGAACCTGTACCCGAAGGAGATCGAGTCCGTTCTGCACGGCCACCCCGGGGTGCTGGAGGCGGCCGTGGTCGGCGCCCCGCACGAGGTGTACGGGGAGGTCCCGGTGGCCTACGTGGTGCCGTACCCGGACGCCGAGGTGACGGTCGACGACCTGCTCGCACGCTGCCGGCACGAGCTGACCAAGGTCAAGCTGCCCGTCGAGGTCCACCTGCTCGGCGAACTGCCGAAGAACCCGGTCGGCAAGATCGACAAACCGACCCTGCGCAAGGCCCTCCGGGCCCGCTAGTTCATCCCGCTGAGACGACGGACCGGCACCCACCAGCCGGCCCGGCGGTACCCCCTGCCCGAGCGAAGGAGACGAGAATGGGCTTCAGAACAGGCGATTTCCCGCCAGTGGACACCACGACGTTCCTCGACGAACCGCTGCGGGAGCGCATCAAGGCGTTGGCCGTGCACTGGGTCGAGTACGGCTTCGGCACCCCGCGGCAGGTCCACGTGGTCTACGTGGTCAAGCTGCTGGTGCTCTACATCGGCATCGGGACCGCGCTGGCGACCTGGACCTCCGGGGTCGGGCCCTTCTGGGCGGTCGGCGAGTGGTGGAACGAGCCGATCGTCTACCAGAAGCTGGTGCTGTGGACGATGTTCCTGGAAGCGCTGGGACTGGCGGGTTCGTGGGGGCCGCTGGCCGGCAAGTTCAAGCCGATGACCGGCGGCGTGCTGTTCTGGGCCCGTCCCGGCACCATCCGGCTGCGGCCCTGGAAGCGGGTGCCGCTCACCAGCGGTGACCGGCGCACCGCTGCCGATGTCGTGCTGTACCTGGGTTTCCTGGCCGCGATGCTGGTCGCGATCGTGCTGCCCGGTGTCCCAGGCGCCGGGCTTGCCCACGGCGCTGCGGGGCTGGTGAACCCCGCCCTGCTGATCGCACCGATCGCGCTGGTCGTCCTGTGCGGACTGCGGGACAAGACGCTGTTCATCGCCGCCCGCGGCGAGCAGTACCTGCCCGCGATGGTGTTCTTCGCGTTCCTGCCGTTCGTCGACATGATCATCGCGTTGAAGCTGCTGATCGTGAGCGTGTGGGTCGGTGCGGGGGTGTCGAAGTTCGGGCGGCACTTCACCAACGTCGTTCCGCCGATGGTGAGCAACACGCCGTTCTGGCCGCCGCGGTGGCTCAAGCGCGCCCACTACCGGAACTTCCCGCACGACCTGCGTCCGTCGAAGTTGGCGACCTTCATGGCGCACGTGGGCGGCACGCTGGTCGAGATCGCCACACCGCTGGTGCTGCTGCTGTCCACCAACCGCTGGCTGACCTCGGCCGGTGTGGTGCTGATGGTGCTGTTCCACCTGTTCATCACCTCGACGTTCCCGCTGGCGGTACCGCTGGAGTGGAACGTCCTGTTCGCCTACGCCGCCGTCTTCCTGTTCCTCGGCTTCCCGGCCGGGACCGGTTACGGGCTCGGTGACATGTCCTCGCCGTGGTTGACCGCGGGCATCGTCGCCGGGCTGGTGCTCTTCCCCGTCCTGGGCAACCTGCGGCCGGACCTGGTGTCGTTCCTGCCGTCGATGCGCCAGTACGCGGGGAACTGGGCCTCGGCGCTGTGGGCCTTCGCGCCCGGTGCGGAGGAGAAGCTCAACTCGATCGCGCACCGCCCCACCGCGAACCAGCTCGACCAGTTGCTGGCCATGGGGTACCCGGCGCCCGCTGCGGAGATCACGATGCAGCAGACGATCGCCTGGCGCTCGATGCACAGCCAGGGGCGCGGGTTGTTCTCGGTGCTGCTGGACAGCTTGCCCGACCTCGACCAGCGGACCGTGCGGGAGGCCGAGTTCGTCTGCAACTCGCTGATCGGGTTCAACTTCGGCGACGGGCACCTGCACGACGAGAGCCTGATCCGCGCGGTGCAGAGCCGGGTCGGGTTCGCGCCGGGGGAGCTGGTCGTGGTGTGGGTCGAATCCCAGCCCATCCACTCCGGGATCCAGCGCTACCAGGTGATCGACGCCGCGCTCGGCGTGGTCGAACGCGGCAGTTGGAAGGTCGCCGACGCGGTCGCCGAGCAGCCGTGGCTGCCCAACGGCCCGATCCCGCGCGACGTCAGCTGGAGGCGCGCGGGCGGACTACTGTCGGTGCGCGAGAGCGGTGCAGCGGATCCGGCGATGGGGAGCTCGGCATGAGTGCGGCGGTCGTGGTGGGCAGCGGCCCGAACGGACTCGCCGCCGCAGTCGCCCTCGCCGAGGCGGGTGTGCAGGTCACCGTGCTGGAGGCGGCCGACGAGATCGGCGGCGGCACCCGGACCGCCGAGGCGATCCTCCCGGGTCTGCTGCACGACCAGTGCTCGGCGACCCATCCGATGGCCGTCGGGTCGAGCTTCCTGCAACGCCTCGACCTGGGCCGGTACGGCCTGGAGTGGCGGTTTCCCGAGATCGACTGCGTGCACCCGCTCGACGACGGCACGGCCGGGGTGCTGCACCGCTCCGTCGCCAGGACGGCCGCCGGTCTCGGTGCGGACGGCAGCCGCTGGTCGAGGCTGTTCGCCGGGCCGGCCGCTGACTACGACGTGCTGTCCGAGGACATCCTCGGGCCGCTGCTGCGGATTCCGCGCCATCCGCTCCGGCTCGCCCGCTTCGGCATCCCCGCGCTCCTGCCGGCGTCGGTGCTGACGGAGATCTTCCGCGGGGAGCAGGCGAAGGCGCTGTTCGGCGGAGTGGCCGCGCATGCCTTCCAGCCCCTGGACCGCCCGCTGAGCACCAGCATCGGGCTGGGCATCCTGACCGCGGGGCACCGGCACGGCTGGGCGGTGGCGGCCGGCGGTTCCAGGGCGATCACCGACGCGCTGGCCGCGTTGCTGCTCGACCTGGGCGGCAAGATCGAAACCGGGGTCCGGGTGCGCTCCGGTTCCGACCTGCCGAACAGCGACGTGACGATGTTCGACCTCGCCCCGACCGCGGTGGCCGAGATCCTGGGCGACCGGTTGCCGAACCGGATCGCCCGGGCCTACCGCCGGTTCCGCTACGGGCCGGGTGCGTTCAAAGTGGACTTCGCCGTCGAAGGCGGGGTGCCGTGGACCTCCGAGCCGGCTCGACGGGCGGGCACCGTCCACCTCGGCGGCACGTTCGCCGAGATCGCCGCGACCGAGCGGGAGATCCACGCGGGCCGGATGCCGGAGCGGCCGTTCGCGCTCGTCGGGCAGCAGTACCTGGCCGACCCGCAGCGCTCGGTCGGCGACGTGCACCCGGTGTGGACCTACGCGCACGTGCCGAACGGCTACGCCGGCGACGCGACCGAAGCGATCATCGCGCAGATCGAGCGCTTCGCCCCCGGGTTCCGGGAGCGGATCGTCGGCACCGCGGTGCGCACCACCACCGGATTCGCCGAGCACAACCCGAACTACGTGGGCGGCAACATCCTCACCGGGGCGAAGGACTTCCGGCAGCTCGTGTTCGGCCCCCGCCCGACGTTCAACCCGTACGACGTCGGATTGCCCGGGCACTTCATCTGCTCCGCGGCCACCCCACCCGGTCCCGGAGCGCACGGGATGTGCGGTGCGCACGCCGCGGCCCGCGCCCTGAAGTACCTGCGCGGCGGCCACCGCACCTGACGACGCGCCGCAATTTCCATTGAAATCGGACCCGCGATTTCAATGGAAATTGCGGCACGGGAAGTTGGGGTGGTCGTCAGACGGCGGTCGTGGGGCGCAGGACTCGCGGGCCGAGGAAGTGGCAGACCTGCAGGGCGAGGGCCACGTCGAGCCGGTCGTGGGTGGACGGGCTTGCTCCGTCGGCGAAGACCTTGCCGAGCCGGTATTTGACGGTGTTGCGGTGCAGCAGCAGTTCCTCCGCCGTCCGGCCGTAGTTCTCGCCGTTGAGCAGGAACACGCGCAGCGTCTCGCGCAGCACGGCGGCGTTCTCGTCGTCGCAGGCCAATCGGCCCAGCACCTCCGAGACCCAGAGCCGAGTGGACTCGATGTCCTTGGCCAGCAGGGAAACGATCGCCACCCCCGGGTCGCCGAAGCTGACCGCGGGGGACGTCCGGCCGCCCGAAGCGAGGGCCACAGCTCTGGCCGCTTGGGCCTGTTCGTGCGAGCGCTTGAAGCCGGCCGTTCCCGAAGCGGGCAAGCCCAACGCGATCCGGCAGCCGGGTTCGTCCTCGGCAGCTCGCCGCACCTCGTCCACGTCGACGGCGCGCTGCCGGCGTCCCATCGGGATCCAGCCCCAGGCGGTGCTCCGGTCCACCGCGGTGATGATCGGCGGGCTGCCCGCGCCCCACCGCGCCGCGAGCGAGCGCAGGAACTCCTCCAGCGCGCGGAGGTCGCCCGCACCCTCCTCGGGGCGGGTGCTCCAGACGACCGCGGCCAGGTGGAACTGGCCCAGCCGGTAGCCGGTTTCGGCCTCGAAGGTCGACGCTTCGACCGGCTGCTGCGCGAGGATCTTGTGGACGAGCGAGGACTGCACGTTGCCGCGGGCGTTGTTCCAGCGCTCCCGCTCCTCGGAGTACGCGTCGATGACGTAGAGCGAGATCCAGTCGATGTACTGGTAGACCACCTGCGAGATGTGGCGCAGCACCTCGAACTTCACCTCGGCGGCGCAGTCGAGGCCCTGGACCTCCTCGAAGACGCGCTGGATGAAGTAGTCCTGCCCCATGTGGTAGGCCCGCACCAGCGAGTTGCCCGGGATGTCGCGCTGCGCCAGCCGCAGCGCGTACTCGACGGCTGCGGTCGTCGGCTGCAGGTGGTCGATCGGGATGTGGTTGGTCAGGACGTGGACGATCGTCTTGGTGTTGGCGTCCACGCTGGCGTGCAGCAGCTCCACCAGGTGCTGGTCGACGTCCAACCGGTCGATCTCGCGGGCGAGCCGGTCGCTCATGTCCCTGGCGATCCGCGGTTGCCGCGCGTTCAACCGCCGTGCGGTCTCGGAGACGAGCGCCAGGACGTCCCCGTCCGATCCGGATGCGACTGGTGCCCTGGACAACGCCGTCACCTCTTCGCCCGATCCCGCGGCAGCAGTTGTCCAACGGTAGTGCACCGCTGGCCCGGGCCTCCACGTCCGGCGCTGACGAAGCTCGGACGACCAGTTGTGCACGATCGACAACGCCGTCGGCCCGCCGGGGGGGGGGTGGCCCCGCGACGGCGGTCAGGATCGTTCGGCGACCTGCGCGGTGGGCCGTTCGTCACCGGCCAGCTTGGCGCCCTTGGTCTCCGGCAGGAGCCAGAACGTGATCAGCGTCAGCACACCGAGGAAGATCGCGTAGGCGTTGAACAGGCCTGACAACCCCTGCTCCGACAGGTAGGTCTGGATGTACGGCGCGGTTCCGCCGAACAGCCCGACCGTCAGCGCGTAGGGCACGGCCAGGCCGAGCGCCCGGATCCCGGTGGGGAACAGCTCCGCGGTGATCGCCGGTCCGATCGCGTTGAGCACGCCGTTGAGCACCACGCCGATGGACATCGCGACGAACAGCTGCCAGACCTCGCCCTGGATCATCAGGTTCAACGGGTAGAACAGGACGAGGAACACCGGCCAGACGATCAGCAGCAGCCGGCGGCGCCCGATCTTGTCCGAGAGCCAACCCCAGAACGGCATCGCCGCGACGTAGAGCGCCGTGGCGCCGGCACCGGCCAGCATCGCGCCCGTCGGGTCGGTGCCGCGCTGGGAGATCGCGAAGGTGGGGGCGTTGATGGCCCACACGTAGTAGACGATCGTGCCGCCGAGGTTGATGCCCACCACCTGCAGCATCGGCTTGATGTTGGCCCGCAGCTGCTGCAGCGTCGAACGCTTCGGGGCGGCCTGCTCCTCGCTCGGGGTGTTGGCGGTGAAGATCTCGGTCTCGGTGAACTTCCGGCGCAGCACCAGCGCGTACAACCCGAGGAAACCGCCGAGCGCGAACGGGATGCGCCAACCGAACTCGCCCATCTGCTCCGGCGTCAACACCGCGGAGAGCACGCCGGCGAGCCCCAGCGCGAACAACGTCCCGATCCCGCCGGACACGTAGATCACGCTGGACCACAGCCCGCGCCGCTGCGGGGGTGCGACCTCCGCGAGGTAGGTCTGCACCGACGGCAGCTCACCGCCGTGCGCCAGGCCCTGCGCCAGCCGCGCCAGCACCAGCAGCGTCGGTGCGAGCAGCCCCACCTGGTGCGCCGTCGGGCACAGCGCGATGAGGAAGCACGACCCGGCCGACATCCCGATGCTCAGCGTCAGGACGGGTTTGCGGCCCACCCGGTCGGCCATCCAGCCGAAGAACATCCCGCCGATCGGCCGCGCCACGAAGCCGATGGCGAAGACCGCGAGCGTGCTCAGCAGGTTCGACGCCGCACTGCCACCGGTGAAGAACTGGGAGGCGAAGAACACCGAGTACGTCGCGTAAACGCCCCAGTCGTACCACTCGATGGCGTTGCCCAGGCCGAGTCCGACCAGGACCTTGCGCCGCGAGAGCGGGAACGTGCTCATGCGCCCAGCCTTTCCGCTGCGAGACCGGCCAGGAGCGCGGACGCCCGGCCGACCATCGAACCGTCGAAACGAGCCATCGGCGAGTGGTTCGCCGCGGCGTTTTCGGGGACCGCTCCCGGGGCGTGCGCGCCCAGGAACAGCAGTGCGCCGGGGACGTCCTGCAGCACCCGGGAGAAGTCCTCCGAGCCCTGCGTCGGGTGCTCCTCGGCGCGGTAGTGCTCCGCGCCGAACAGCTCGCGGACGACACCACCGGCGAACTCGGCCTCCGCGGCGTCGTTGACGGTGGCCGGATAGCCCGCGACCAGGTCGACGTCCACGCGGACGCCGTGCGCCGCCGCGATTCCCTCCAAGCACCGGGTGAACACCGCCCGCAGCCGCGGTTCGGCATCGGGGTCGACGGTGCGGACGGTCGCCTCGAAGCGCGCGGTGTCCGGGATGATGTTGGCGGCGGTGCCCGCGCGCAGCATCCCGACCGTGACGATCACCGGAGAGGACGCGTTGAACGAGCGGGTCACCGCGGTCTGCAGGGCGCCGACCATCTCCGCGGCCGCGACGACCGGGTCCGCGGCCTCGTGCGGTGTCGCGCCGTGCCCACCGGTGCCGCGCACCACGACCTCCAACGTGTAGGAGGCGAACAACGTGACTCCGGCGCGGCCGGACACCAGTCCAGCGGGGAGCCGGTGGGGCACGACGTGCAGCGCGTAGGCGTGGTCGGGGCGACGCCCGGAGGCATCGAGAACGCCCTCGTCGAGCATGACCCGCGCGCCGTCGTAGCCCTCCTCGCCGGGCTGGAACATGAACACGACATCGCCGGCCAGCCGGTCGCGGTGCGCGCTGAGCAGCTGCGCCGCGCCGACCAGGCCGGCCGTGTGCAGATCGTGCCCGCAGGCGTGCATCGCGCCGTTGGTGGCGGCGAAGTCCTCCCCGGACCGCTCCTCGATCGGCAGCGCGTCCATGTCCCCGCGCAGCAGTACGGTGGGCCGCGCGCTCGCTGCGGCATCCGATCCGGTCCCGCGCAGCACCGCGGTCACCGACGTCGTGCTGCTGCCGGTGCTGATCTCCAGCGGCAGCCCGCGCAGCTCTTCGAGCACGCGCTCCTGGGTGCGCGGCAGCTGCAGCCCGACCTCGGGAACCCGGTGCAGGTCCTCGCGCAGCCGCACCAGATCCGGCTGCAGCGACCGGGCGTCGTCCAACAGGTCCAACGTCGTGCACCTTCCTCATCTCGTCCTTGAGCTGGGTAGAGTCTGCGCACGCAAGCCGGGGAGGCGGAGATTCCGCTGGATTCGCTCACCCGATGTCGAGCACGGGGGAGAAGCGTGCACGAGGACTTCTCGGAGGACGATCTGGCGCTCATCCACGCCCTGCAGCTGCGGCCTCGAGCTCCGTGGGCCGCGCTGGCGCCGGCGCTGGGGTCCTCGCCGACGGTGCTGGCGCAGCGCTGGGCGCGGCTGCGGGCTGCCGGGCTGGCCTGGATCACCGCGTACCCCCTGCACGGCGAGCTCGCGGGCGGGGCCATGGTCGCCCTGGTCGAGATGAACTGCGCCCCGGGCTCGGTGGAGGCGGTGGCGCGCAGGCTGGAGCGGATGCCGCGGGTGCACAACATCGAGTACGCCGCGCAGGGCCGGGACCTGCTGGTGACGGTGTCGGCCGCGTCGTTCGAGAAGCTGTCCGCGCTGCTGCTCGACGAACTCCCGGCGCTGCCCGGCGTGGCCTCGCTGCACTCGCACATCGGCGCCAAGATGCACATCGAAGGCAGCCAGTGGCAGCTGGACGCCCTGGACCGGGCGCAGCGCGAGGAGGTCCTGCGCACCGGGCGCACCGAGCAGGACCGGCCCAGCGAGCGGATCTACCTCCGGCCCGACATCTACGGGCCGCTGGTGGCCGAACTCGCCCACGACGGCCGGGCCACCGCCGCGGAGCTGGCCGAGAAGGTCGGCCGCCCCACCTCAACGGTCCGCCGCCAGTTGGCGGCGCTGCTGCACTCGCGGACGCTGCGGATGCGGTGCGAGGTCGCGCAGCTGCACACCAGGTGGCCGATGGCGGTGATCTGGTGGTGCCGGCTGCCCAGCAGCGCGCTGGCCGAGACCATCTCGCGGCTGCGGGAGGACTCCCGGGTGCGGTTGTGCATGTCGGTGACCGGGTCGGCGAACCTCGTGATCAACGCCTGGACCGCGGACATGACGGACCTGCTGGCCATGCAGGCGCACCTCGAACGCCTGATGCCGACGGGGCAGGTCCTGAACAGCTCGGTCATCCTGCGCACCCGCAAGCGGGTCGGCTGGCTGATGCACCCGGACGGCCGGTGCACCGGCGAAGTCATCCCGCTGCCCGGCGACCTGCGGGCCGGCTCGGCGTGACGCGGGGTGGCGGCTCCGGACGAACCGCCACCCCGGGGGTCAGGCGAGGTTCGCGCCGGGCTTGCCGTCGTCGATCACGAAGCGGGCCCGGTCGCGGATGGGCGAGCCGGGCGTCTCCACGTAGTCGAGGACCCGGTAGTCGGCCGTCCACGACGAGGGCGTGATCGTGTTGCGGACGTAGCCGCGGTGCCGGTTGATGAACTTGATGTGCGGGTTCTCCTGCAGCTGGACCGCGTCGCCGGGGTTCTGCTCGACGCCGTTGCCGTTGGAGGTGATGGAGGTGCCGACCAGTTCGGTGGCCACCGTCGCCGAGGAGGGGTCGTCGAAGTCGGCCTTGACGTCGCAGACGTAGTTGGCGTGCACGTCACCGGTGATCACCACCGGGTTGGAGGTCTGCGCCATGCGGTCGCGCACCAGGTTGCGCTCGGCGACGTAGTTGTCCCAGGCGTCATCGCTGAAGGAGTCGTCGTCGCCCGAGGTGAAGTCGCGCTGCGAGAAGAACACCTGCTGCGCCAGGACGTTCCAGCGCGCCGTCCGGCCGCCGAGGTTGCGCAGCAGCCAGTCCCGCTGCTCGGCGCCCAGGATGGTGCGCTCGGGGTCCAGCCGCTTGTCCTGGTCCTGGAAGTCGCGGTACTGGCGGGTGTCGAGCAGGTGGAAGTCCACCAGGTCGCCGAAGGTGAGCCGCCGGTACAGGCGCATGTTCGCGCCCTGGACGTGCTGGGTCTCGCGCAGCGGCATGTTCTCGTAGTAGGCCTGGAACGCGTCGGTGCGGCGCTTGCGGAAGACCGCCGGGTCCTGGTCGGGTTCGCTGTCGGGCTGGGACCGGTCGCCCGCCCAGTTGTTCTCCACCTCGTGGTCGTCGAAGACCACGACCCACGGGAACGCGGCGTGCGCGGCCTGCAGGTCCGGGTCGGTCTTGTACTGGGCGTGCCGGATGCGGTAGTCGGCGAGGTCGAAGGTCTCGCGCGCGGGCGCGTGCGGGCGGCCGATGGTGCCCGCCGCACCGCCTTCGTAGATGTAGTCGCCGAGGAAGGCCACCAGGTCGAGGTCCTCCTGGGCCATGTGCGAGTAGGCGCTGAAGTGGCCGACCGGGAAGTTCTGGCAGCTGGCGAAGGCGAAGGAGAACCGGTCGAGCTGCGCGCCGGAGCGCGGCGCGGTCCTGGTGCGGCCGACCGGGCTGAGCTCGTTGCCGACCCGGAAGCGGTAGTAGTACTCGGTGGACGGCTGGAGGTTGGACGGCTCGACGTGCACGGAGTGCGCGGATTCCGGCCGGGCCTGCGCGGTGCCCTCGGCCACGACCTTGCGGAAGCCCTCGTCCTCGGCGATCTGCCACTGCACCGGCACGATCTGGTCGGGCATCCCGCCGAGCCCGTCCTCGGCGAGCGGATCCACGGCCAGCCGGGTCCACAGCACGACGCCGGTCGGCAGCGGATCACCGGACGCCACGCCCAGCGTGAACGGCGAGCGGATCACCCGCCCCGCGCCGGGCAGGGCGCTCGCGGTGGAGCCGAGACCGGTGCTGGTCAGCGCTGCGGCGCCGAGTGCTGCCGTGCCGGCTAACAGGACCTGGCGGCGGGACGGGGTCGAACCGGAATTCGCTGTCATGCTTCCCCTTGTGAGCCGTGCGCGGAGGTACCGCGCGGAATCGGTGGAGGCCGGTGCACGGTAGATCCACCAGATGGCCGCCGGGCGAACCGGTGTTGACCCTTCGATGTACGCGGACGTGATCGTCGCGCGCATCACCCTCCAATGTGTACGGAGTGTGTTCGCGGAATGGACGCTGCGTGCATTCAGTTCCCATTCCGCCTGCATTTCCGCTCGGGTGATTTTCCTCCGCGCTTTTGCCGAGTGCCGCGTGATGAACTCGTTACGCTGCGGGGAATCGTCGTCGATGTCGGGTACGGCTACCTACGTTGGTTGGTGGTGCGCTCGCGAAAACCGTTCTACCAGGCACGATTCGACTCCGATACCGCTGGTTGCGCGCATCGGGGATGGTCGGGTCGGTGGGGGTGCCCGCGTATGATCAAGAGCGTGCGCGGTGCGGAAGGGGAATTCTGGATGCAAGACACCGAGGGCTCGAATGCGCGCCCGTTCCAGGTGGACCTCGGTGGAGTCGTCGATCTGCTGGGCCGGCACATTTACTCCGGTGCGCACGTCTACTTGCGCGAGTTGCTGCAGAACGGGCGCGATGCGATCGCCGCTCGCGCGAAGGTCTCCGGGCAGCAGGCGCGGGGGAGCATCGAGATCTTCCCGGTGGGCACGATCCCGGATTCACCGGAGGAGTTCGTCTTCCGCGACTCCGGGCAGGGTTTGAGCGCGGCCGAAGCCGGTGAGCTGCTCGCGACGGTGGGCCGCAGCTCCAAGCGCGACGACGTGCTGAACCTCCGCGACGAGGACTACCTGGGCCAGTTCGGCATCGGTCTGCTGAGCTGCTTCATGGTGTCCGACCGGATCGTGGTCCGCAGCCGCTCGGTGCACGGGCACCCGCCGGTGGAGTGGACCGGCGCGGCCGATGGAACCTTCTCGATCCGGGAACTACCGGAGGACGAGGCCGCCGGACTGGCGATCGGCACCGAGGTGCGGCTGTCCCCGCGACCGGACGACGCGGCCCTGCTCGCGCCGGAGAAGGTGCTGCGGCTGGCCCGACGGTTCGGCCGCTACCTGCCGGTGGAGGTGCGGGTCCGGCGCACCGACGACGCCTGGGACACCGCCAACGAACCGGCGCTGTTCCTGCCGCAGGAGCGGCCGGCGGACGAGCGCTCGGCGGCTTCGGCGCTGGAGGAGTTCGGCGAAGAGCTGATCCAGCACCGTCCACTTGAGACGATCGAGCTGTCCGTCCCGGCCACCGGCACGCAAGGCGTCGCCTACGTGCTGCCGTACGCACCGCCGCCCGGTGCGCGGCGCAGCGGTGAGCTCTACCTCGGCCGGATGCTGCTGGGCGAGGACCTCTCCGAGCTGCTGCCGGAGTGGGCCCACTTCGTGCGCTGCGTCATCAACACCGAGGGCCTGCACCCGACGGCGTCCCGGGAGCAGCTGGTCGCCGACGAGGCGCTGGAGTACACCCGGGAGGAGATCGGCAAGGCGCTGCGGCGCTGGATCGTGCAGCAGGCCACCACCAGGCCGGCCCGGTTCGAACGGTTCGTCGCCGTCCACGACCTGGGCCTGAAGTCGATGGCCGTGCACGACGACGACCTGGCGGCGGCGGTGCTGCCGTGGCTGACCGTGGAGACCTCGGTCGGCCGGATGACCGTGCACGACTACTTGGAGCAGTCCCGGCACGTCCGCTACGTCGAGACCGTCGACGAGTTCCGGCAGATCGCGGCGGTGGTCCCGACCGAGCACCCGGTGATCAACGGCGGCTACACCTACGAGTCGGACCTGCTGCGGCGCCTGCCGCTGCTGGTCGAGGACGTCACGGTGGAGCAGGTGCAGGTCGGCTCGATCCTGGACGAGCTCGCCCCGCCGCCGATGGACGACCGGAGCAGCACCAGCGCGCTGGAGCGCCGGGCATCTGCGGTGCTCGCCGAGCTCGGCTGCGAAGCGGTGGTCCGGTCCTTCCGGCCCGGTGATGTGAGCGCTCTCCACGTCGCTGACGCCGCGGCCATCCGCCGGATCGAGCGCACCGAGGTGCGCGACTCGGCACCCGGCGTGTGGGCGGACGTGCTGGGCGGGGTGGAGGCGATCACCGCGGGCAAGCCCGGGCTCGCCTCCCGCGGCACCACCGCGCGGCTGTGCTTGAACTGGCAGAACACGATGATCCGTCAGTTGTCCAACGTGGACGATCAGGTCGTCTTCGACCGCAGCGTCCGGCTGGTCTACGTCCAGGCCCTGCTGGCCGGGCACCGGCCGCTGTCGAAGACCGACCGGACCGTGCTGACCACCGCGATGAGCGACCTCATCCAGCTCAGCGTCGGCGTCGCGGGCTGAACCGGCCGTTCGCGCAGCACCACGGGTTTTCGGGAAAAACGGGGGGATGAAGGTGTCCGAAGGGACGTCCGAGGTCGAGCGGCTGCTCGACGAGAGCGAGATGATGGCCTACGGGCCGGAGGAATCGGCGATGGTCGCCGACGCCGTCCGGCTCGCGCAGGAGGCCGGTGCCGAAGAGCTGCTCTACCGGGCGCGGATGCGCCAGGTCTCCAGCGCGGCGCTGACCGGCGACAGCGACACGATGTTCACCGCGTTCTCCTGGTGCTTGGGCAAGCACGACTCGGATCCGGCGCGGTTCCCGAGCCGGATCGACGACCTCGACCTGCTCTGGTACTACAAGTGGATGGCCGAGGCGGTCGCGCTGAATCCGGCCTTCCCGCAGAGCCAGGTCGACCAGGTCCTCGACGACATGGAGCACCGCTACCGCGCCGCCGGTGTCGGGCTTTCCGGTGTGTGGCAGGCGAAGACCGCCAATGCCACCGCTGCCGGCCGCTTCGAGGAGGCAGCCGAGTTCCGGGCTGCGCGCGAGGATCTGCCGCGCGACGACTACAGCCACTGCGAGGCCTGCGTCCGCAGCGACGACGCCGACTTCTTCCGCCGGTCCGGCGACGAGGCGAAGGCGCTGGAGCTCTTCGACGAGATCATCGAGAACCGGGTGCGGTGCGGCTCGGAACCGGAACGCGCCCAGGGCAAAGCGCTGTTGCCGCTGCTGCGCGCGGGCCGTGCCGACGAAGCGAAGTGGCACCACTTCCGCAGCTACCGCGCGGCGACCTCGAACGCCGACGGGTTCGGCATCGTGGCCGACCACCTGATCTTCCTCGCCGTCACCGGCAACACCGAACGCGGGCTGTCCTTGCTGGAACGGCACATCGGCGAACTGCCGAAGGACCCGCTGGACGTGTACAAGCGCTTCTGCGCTTTGGTGTCCTACGGTGTGCTGCTCGACGCGGTGGTCCGCAGCGGTCACGGTGACGTTGAGGTCCGGGGTAGCGAAATGCCCGACGTGGCAGCCATTTTCGGTGTCGAGCCCGAGCCGCGAACCGCGGCCGAGCTGGCGGCGGATTCCTGGCGGGTCGCGGAGGAGATCGCCGCGGCGTTCGACGCGCGCAACGGCAACGGGTACTTCGCCTCCGAGGTCGAGCGCGCTCGCGCGCTGGAGGACGAGCATTACGACCTGCCGATCGAGACCCAGGCGTTCGTGCCCACCGAGCTGGCCGAGCCCGCCGCGCCGACGACCCCGGCGGACTACCTCGACCTGGCGGTCGTGGTCAAGGACGACCACGACGCGGCGATGGCGCTGCTCGACGAGATGGGTGAGCCGTCGGAGCCCGAGCTGAAGCCCCGGTTCCACAGCAGCGTCCTGGCGGTCTGCAGGGCCCGGGAGGACCGGGACGGCGCGCTGGCGGCTGTCGAGGCCCGGATCGACGCGTTGCGCGCCTTGGGCGAGGACCAGCAGGCCGACGCCGAGGAGGAACTCGGCCTGGCGCTGTACGCACCGTTCAACACCGGCGACGAGGACGAGCTGCGCGCTGCGCTGCAGCGGGACCTCGATCCGGACACCAAGGTGAAGGTCCTGACCGCGCTGGCCGCGCTGCCGAGCTCCGGTGACGAGCCGGACGGCGCGATCGAGCTGGCGCGGGAAGCCGTCGGCGTCGCCGAATCCGCCGGGCTGGAGCAGCTGGGCAACACGCGCTTGCTGCTGGCCCTGACCATGCTGCGGATGGGCGACCAGGAAGACGCCGCGGAAGCCCTGGACGCCGTGCTGGTCTCCGACGCGGAGCGGTGCTGGCGGATCAAGGCGCTCGACGTGCGGGCCCGGTTGGCGGGCGGCATGGGCGATTTCGAGGTCGGGATCCGCGCCGCCGACGAGCTGCTGGGCCTGCACACCGCGATCGGCCACCGCGCCGGTGCTTCCGACGCGGCGATGCTGGCCGCGCACCTGCTCGACGACCTCGGGCAGTCGGAGGAGGCGGTGCACCGCGCGCAGGTCGCGGTGCGGCACGCGGAACTCGGCGACACCGGCGACCTCAACACCAACCGGTACTGGCTGGGCCGGTTCCACCTCCAGGCGGGCGAGCCCGACCTGGCGATGGAGGCCTTGGACGCGGCGGCCGCTGGCTTCGCCGGTGTCGAAGGCGGCGGAGCGTCGGCGCTGGAGGCTCGGTACTGGCTCGGTGCGGCTGCTCGTCGGGCCCAGGAGCTGGGCACCGCGTACCGCGTGCTGTCCGAGGTGGCGCGCGTCGCGGAGGAGTCGGGTGACGAAGCGCTGGTCGAGCTGGCGTTCCGCGCCCACTTGGCGCTGGGCGAGCTCCTGGTGTCCGTGGAGGACGCCGACGCGGTGCAGAGCCTCGAATCCGCCCTCCGGCTCGCTCGTGGCCAGGAGCAGCCCGAGATGCTGGCCCGGGCGCTGCACCAGCTGGGCCAGGGCAAGATCAAGTTCGGTGACGAGTCGGGTCTGGCGGATCTCGACGCCGCTGTCGAGATCGGCCGGGATGCGGGGCAGGATTGGTTCGTCGCCGACGTGATCGACACGAAGGCGCACGCGCTGGCCTCGATGGAGCGCGTCGAAGAAGCGGTCTCGAACGCCTTGACCGCAGCTGACGCGTACGCCGAGTCCGGCGACGACGGTTCCGCTGCGATGTCGGAGCTGCTGGCCGCCCGCGTGCTCGACGGCGCCGGTCGCTCCGACGAGGCGGTCGGCCTCTACCGGGCGTCGCTGCAACGACTTCCGCTGGGCATCCCGGCCCACACCGGTGTCTCGCTGGAACTCGGCGAGATCCTGGAGAAGCTCGGCCGCACGACCGAAGCCGAAGAGGTCCGGGCCGCGATCGCCGACTGATCGACGACCGACCAGGGGCGCCTCTCGCACCACGAGAGGCGCCCCGAGTCCTAAGTGGACCTGCAATGCCGGCCGGGTTCTCCTGTTCGGCGCGGAATTCGCGGTCCGCGTTTCGAGAAGCCGTTGACTTTCCCGTTTTCATCTTCCTAGGATTCCTCGATCCCGGTTCGCGAGGAAGTGGTGACGTGGCCTTCGGGTGCCGAAAAACCGCAGTTCCGGGGCGTTCTCGGGGAACTTTGTTTCTGTTCTCGCAGATATTTTCCGACGCCTTGCTTCTTTTTCGTCGGATCCCTTTTGTGGAGGAAGAATGCGGAAGTCCACGGCGATCGCAGCAGCGGTCGCGACGTTCTCGCTGGGGGTGGGTCCGGTTGCGGCTGCGGCACCGCCACCACCCGATCCCGTCGGGCTCGACGTGCTGTTCATCGGGGCCCACCCCGATGACGAGGCCAGCACCCTGTCGACGCTGGGGCAGTGGAGCGAACAGCACCACCTCAAGGCCGGCGTCATCACGACCACCAGGGGCGAAGGCGGCGGCAACGCGGTCGGACTGGAAGAAGGCCCGCCGCTGGGGCTGATCCGCGAGGGCGAGGAACGGCGTGCGGTCGGCAAGGCCGGTGTCGAGCACGTCTACAACCTGGACAAGCTCGACTTCTTCTACACGGTCAGCGCCCCGCTGACCGCGCAGGTCTGGGACCGGGAAGAAACCCTGTCGCGGGTGGTGCGCATCGTCCGGGCGACCAAGCCCAAGGTGATCGTGACGATGAACCCGTCGCCGACGCCCGGCAACCACGGCAACCACCAGCAGGCGGCCCGGCTCGCCGTCGAGGCCTACCTGAAGGCCGGTGACCCGTCGGTGTTCCCGGAGCAGGTCTCGCAGGAAGGCCTCGAACCCTGGAACCCCGGACGGCTGTTCCGGTCGGGCGGGCAGGGCGCTGCCGACACCGGTCCGGATTGCGAAGCTGCCGGCTATCGCCCGGCCGAACCCACCGACCGCGTCCTCGGCGTGTGGGCCGGGCGCACGTCCCCGGCCAACGACGGCAAGACCTGGGCGACCGTGGAGCGCGAAGCGGAATGGGAGTACCGGACGCAGGGTTGGGCCAGCAACCCGCCCGCGCCGGCAGATCCTGCGAAGATCGCCTGCGATTGGTTCACCGAGATCGACAGCCGAGCCCCCTACGGCCCGGACGCGACCGGGGCTACCGCGCCGCTGGACGGTGCTGCGCTGCCCGGCTCCGGTGGTCTGCCGGTGGGCACCGAGCTCGCGATCGACACCGAGCGCTTCGACGTCGTTCCGGGCGCCGGGTTCGAGGTGTCCGTTCAGGTGGGGGCGGCAGATCGGGCGCTGCAGCAGAGCAAGGTGCAGCTGACCGCGCCGACGGGTTGGCAGGTCGCGGGTTCCGGCGACCTCGGCACGGTCACCCCGGGCGGGAACAAGACCGCGCAGTTCACCGTGACGCCCTCGGCCGATGCCGCGCCGAACACGCGGTTCCGGCTGGAAGCACGACTCGACACCGCCGACGGTGCGAGTGGCATCTCCTCGCGCGTGGTGCGGGTCGTCCCCGAAGTGCGGGGCACGATCGAACCGCTGCCGCAGGTCGGCCAGTTCCGCGACTGGGCCGCCGAGGTCGGCGCGCCCCAGCTGGACAGCCTGATCAAACCGGTGCTCACGGTGGGCAGCGGCAGGACCCGCCCGGTGCGGGTGGATCTGGTCAACCGCGGGACGGCACCGGAAAGCGGTGTGGTTCGGCTGAACCTGCCCGCAGGCTTCAGCGCCGACGCACCCGAGAAGCCCTACGCGGATCTCGCACCCGGTGCAACCGGTGCGGTGACCTTCGAGGTCACCAACACCGACCCGACCCTGCCGACGTCCAACCGGGCGCCCGACGACGGTGATTACCCGGTCGGCATCGAGACCACCTCGTCCAAGGGGACCGGGACCGAGTCCGCGGCGCTGGAACTGGTGCCGGTGGCGGTGGTGGAGAAGGCGCAGACGGCCCCGGTCGTGGACGGCGTCGAGGAAGAAGGCGAGTACACCGGC
The DNA here is from genome assembly GCF_027853915.1 of Saccharopolyspora oryzae. Taxonomy (GTDB): domain Bacteria; phylum Actinomycetota; class Actinomycetes; order Mycobacteriales; family Pseudonocardiaceae; genus Saccharopolyspora; species Saccharopolyspora oryzae. Next base: position 89,262 of record NZ_JAQGLA010000017.1, read on the forward strand.
CCCGAACTGGACCTCTCCTCGTTGTGGGAGGGCGAGCCGACCGGGCGGGACGACATCTCCGGCACCGCGAAGGTGAACTTCACCGACGACGCGCTGCACGTGGTGGTGCACGTGACCGACGACGTGCTCGGGACCGTCCTCGCCCCGGAGGACTGCAAGCGGCACCGCCGCACGGACTCGGTGGAGATCACCATCGACCCGAAGGGCACGTCGGAGAACACGGCGACCGCGTTCAAGACCGGGATCTTCCCGATCACCGACGACCCGGCGGCGGGCAACCCGCCGTGCTTCGAGCGCGACGCCGACAACCACCAGGGGCCGGGCGCGGAGACGGCGCCGGGCATGGAGGTCGCGTCGAAGGTCTCCGAGCCGTACCGCGGCTACACGCTCGAGGCGAAGATCCCGTTCGACGTGCTGCCGGACGCGGTCGACCCGGCGCGCATGGGGCTCAACGTGCTGATCTACGACTCCGACACCCAGGACAGGACCAGCCAGACCCGGGTCGGTTGGTCGACCTGGAACGGCGTGCGCGGTGACCCCTACCGCTGGGGCCTGGCCGAGCTGCCGGGCCTGCTCCCGGGAACCACCGGGCCGAAGGAGCCGGTGCTGCCGGATCTCGCGGCCGAGAGCGTGGATTCACCGCTGAGCATCCTGCAGTCCAGCGCAGACGGGGTGCCGCTGTCGGGCGGGCGCGGGCTCGCCGCTGACGCGGTGCAGATCCGCTCGGTGAAGCGGGTCGACGCGGAGACCGCCGAGGTCCGGTTGGCTGCGGAGGTGCCCGGTTCGGTCCGGTTGTTCGGTTGGGACGGCGAGCAGGTGACCGGCCGCGGGACCAGCGAGCTCACCGCTGGTGAGTCGGTCGTGCGACTGCCGATCGGTGCCGCTGATCGCGTGCTGCTGTCCTACGAGTCGGGTGGTGCGGCGCTCGCGCGGACCGCGCAGGTCGACGGCTGACGGGAACGTCGAGCGGCCTGGCGGCTTCGGCGGTCGGGCCGCTCGACTGCGCTCTGGCCCTGGTGGCGGGATCGATCGTGACCTAGACTTTCATTCCGGTAGAAAGAAAGTCGAGGCATCCGTGACCAGAACGACCACCGCGGACAGGCGGAGCGAGGGGGGCAAGGCTCCGCGGGGGCGGCGGGACGGTCGCGCGGCAGTGCTCCGGCAGCTCCGCGAACGCCCGATGTCGCGAACCGATCTGGCCGAGCTGACCGGTATCAGCCAACCCGTGATCACCCGGCTCGTGCGCGATCTGCTGGCCGACGAGGTGGTGGCGGAGATCGGGGCGGCCGGTTCGTCCGGCGGTCGTCGCCCGGTGCTGCTCGCGATCCGGTCGCGCAGCAGGTGGGTGCTGCTGGCGCGGTTGGCCCGCGGCCGGGCCGAGCTCGCGCTGGCCGACCTCACCGGCACCGTCGTGACCCACCGCCGCGCGGACTACCAGGGCGACCGGATGGAGCTGGACTGGCTCGTCGCGGAGCTGGCCGAGCTGTGCCGGATCAACGGGCTGGACACCGCGGACGTATGCGGCGTGGCGGTCGCGGTGCCGGGTGTCGTGACGCCCCGCACGGGCGTGGTCGGCACCGCGCCCGACCTCGGTTGGACCGCCCCGGAACCGCTGGGTGAAGTCCTCGCGAACCGGTTCGGCGATTGCGTGCTGGTGGACAACGACGTGAATCTGATGCTGACCGGAGAACGGGTGCACGGTGCGGCGCGAGGCGCTGACGACGTCGTCCTGCTCTACATAGGACGGTTCATCGGCGCGAGCATCATGCTGGGTGGGCGGGTGTTGCCGGGGGCGCACGGCGCCAGCGGCGAGATCGGCCTGCTGCCCCTGCGCGATTCGGATTCCGGTTCCACGGTGGAGCAGCGCTACGGCCTGAGCGGCCTGGCCGACGAGATCGGTGCCGCCGAGCCGGTGCGGGAGCTGGCCGAGAGCGGCCGGCTGGACGAGGTGGTCTCGGCGTGGGGGCACCTGGTCGTGGCGTTGTCGCTGGCAGTGGACCCCGCGTTGGTGCTGGTCGGCGGGGCGGCGACCGAACTGGGCGAGTCCGGGCTGGTGCGCATCCGCTCCGAGCTGGGCCAGCGGGTGCCGGTCTGCCCGGACGTCCGGTTCGCGGAGCTGGGGGACCGGGCGGTCACCCAGGGGGCGCTCGAACGGATCCGCGACCTCGTGATCGATTCCGGAGCGATCCGGCCCTGATGACCAGCCGCTCGTGTCGCGCCTGGGCAGCTCGGCTGGTCGTCCGATGTGGATGGATGTGCCGCGGGTGTGAGGTGGCTGCCCGTCGGGGCAACCGCTGGTGCCGCTTGGGCGAGGAATTCCAGCAGGTGCGAATTCGTTCCCTGCCTGAGTCGGCGACGGGAACCGCGACCTGACGGACATCGCAGAGCCGGGCGAACCGCTCAGCCCGGGCCGCCGCCGAAGCTGATCTCGTTGCCGTCCGAGTCGCGGTAGACCACCTTGGTCACGCCGCCTTCGTACGTCTCGCGCTTCGCGGGCTCGACGCCCCGCCGGGCGACCTCGGCGACTCGGTCCTCGAGGTCGTCGACGAACGTCAGGACCAGCGCGTTCCCCGCCCGTTCCGGGTCCTCGACGATGTAGACGTAGCGATGTTCGGCGACTTCCCACACCGCCTCGACCTCGTTCGGCAGGAACGACGGCGGGCGGCCGAAGAGCCGCTCGTACCACGGCAGTGCAGCGGCGTAGTCGGTCACGGCGATCCCGGCGAAGAGGTCCTGGGTCATTCGGTCCTCCACGTGCACTCGATGTGTCCTGAGTACCGACTTCGCCGGTGGCGAGAACTCATCGTCCCCGTCCGGGCAGACGAATCCGGGGAATTCAGCCTGGCTCGCGGTGATCCGGTGTTGCCGCGGCGAGCAACGCCCGTGCCGCCGCCTTCGCGTGCTGAGCGCAGTTCGCGTCGTTGAGGACCATCGATCGGCTGGCCGCGCCGTCGACGAGGACGGCCAGTTGTTCTGCCAGCGATCGGGGGTTCGCGGCCCCCAGCGCGCTCGTCAGGTCGGTCAGGTGCGTGAGCAAGCGGCGCTTCTGCTCGGCGGCGAACTCGTGGACCGGGCTGGTCGGGTCGGGGAACTCGGCGGCCGCGTCGATGAAGGGGCATCCGCGGATCGGGTCGACGTCGTCGGGTGCCTCGAACAGCGCGAGGACGCGTTCCTCGGGCGGGAGGTCTGCGCGCTCGAGCACCCCTTCCAGGGTGCGCCCGGATTCGACCAGGTCCCGCAGGTAGCTCACCACCAGGTCGTCCTTGGTGGGGAAGTGCGCGTACAGGGTGCGCTTCGACACCGGGGCTGCGGCGGCGACCTGTTCCATGCTGGTCGTGTTGATGCCCTGCGCCTCGAAGAGCGCGGTCGCTGCGGCGAGGACGCGCTCGCGCCCGCCTCGTCCCCTGCGGCGCTGGACCGCCTGCTGCTCAGCCACCAGCAAAGTGTACAGCCCCGTGTACTTAACGAGCCGATGCGTGATAGCGTCCCGCTAAGTAAACGAAGTCGTGTACTTAGGTGCACTGTTGGGCGAGTTGCGAGGTAGAGCGAAGTGACGGTCCTTCCTGAACACGCGGAGGAGCTGATCCGGGGCCGGCGAGCGGTGCGCTCGTTCCGGCCGGACGCAGTGCCGGGCGAGACGCTGCAAGCGATCTTCTCCCTGGCCGGCGCGGCCCCGTCGAACTCCAACACTCAGCCGTGGAGCGTCGAGGTGGTCAGCGGGGCGACCCGGGACCGGCTGAGCGAGTCGTTGCTGGCGGCGCACGCGGAGCAGCGCTTCTCCGTGGACTTCCCGTACCAGGACGAGCTCTACAGCGCGGTGCACCGGGAACGCCGGTCGGCCTTCGGCTCCGCCCTGTACGGAGCGCTGGACATCGCGCGGGACGACCACGAGGCGCGCGACGCCTTTCAAGCGGAGAGCCTGCGGTTCTACGGGGCGCCGCACGTGGCCCTGCTGCTCACACCGTCCAATGCGGACGCTCGGATGGTCGCGGACGTCGGCATGTACGGCCAGACGCTGCTGCTGGCGATGGCGGCGCACGGAGTCGCCAGCTGCCCGCAGGGCCTGCTCGGCTTCTACGGGGACGTGGTCCGCGACTGCTTGGGGATCCGGGACCGCAAGGTGCTCTTCGGCGTCTCCTTCGGTTATGCGCAGGATTCGGCGCCCGTCAACCAGATCGAGGTGGGCCGCGCGGATCTCGGCGAGACGACGAGGTTCCACGGGTAGCTCCTGGCTCGCCTCCTCCGGTCAGCCGGTGCGCAGGGCGAGCGGGAGGCTGAAGCGTTGTGGTTCGGCGACACCGCTCTGGGCCTCGACCTGGTCGTAGCCGAGTTCGGCGAGGCGGTCGAGGAGGTGGGAGACCAGGACCTCCGGCACGGACGCACCCGCGGTCACGCCGATGGCTTCCGCTCCGTCCAGCCATGCCGGGTCGAGTTCGGCGGCGCCGTCCACGAGGTGTGCGGCGCCCGCGCCGGATGCGGTGGCGACCTCCACCAGGCGCTTGGAGTTGGAGGAGGTGGGGGAGCCGACCACCAGGACGACGTCGCAGCGCGGCGCGATCGATTTGACGGCGGTCTGGCGGTTCTGGGTGGCGAAGCAGATGTCGTCCGACGGCGGGTCCGCGAGGTCCGGGAAGCGGCGCCGGAGGACGTCGACGATCCCCATCGCATCGTCGATGGCCAGCGTGGTCTGGCACAGCCACACCACCCGGCCGGGGTCGGGCACCTCGACCGAAGCCGCGTCGTCGGTGGTCTCGACCAGCTGGATCGACTCCGGGGCCTCGCCCAGGATGCCGATGATCTCCTGGTGGCCGGCGTGCCCGATCAGCAGGACCGCGTACCCGTCGTCGGCGAACCGCACCGCCTCCCGGTGCACCTTGGTCACCAGCGGGCAGGTCGCGTCGATCACCTCGAGCTGCCGGGTGGCGGCCGCGGTGTGCACGGCGGGGGAGACGCCGTGCGCGGAGAAGATGATCCGCGCCCCCTCCGGCACTTCCGCGACGTCTTCGACGAAGACCGCTCCGCGCGCCTCGAGCGCGGCGATGACGTGCGTGTTGTGCACGATCTGATGTCGCACGTACACCGGTGATCCCCACCTGGCCAGGGCGTTCTCCACCGCTTCGATGGCCCGGTCCACGCCGGCGCAGCAGCCGCGCGGTGCGGCGAGCAGAACTCGTTTCGTCATCGGTCACGCTCCACAGCTCGGTCGGCGACGGTGCGCAGCGCATCGGCCACCTCGGTGGGCAGGTGCGGGCTGTCGAGCGCGGCCAGCGCTGCGCGGTGGTGCTCGGCGATGAGGTGTTCCGCGGTGCGGACTGTTCCGGTTGCGGACAGGATGTCCCGCACGACGTCCACTTCGGACTCGGTGATGTCGGGTTTGCCCCACAGCTGCGCCAGTTTCACCGCTTGTGACGGGCTCGCGGCGGTGCGGGCGTGGGTGATGAGCGCGGTGTGCTTGCCCGCCCTGGCGTCGTCGGTGATCGGTTTGCCGGTGACCTGCGGATCGCCGAACAGGCCCAGCAGGTCGTCGCGGAGCTGGAAGGCCTTGCCCACCGGCATGCCGTAGTGGTGCAGCGCCCGCGTCACCTCGCGGGAGGCGTCGCCCGCCGCGGCACCGATCGACAACGGCCGGTACACGGTGTAGTAGGCGGTCTTGTAGCGGATGATCATCTCGGCCAGGTCCGCGTCGGAGGACCCGGCGCCCGCCGAGTGCAGGTCCAGGAACTGGCCGACGGTGACCTCGTGGCGCATCTGCGCGATCTGCGGCAGCACGCGGCCGAGCTGCTCGGCGCTGAGCTGCTGGCAGGCGAGCTTGTCGGCCCAGGCCAGCGCGAGGTCGCCGAGCACGATCGCCGCGCAGTTGCCGAACCACTCGTCGTCCTGCGGGGAGCCGCCGGGGCGGAGGCCGGCCATGACGCGGTGCACGGTCGGCCTGCCCCGCCGCGTCGCGGACCGGTCCACCACGTCGTCGTGGATCAGGATGGCGGCGTGGAACATCTCCAGCCCGGCGGCCAGCCCGATCAGCGGTGCGCGGCAGCGGGGTCGCGGATCGGCGGCCAGCCAGCCGAGGACGCACAGCACGGGGCGGATGCGCTTGCCGCCGGTCAGCACGAACCCCTCGATCACCTCGATCATGTCGTCGGAGTGCGGTTCGACCCCGCCGGCCAGGGTCGTGCGGTCGAAGAACCCCGCGAGCGCCGAGTCGACCTCGGCGCGGATCTCGTCCAGGTCCACCATGCCTGCCTTAGAGCTCGTCTTCGATCCTGGTTTTCGATCTTGTGCTTTGATTCGCCGTCAGGCGAAAAGCCCGCCCTCGGCGCTTGCGCCGCCACGCAGAACGAGTTCAAGGACAGGTTCTTAGACGCGGTCGGCGGCGATGAGCAAGTACTGGAAGGCGCCGCTCTCGTAGGCTTCGATGAACGCGTCCTCGATGCCCGTGACCAGCGGCGACTTCGCGCGCAGCCGCCAGTACGGCAGCGTCGCCCCGGTCAGGTCGACCACCGCGGTGGGCACCAGCCGGTTCTCGGCCATCGCGCGGAAGTAGCCCGAGCGGGGGTGGATGTCGCAGATGTAGTGCGCGTTGATGGTGGACACCGCCCGCGAGGGCAGCCCGTAGACGTCGTTGTAGCAACCGGTGATCGTCACGTACCGCCCGCCGCGCGAGAGCAGCCGGGAGTGCTCGGCGAACAGGTCTCCCAGATCGGTGTACATGGTGGACTCGTTGTTCCAGATGGCGCGCATGCTGCCGGTGTCGAAGCCGGTGTCGAGCATGTTGAGCTGGTGGAACACGACCCGGTCGGACACCCCGCGCTGCTGGGCCTGCGCGTTGGCGAAGTCCACCTGCTTGCGGGAGATGGAGATCCCGTCCACCGCGCAGCCGAACCGCTCGTGGGCCATGAACGAGCTGCCCCCGCGACCGCACCCGGCGTCCATGATCCGGTGCTCCGGCCCGACCTCCCCGAGGTGGCCGAGCAGCAGGTCGGCCTGCTGGGTCTCCAGCCGGTGCAGTTCGGCGGTGATGCGCTCGCGGGCGGTCGCCGGATCACCGCCGGTGACCGACCAGTCCGGATCGCCGATGCCGTAGTGGTGGTGGAAGTAGCCGTCGACCTCGCCCAGCTCGAGGTTGACCGGGTTGGCCTCCCGGTTCCAGTAGTCCGCGACGCTGCCCTGGTAGATGCTGGCGGCGGTGCCGTTCTGGTGGATGGTCTCGGTCATCGATCGGGTCCTCTCACGCGTTGTGGCGGGCGGTGGTGAAGTGCCAGTGGCGGCTTCCGGCGATCCAGGCCCACAGCCCGGTCAGGAAGCGGGCGACCACCGGATCGGGAAGAGCGGCGGTGGCGCGTTCGGTGTCGTCCTCGAAGGCCCGGATCAGCTCGTTGTGCACCTCGCAGGCCTTGATGAACGCCTCGTCGAGCGGGAGCTGCTCCTCGGCGGCGATCACGGCCGGCAGGTTGAACGGCAGGCCGTGCTCGCGGATCTCGCGCTCGCAGGAGGCGAGGTCGTTGTGCAGGGTGGCGATCAGCGACGCCCGCGCGGTGCAGTCCTGCACCAGCGGGTGGGTGTGCAGCTCGTCGGGGAGCTCGTAGCCGTCGAGCACGTCGGTGAGGTCCAGGCACGGGCGGAACGAGTTCATCTGGCGGTTGGCCAGGTACTGCCAGACCGGCGGCAGGCGGTTGGCCATCCGCCACCCGTTCTCGGCGTTGTACCCGAGGTAGAGCTGGGCGATGTCGTGCCGCGTGCGCTGCGCCTGCGCCGGGCTGCTGATCCGCTTGAGGTCGTCGAAGGCCTCGTGCTGGGCGCGCAGCACCGGGTGGCCGGAGCGCTGCTCCTCCCACAGCGCTTGGTAGTCCGGGGTCAGGCACGGCGCGTCGATCGCCGACTGCGCCAGCGACAGGTTCGGTCCGATGGTCTGGTCGTTGGCGTCGCGGCGGCTGTTGGTCTCGCAGAAGTAGTCGTCCACGGCGGTCTCGGCGACGATCATCTTGCCCGCCGCCGTCATCCGGTCGACGTCCTGGCTTCCGGGGTGGCACAACGTGATTCCGCGCCCCGGATCGTGCTTGTAGACGCCCTCGACGTTCTCCGCGCTGCCCAGCCCGAGCCCGGTCATCCACGCGACGACGCGGCTGTTGATCTCCGCGGCGGCCTCGGGGCGCTCGGGCGGGGCCGGCGGGCAGTGCAGGACGGTGGTCCGCCGCTGCGTTCCCGGTGCGGTGCAGGCGCTGGTCCCCTGAACGCCATCGGTGTGCCGCTGCTGGACGGGGACCGGTGTTTCGTGCGCGATGAGCTCGATCATCAGGTGTCCGCCCGGCCGATCTCGACGTGCTCCAGCAGCCCGACCGCGTCCGGGACCAGCGGCGCGACGCTGTAGTAGGCGGTCACCAGGTAGCGCAGGATGGCCTGGTCGGTGATGCCCATGAACCGCACGTTCATCCCGGGCTGCACCTGGTCGGGCAGCTCGGCGGGCTGCAACCCGACGACGCCCTGCTTCTCCTCGCCGCGGCGCATGGCGATGATCGAGGTGGTGTTGTGGTCGGAGAGGCCGATCTTGCCCAGCGGGTAGACCGGGATCCCGCGCCAGGAAAGGGCTTTCGACCCGTTCTCCTGGGTGGTCGCGTCGACCGCGATCCCGCGCTTGTTGCACTCCCGCAGGAACGCCGTGATCGCCTTGGGATGCGCGAAGAACGCGTCCGTCGAGCGGCGCATGGACAGCAGGTCGTCCAGGTCGTCGGGCGTGGGCGGGCCGGTGCGGGTGGAGATCCGCTGGTCGTAGGCGGTGTTGTTCAGCAGCCCGAAGTCCGGGTGGTGCAGCAGTTCGCGCTCCTGGGTCTCGCGGACCTCCTCCGCGGTGAGCCGCAGCTGCTCCTCGACCTGGTTCATCGGGTCGTTGTAGAGGTCGGCGACGCGGGTGTGGACCTGCAGGACCGTCTGCGTCAGCGACAGCTCGTACTCGCGCGGGCCGAGCTCGTAGTCGACGAACGTGCCGGGCAGCTGCGCCTCGCCCAGGTGCCCGGCGGACAGCGCGATCTCGGCTTCGCCCCGCCGGTTCTGCGGGAGCGAGCGGCGCCGCGCGAAGTCCTCCAGGTGCGTGCGCAGGCTCTCCTCGGAGCCGAGCAGATCGCGCAAGGCGTCCCAGTTCAGGACCATGATCGTGCCGGCGGTGGCGCACCGCAGCGTCGCCGACCAGGTCGGGTCGTCGACCCCGACCGCCTCGTCGCCGACCTGATCGCCGTCGGTGATCACGCCCAGGTGGTCGACGGTGCCGTACTCGCCGGTCGCCAGCCGCTCGATGCGGCCGTGCGCGACGACGAAGACCTCCCGGATCGGACTGCCCTCCGCCGCGAGCACTTCGCCCGGCGTGACCTGTCGGACCGTGAACATCCCGGCGAGGCGGGTGAGCACGTCGACGTCGGTGTAGCCGCGCAGAGCGGAGAGCTCGGTGAGGGTTTCCGGGATGATGCGGACGTCGGTGCCCTCCTGGACGAATGACACGCGACCGCGCCCGACCTTGATCTGCAGGCGCCGGTTCACCCGGTACGTGCCGCTGGAGACGGTGAGCCACGGGAGCTGCCGGAGCAGGTTCCGGGAGCTGATGGACTGCATCTGCGGCGGCGTCTTCGTCGTGGTTGCGAGCAGCCGCGCCGCGCGGGTCTGCAGGGAAGAGAACTGTTCGGCAGCGGGTGACGACACGTCACGAACCTCCCGTGGGTGGATTCTGTTCGGCGAATTCCAGCCGCCGTTCAGCGGGCAGCACGACTTCCGCTCGGGACGTCGAATCGCGACGTTCCTCCGCGAGATCTGGATCTGGTGTCGGGTGGCGGGGCATTGGTCGGCGGGGGTGCCGGCGTGCTGCGTGATCGCGATGTTCTCGCAGGTGGCGAACTGGATCGATGCCCGAGTCTATGCGGCGCCTTTTTGGGTATATACAGATGAACGGGTGATCGCCTCGTCGGTTGTTTTCACTCGGATCAGTGAGGTGTTTTCGGTCGGCTACTTTTGATTCGTCGACCTGATTCGGGCTTTCGGAATTCATTTCGGGAAATGCGAGTGGAGATCGTTCCTCTTCAATCGGCGCCGGCGGTCGGCTGCTCCGTGCGGGTGACATCGGACGAAACCGACGCGGTTCCGGCGGTGGCTCGGGAGACTGGCCCCGCATCGACGGTCCAACTGGGGAGGAACTCGAGATGGCGGATGGATTTCCCGCGTGGTACCGCGCGTACGGGGACGGCGTGAACATCCGGACCCGGCCCGATTCCGGTGCCACGTCGGTCGGCCAGATGCAGACCGATGACCGGATCCTGGTCACCGCGCTGCCGGTGACGGGTGGTGAGTACGGACCGGCGTGCGGCAGCCAGCCGAGCAACCGGTGGTACCCGGTCGACCACTTCGGCCAGCTCCGCTACGTGATCATGACCTGTCTCGAACGGGTCTGACGCAGTCCGGGGCCGGTCGTCCTTTCCCGCGACCCGCCCCGCGACCGTCTCTTGTGGAGGAACCGCCCGTCATGGGCGGTGCGGTACTAGTCCCGTTCGGACTTGCGGGCGGCCGCGTGCAGTCGCGCCTTGGCCGGGTCGGTGGGGTGTGCCCGCGACCGGCTCTGCTTGGAGCTGTCGCCCTCGGCGGGCGCGTGGCGGACGAACAGCGTGACGGTGACGCTGTCGTTGAAGCCGCACCGCTGCATGAGCTGAGCCGAAGCCGTGTTCGTCTGCTCGACGTCGGTGATGATCCTTGTCGCGCCCGCCGCGAACAGCGCTGCGCAGGACTCCTCCAGCAGAGTCCTGGCCAGCCCCTTGCCCTGGTGGTCGGGCGCGACGGCGAGCCACTCCACGTACCCCCAGTCCGCGCGCTCGTCGTAGGACAGGGAGCCGAGCACGAAACCGGCCACCTCGCCGTCGGCTTCGGCGACCCAGCACGCGTCCGGCTGGGCGTCCAGGTGGACGGCCACGCTGGACAACGACCACGAGGTGTAGGGCATCGCGGACACGTCGAAGACCTGGTTGCCGAGCTCGAGCACGCCGGCCAGGTGCGACAACCCCATCGGTGAAAGCTGCACGTCGGATTCACTCATGACGCCACGATTTTCGTGCAGACCAGAACCGCCCGCCACCCCGGCCCCGGCAGAGCGCACCGGGAACCAGTCTGTCCCCTGTGGATGGATCCGTTCGTCGTCAGCGGTTCGGGCCCTGCTCCGGGATCTTGATGCGGTACTGGGCCATCTTGCGGTAGATCGTCGCTCGTCCGACGCCCAGTTCGACCGCGGCTTGGGCGATGGTGCGACCGGGTTCGGTCAGGCAGCGGATGATCTCGTCGCGCTCCACCAGCTGGAGCCGGGTCAGCGGGCGGCCCGGGCTGGTGAAGACCTCGGCCGGGAGGTGGTGCAGGTCGACCGTGCGGGCGCCCGACGCGGCCGCGCGCATCGCTTCGCGGAGCTGGCGGACGTTGCCCGGCCAGTCGTAGGCGGTCAGCGCCCGGGCCGCTGCCGGGGTGAAGCTCGCGTCGCGCCTCCAGTCCTGGCGGGCGAAGTGGTGGGCGAGGGGCAGGACGTCGTCGGGCCGGGTGCGCAGGGCGGGCGCCTCGACCACCGCATCGATCAACGGGCGCAGCTCCTCGGGGATCGCGGAGTCCGTCTCGGCGGTGATGACGAACGGTGCCAGCCCGTCGGACCAGCGTCGCGCCGCGGTCAGCAGCCGCGCGAGTTCGGTCGTGGCCCACGCGGGGAGGGCCTCCACCGCGGAGACGATGATGCAGGTGCAGTCCTTGCCCAGTTCAGGCGTCCACAGCGCCATCCACGAGTCGACCTCCTCCGGCGCCGGGGGCCGGACGCTGAGCACGCGCTCGCGCCGCAGCTCCCGGCGGGCGAGGACGGCCAGCGCGGTCTTGCCCGCGCCCGGCTCACCGACGACGGCGACGCCCAGGCCGTGCTGGAACGCCGCGCGCGCCTGCGCGACCGCGTTGGTCCACGCGGGCGACAGCGCGGTGCAGGTGGTGCCGGTTCGCTGGAGGCGGTCGGCGTAGACGCGGAACACCGCCCCGCGCGGCATCGGGCGGATCTTGCGCCCGGTGCTGCGCGCCAGCATCAGCGCGGCGGTGTTCCCGGCCGCCGACTGGGCCAGCGCGAGCAGGAGCTCGGAGGACGAATCCGACCAGGTGGTGAGGTTGATGCTGCCGGCGACTCCGCCGTTGACCGGGTCCAGGACGGGCGCGGCGGCGCAGGTGTAGCCCTGCAGGCTGGTGCAGTAGTGCTCGTCGGCGCGCACCAGCGACGGCGCGCGGTCGGCCAGCGCGAGGCCGAGCCCGTTGGTGCCCGCGTTGCGCTCGCCGAAGTAGAAGCCAGGGGCGAGGTGGACGCGGTCGAGGGACCGGTTGATCGCGGTGTCGTCGCACAACCTGCTCAGCACCAGGCCGTCGCTGTCGGTCACCATCATGCTGACCGGTTCGTTGGCCAGCGTCGCCTGCAGGCCCCGGAGCACCTCGTGGCCGCATTCGTACAGCAGCGAATCGGTGTCCACCGCACCGGTGAACGCCGGGCGCATCTCGTCGGCGGTGAGCCCGTAGCGCTCGCTGCGCCGCCAGGAGGCGCGCAGGCGTGGAGCGATCCGGCCGTGCCCGGTGAGGCACGCCGCTGGGTCCGGGTGGGGTGCGCGTTCGGTCATTCCGGCCTCCACGGGGACGCATCGTTGCGCCGACCCCAGCCACGGTAGTGCTAGGAGCGCCGAGCTTCACCGGTGTGCGTGTCTCAAACTGAGACAGCCGCGGGCTCCCCGGTGCCGTCCGATCGCCCTAGCGTTCGGACCCGACGTGCCACAGCCGCCACGTACGGGAGGGTGCACATGTACAGCAAGGACGGCGAGGACTACTTCATCGTCGACGCCCACGTCGCGCTCTGGGACGCACGTCCCGACAACCAGCTCAACATCCACGGCAAGCAGTTCATCGACTGCTTCTACGACTACCACCGCAACCTGAGCCCGGAATCGGAGGTGTGGCCGTACGAGGAGTACCTCTACTACGGCGGCGAGCGCCTCCTGCGGGACCTGTTCGACGACGGCTACGTCGACCACGCCATCTTCCAGCCGGCGCACCTCGGCGCCTTCTACCGCAACGGGTTCGGGCAGACCGAGGAGGCCTTCTCACTCGCGCAGCGGTACCCGGACAAGCTCACCTACAACCACTGCTGGGACCCTCGCTTCGAACAGGCCGGACTGGACCAGCTGCGGCGCGACGCCGAGCGGTTCGGGCTCAAGGGCGTCAAGCTCTACACCGCCGAGTGGCACGGTGATTCGCGCGGCTACAAGCTGGACGACCCGTGGACCTACCGGTACTTGGAGACCTGCCAGGAACTCGGGATCCGCAACATCCACATCCACAAAGGACCGACGATCCGGCCGCTGGACCGCGACGCGTTCGACGTGGCCGACGTCGACAAGGCCGCCACCGACTTCACCGAGCTGAACTTCGTGGTGGAGCACTGCGGACTGCCGCGGTTGGAGGACTTCTGCTGGATCGCCACCCAGGAGCCGAACGTGCACGCCGGTCTCGCGGTGGCGATGCCGTTCATCCACACCCGGCCGCGCTACTTCGCGCAGATCATCGGCGAACTGCTCTACTGGCTCGACGAGGACCGCATCCAGTTCTCCAGCGACTACGCGCTGTGGACGCCGAAGTGGCTGGTCGAGCGGTTCGTGGACTTCCAGATCCCGGCGGACATGACCGAGTACGCGCCGCTGACCACGGCGCAGAAGAAGAAGGTCCTGGGGCTCAACGCCGCCGCGATGTACGACATCGAGGTCCCGGCGGGCCTCGGACTCGACGAAGAGGTGGTGGCCTGAGATGTCGCCGGAGGAGCTGGAACGGGTGGCGCGCGCGGCGCTGGGCGAGGTGCTGGACCCGGAACTGGACGAGCCGATCACCGATCTCGGCTTCGTCCGCTCCCTGGACGCGACGGCCGACGGGGTGGTGACGGCGCACCTGCGGTTGCCGACGTCGTTCTGCGCCCCGAACTTCGCCTACTTGATGGCGTCCGACGCCAAGGATGTCCTGAGCGCGCTGCCGGGCGTCGCAGCAGCCGAGGTGCTGCTCGACGACCACCACGACTCGGAGCTGATCAACCGCGGCCTGCGCGCCGACGCCGGCTACCGCGGCACGTTCGGCGACGAAGCCGAGGAAGACCTCGAAGAGCTGCGCCGGACGTTCCGCCGCAAGGCGCACGCGGCGGCGATGGAGCGGTGCCTGGGCCTGCTGCTCAAGGCCGATCCAGCGCTTGCCGAGGAGGACCTGGTCGGGGTGACCATCGCCGACCTGCCGGCCACACCGGCCACCCGGTCGTTGCTGGAGCGGCGCGCCGATCTCGGGCTCAGCACCGACCCGTCGTCCCCGGTGCTGGTGGACGATCGCGGTCGGCCCCACCCGAGGGACGAGGTGCCGTTCCGGCTGCGCTTCGCCCGGGCGGTCCGGATCTCCATCGAGGGCAACGCGCACTTCTGCCGCGGGCTGCTGCGCACCCGCTACCCCGAAACCGCCGCCGACCAGACACCCCGTGCGCGGGCGGCCGCGCACGGCCAAATCGAGGAGAACGCATCATGAAGGCAGTCCAAGTCGTCGGGTACGGCCAGCCGCTGCGGATGACCGAGGTCCCCGAACCGGAGATCACCGGCCCGCACGACGTGGTCATCAGGATCGGCGGCGCCGGGGTGTGCCGGACCGACATCCACATCCTGGAAGGGCAGTGGGCCGAGAAGTCCGGTGTCGCACTGCCTTACACGATCGGGCACGAGAACGCGGGGTGGGTGCACGCGGTGGGCAGCGCCGTCACCAACGTCGCGGAAGGCGACAAGGTGATCGTGCACCCGCTGATCACCTGCGGTCTGTGCCGAGCGTGCCGGTCCGGCGACGACGTGCACTGCGAGCAGTCGAGCTTCCCCGGCATCGACACCGCGGGCGGCTACGCCGAATACCTCAAAACCTCGGCCCGCAGCGTCGTGCGCATCGACGACTCGCTCGAACCGGCCGGGGTGGCGGCGCTGGCCGACGCGGGCTTGACGGCCTACCACGCCGCCGCGAAGGCCGCCCGCACCCTGCGGCCCGGCGACCGCTGCGCGGTGATCGGCGCGGGCGGGCTCGGCCACATCGGCATCCAGGTGCTCAAAGCCATCACCGCCGCGGAAATCCTCGTGGTCGATTCCAATCCGGCGGCTGTCGAGCTCGCCGCGTCCATCGGCGCCGATCACGGCGTCGTCGCGGACGGCAGCCAGGTGGAGGCGGTGCTGGACCTGACCGGTGGGCACGGCGCCGAAGCGGTCATCGATTTCGTCGGAGAAGGCGGCGCCACCCGGGACGGCGTGCGCATGCTGCGCAGGGCGGGCGACTACCACGTGGTCGGCTACGGCGAGAACATCGACGTCCCGACGATCGACATCATCTCCGCCGAGATCAACTTCATCGGCAACCTGGTCGGCTCCTACAACGACCTGTGCGAGCTGATGGTGCTGGCAGCGCAGGGGAAGGTCCGCCTGCACACCGCCGAATACCCGCTCGACCGCTTCCAGGACGCTCTGGACGACCTCAACGCCGGGCGCATCCGCGGCCGCGCGATCCTCACCCCGTGATCGGAATCGCAAGTCGCACCCCGCCCGCGAGCGGTGCGATGGGCGCCGGGGTAGAACGGGCCGGAAAGGCGATGCGAAGAGGTGCTCGGCTGCCGACAGTTCGAATTCGGGTGAGCCATCCCGAAGTCGGTGAGGTAGAGCCGCCGACCGTCGGTGTGCATCAAGTTCACGGGGTGCGGCAGAGGTGTCCCACGGCGGCCTGCCTCCTGAAACAACTAGTAGTTGTTGATCGAGGCATGTTACTTGTTGGACGCGTGTCTTCGCGCTCGGTTCGAATGTGGCCGCTCAGGCGGTAGTTCGAACATCGGGAGAGTCGGCATGGAGCCTTTCGTCCACCTGCATGTGCACACCGAGTATTCGATGCTCGATGGTGCTGCGAAGGTGGGGGCGTTGTTCGCCGAGGCCCAGCGGTTGGGGATGCCTGCGGTGGGATGACCGACCACGGGAACATGTTCGGTGCCGATGAGTTCTACCAGCAGGCGAAGAAGACCGGGATCAAGCCGATCATCGGTATCGAGGCTTATCTGGCGCCGACCAACCGTTTCCATAAGAAGCCGGTGTTCTGGGGTGAGGCGAAGCAGCGTGGCGCCGACGAGTTCGGTGAGGGTGGTGACGTTTCGGGTGCCGGTGCGTATACGCACATGACGATGGTGGCGCGTAACGCCACTGGTCTGCGGAATCTGTTCACGTTGTCCAGTCGCGCGAGTTTCGAGGGCATGTACCGCAAGCCGCGGATGGACCGCGAGTTGATCTCGGAGTTCTCTGAGGGCATCATCGCCACCACGGGTTGTCCGTCCGGTGAGGTGC
>NZ_JAQGLA010000180.1 GCF_027853915.1 Saccharopolyspora oryzae
CCTACGGGGAGGCGCCGAACGACCCCTGATGCTTCTCGGCACTCGCCGGATGACTGCGGCATCTCATGAGCGGTAACATCTCAGCGCGCAAATGCGCAGGTCAGCTAGGCTGTTCTTGATCAACTGCGCCCCCTGGCGTCGGTTGGCCCGGGCCGTCCGCGATGCTGTACCGACCACGGCACCGGTCAACGGCCCCGTACACCTGCGGGACCAGCGACCGCGCGGCCGCACCATGGACCCGCCGAAGCAGGGGCGTAGCACCTCGATGAGCACCGCGAAAGAACCGAAGAAGAACCCGCTGGCCCACCTCGCCGGGCTGGCCAGGGACACCATCCCGCCGATGCACCCGGCAGGGCGTCCGTTCGTCCTCGGCGCCGCCGCCGCAACCCTCCTGCTGCGCCGCAAGTGGCGCCCCGCGGGCGTGCTCGGCGGCGTGCTGACCGCCTGGTGCGCGTGGTTCTTCCGCGAACCGGAGCGCACCACGCCCAGCCGCGCAGGACTCGCGGTGGCGCCCGCCGACGGCACCGTCTCGCACGTCGAACCCGCGGTGCCGCCCGCCGAGCTCGGCCTCGGCGACGAGCCGATGGTCCGGATCAGCGCGTTCCTGACCATCTTCGACGTGCACGTCCAGCGCATCCCGCTCGCCGGCCGGATCGAGACCATCGCCTACCGGCCGGGCAAGTTCCTCTCCGCCGACCTGGACAAGGCCAGCGAGGACAACGAGCGCAACTCGATGGTCATCCGCGGCGAGGACGGCACCCGGGTGGCCGTGGTGCAGATCGCCGGCCTGGTGGCCCGCCGCATCGTCTGCTCGGTCGACGAGGGCCAGGAGGTGCCCGCGGGCAGCACCTACGGCCTGATCCGGTTCGGCTCCCGGGTGGACCTCTACGTGCCCGCCGGCAGCCGGGTCCTGGTGGAGCCGGGCCAGCGCACCATCGGCGGCGAAACGGTGCTCGCCGAACTCCCCCAGGGCAACTCATGAGCATGCGGACCACCCCCGGCGTCCGGCTGCTGCCCAACGCGATCACCGTGTTGGCGATGTGCGCCGGGCTGTCCGCGGTCCAATTCGCCCTCAACGGCAACCTGCCCGGCGCCATCGCCGCCATCGCGGTCGCCGCGGTGCTCGACGGCCTCGACGGGCGGATCGCCCGCCTGCTCGACGCCACGTCGAAGATGGGCGCCGAGCTGGACTCGCTGTCCGACGCGATGTCCTTCGGCGTCGCCCCGGCGCTGACGCTCTACGCCTGGCAGCTGCAGGACAACCGGCTCGGCTGGATCGCCGCGCTGATCTTCGCGGTGTGCATGGTGCTGCGCCTCGCGCGGTTCAACACGCTGCTGGACGACGCCGAGCAGCCGCCGTACGCCAAGGAGTTCTTCGTCGGCGTGCCCGCCCCGGCGGCCGGGCTGCTCGCGCTGCTGCCGATCACCCTCACCGCGCACTTCGGCTACGAGGGCTGGTGGGCGGACCAGAACGTGGTGATGATCTGGCTGGTGCTGGTCGCCGCGCTCGCCGTCAGCCGGGTTCCCACGCTGTCGCTGAAGACCGTCAAGGTGCCGCCGCGAGCGGTCGCGCCGCTGCTGGTGCTGGTGGCGCTGCTCGCGGCCGGGATCATCATGTTCCCGCTGATCTCGCTGGCCATCGCGATGGCGGTGTACCTGCTGCACGTGCCGTACGCGGTGTACCGGCACAACTGGCTGGCCAAGCACCCGGAGGCGTGGAGCGCCCCGCCGCGCGAGCGGCGCGCGATCCGCCGCCGCACCCAGCGCCGCATCGGCCTGCGCCCGCCGCTGCGCCGCAGCGTGGCGGGCGCGGCGCGGCGCGTCCGCCGCCGCTCCAGCCACCCTAGCGGCCCCCGCCGCAGCTGGCGGCGCCTCGAGCTCCGCCGCCACCGCAACGACACCAACCGCTGATCCGCAAATTCAATGGAAATCGAACCTCCGATTTCCATTGAATTTGCGGGAGTTCTCCACAGCCAGGACGACTTGTCCACAGGTGTCGGCGTGTCGGGGTCCGCAGGTCCCGACACGCCGGGGTCCCGACACGCCCGGGTGTGCAGTTTCAATTGAAACTGCGGAACCCAGGCACGGCGGATCGCAGTTTCAATTGAAACTGTGGTCCCCGGGGCCGACGGCGGAGCGCCGTGCGGGCGGAAGGGGCGTTGTGCGGGTGGGGCGCGGTTAAGCTCGCGGGGTGTCGTCGATTGCGTTGACCGCTCGGGTTTCTCCCTCCGCCAAGGACACTCGACGCGGGGTGGTGCGGCTGCACCCCGAAGTCCTCGATGCGTTGGGGTTGCGGCCCTGGAACGCCGTACAGCTCACCGGGGCGCGGGCGACCGTGGCGCTCGCCGCCGCGGCCGGCGCCGGGAGCCCCACCGGGGTGCTGCTGCTCGACGACGTCGCGCTGATGAACCTGGGCCTCGGCGAAGGCGCCGAGGTCGTCGTGTCCCCGGTGCAGGTCACCGCCGCGAAGCGGGTGGTCGTCGCCGGGTCTCAGAT
>NZ_JAQGLA010000181.1 GCF_027853915.1 Saccharopolyspora oryzae
CGCCGCATCGCACCAGGCAGGGTTGCTCGTAAAACCGATTGCAAATTGCAATCGGATGGTTGTAGGGTTCGGGTCCAGTCGGTCAACACTGTCCGGAGGTGGCGCGTGGCCAGGACCCGAGTGCACAACTTCTTCGTCTCCCTCGACGGGTACAGCGCAGGGGAGACGATCACGCTCGACAAGCCGATCGGGGGTGCCGAGCGGTTGTTCCAGCACTTCGACGGCCGGGTCATCGAGGGGGTGCACGCCGTCGACGACCCGATCACCCTCGATCGCGCGCTCACCAGCACCTGGGGCCAGGGCATCGGGGCCGAGATCATGGGCCGCGGCAAGTTCGGTCCGCAGACCGGCCCGTGGACCGACGAGGAGTGGCGGGGCTGGTGGGGCGACGAACCGCCGTTCCGCACCCCGGTGGTGGTGCTGACCCACCACGCTCGCGAATCCATCTCCTTCGACAACGGCACCAGCTTTCACTTCGTCGACGCGACGCCCGCGGACGCGCTCGAGCGCGCCCGGGATCTGGCCGGCGGCAAGGACGTCCGCATCGGTGGCGGTGCCTCCACCGTCCGGCAGTTCCTGCAGGCGGACCTCATCGACTTCATGCACCTGGTCACCGTCCCGATCGTCCTCGGCCGCGGGGTCTCGATCTGGGACGGGCTGGAGGAAGTCCAGGACCGCTTCGCGATCGAGTCCACGACCACGAAAAGCGGCCTGGTGCACCACTTCTGGAACCGGGAGCGGTGATTCTCAGAGGTTGAGGAGGCGGGGGTCGGTCGCTTCGAGGCGCCAGTAGTGGGCCGGGTTCTCGGCCAGGCGGCGGCGCGTCAGGTCCAGAAGTCCTGAAGTGCTCCGGATTTCGGCTGCCAGGGGGCCGTTCGGCTGGCGGAGTTCCTGCCGCACCCGGTTGGTTTTCCCTTGACCCCAGTGGAATTCGCAGGTGACCTCGACCTCGCTCAGCGGGAGCAGTTCCCGGTGGTAGCGGATGGTGGTTTCGAGGTTGACCGGACCCAGGCCGTGGTGGGTGCGCAGTCGTTCGGGGTCGACGCCGGCTGCGGCCAGGCAGGCCCAGCGGGCGTGGTCGCCGTAGGCCAAGTAGGCGGGGCCCCGGACGTGGCCGTTGACGTCCAGGTCGTCGCTGCGGACTGCGATGGTGAGGCGGAACGGGGTGGGTTCACCGGGATCGGTCGTCATGTTCGCCGAGTTTCTCCGGTCGGCGATCGGGTGTCTGGAACTTTTCGGCCAGCCGGTCCTGGCGCGCCCAGCTGCGGACCAGCACCGCAGGCGATGATCCGGACAGGCGGAGGCACTCCCGGCCCAGGTGGGACTGGTCGGCGTAGCCGAGATCGGCGGCTACCGCGGCCAGCGACGCGGTGCCCAGCGCCAGCGCGGGCAGGCGGGTGAGGAAGTGCTGGAAGCGGTGGACCCGCTGGAGCTGCTTGGGGCTCAAGCCGGTCTCGTGCCGGAGGAGCCGCCGCAGGCCGCGTTCGCTGATGCCGAGCCCGGTGGCGATGTCCGCGGGCTTCGCCGCTGTGTCCCGGAGTTGGTGCGCGGCGCGGAGGGCCGAAGCGTTGGGCCGGTTGTCGCGGAGGTGTTCGGCGACGAGCGCTTCGAGGACCGGTAGCTGGGCGGAACGGGGCGACTCGGCCAGCAGCTCTTCAGCTTGCGCGGCTCGGTCGCCCCACAGGTCGACGAGCCGCGTCGTTCCTGGGGCGAGCTCGGACAGCGCTGTCCCGAGCACGGAGCCCGCTGCCCCGCACCGCAGTCGCACGCCGGATGGTTTCGCCGTGGCCGGTAGCGCGCGCCGTTCTGGCGCGTCGATGGTGCGCACGACGGCCAGTTCGCGGCCGTCCCACACCAGATCTGCGCAGCCGTCCGGGAGGATCCGCAGAGCCCGGTCCCACCCGGCGGAACCTTGCCAGCGCCGTGCGACCGCGGTGGCGACGCTCGCGGCCGGCGCCGACTCCCAGTAGCTCGAGGCGGGAGACGTGCCGACCGCGGCCGCCCAGGTGCGCAGGGGAACTCCCATCGGCCCAGTATCACCCGGGACCGGCCGTGCTCGACCTCCGAGCGCCTACGGGGCAGGCGCGGACGGAGTCGGCTCTGCGGTGGTGGTCGCCGGTGTCT
>NZ_JAQGLA010000182.1 GCF_027853915.1 Saccharopolyspora oryzae
TAGGTGATCACGTGGGGTCCTGGCCTGAAGAATGATCTTGTGGTGAGACCTTCTTCTACCAGGACCCCACGCCCACATCTCTCCAGGCCACCGGCCATCCCCATTCCACTGAGATCACCTCATTGAACTTGCGGAAGTCCTCCGCAGGTGAGCCGAACCGTCCACAGTGGCTAGTTGGGCGGAACCTGGGTTCGACGGGGGCGTTTCCGCAGGTGGTGGGTCGTGAGTACTTCGGGGTGCTGGAGCACCCCGAAGTACTCACGAGCCCTGACCAGGCGGAACGTTGATCAGTAGAGGTAGCGCTGGCCCGGATCGACCTTGACGTGGAGGAGGGTCGGGCCTTCCTTGGCGTCGGCGAACTCCTCGGCCAGGGCCGAGGAGAGCTGCTCCGGGGTTTCGACCAGCTTGGACGGGCAGCCGAGGCTCGACGCCAGGGCCGCGAAGTCGATGCCGCCGAGCTCGACGCCGGGGAGCTTGCTGCCGCCCGCCGCCTCGCCCAGGACCGCCACCGCCGCGTAGCGCGAGTTGTCCATGATCACGAAGGTGACCGGCGCCTGCTCCTGCACCGCGGTCCAGACCGACTGGATGCCGTACATGCTGGAGCCGTCGCCCAGCAGCGCCACCGTTCGGCGGCTCATGTCGGCCATGCCGACGCCGACCGCCGCGCAGATGCCGTAGCCGAGCGCGCCGGAGAAGCCGGTGAAGAACCCGCCGTCGGTGGAGCGGATCGGGAAGTGCTCGTGCAGGTCGTTGCGGTGGCTGGGGGTTTCCTCCACCACCGCCGCGTCCGCGGGCAACGCCTCGGCGATCGCGTCGAACACGTACGCCGCGGACATCGGCGTCCCCGCCGACGGCTTCTCCGGCCGCGAGTAGCTCTTCGGCGCGCTGCGCTGCACGTCCTCGACCTGCGCGTTGACCTGGCGGACCGCGTGCCCCAGCGTGCCCAGCACGCCGCGCCCCTCGCGGGCGCGGGCCAGCACCTCGGGGTCGTCGTGCACCAGGAACATCTCCGGCAGCTCGACCTCGCTCTCCCCGCGGTACACGTGGTAGGTGAACGCCGGGGCGCCCCACACCACGACCAGGTCGTACTCGGCCAGCTCAGCGGTGAGCGCCCGCTGTTCGGGCTGCAGGAAACCGGAGAACTGCGGGTGGTCCTCGGGGAAGGAGCAGCGCGGCGACATCGGCGCCACCAGCACGGCCGCCTTCGACTTCTCCGCCAGCTCCACCATCTCGTCGACCACCTGGTCGCCGTCCACCGCGGGTCCGACCACGAACGCCGGGCGCTCGCACTTGCCCAGCGCCTCGGCCAGTTCCGAGATCGCCGCCGGGTCCGGCGCGAAGCCGGGGGTCCGCGGGCGCGCGGGCACCGGAACGCCGGGCTGGTCCCAGTCGTCGGCCGGGATGGACAGGAACACCGGGCCGTAAGGCGGCGTGGTGGCCAGCTGGTAGGCGCGCACCAGCGCGGCGGGCACGTCCTCGGCGCGAGCGGGCTCGTAGCTCCACTTCACGTACGGCTGCGGGAAGTTCGGCGCTTCGGTGGCGCCGAGGAACGGTTCGCCGAACATCAGGCTGCGGGTCTGCTGACCGGCCGTGATGATCATCGGGGTGCGGTTGCGGTGAGCGGTGAAGATCGCGCCCAGCGCGTGCCCCACCCCGCCCGCGGAGTGCAGGTTGACCAGCACCGGCTCGCGGCGCGCCTGCGCGTAACCGTCGGCCATCGCGACCACCGCGGACTCCTGCAGGCCGAGCACGTACCGGAAGTCGTCCGGCCAGCCGGTCAGGAACGGCACCTCCGTGGTGCCCGGGTTGCCGAACACCGTCGTCAACCCGAGTTCCCGCATGAGCGTCCGGGTGATGTCACGGACCGTGCTGTCCTCGCTGCGCACCGAAGCCTCCCTCATCGTTGCAGCACCCCCGCTCACCTGCGAGGTTTCCCTGCAACGACATCACATCGGGAAGTCCGGAACCAGATCGCGTTGGTCACTCTGCGGAGCGCTCGCCCCAGCTGTTGCGCGCGGACCTGCGACGACCGGAAGCGCGGCCGGCCGGGGTGTCCTAAGACACCTGCGGGGGTGGGGGGTTTGGG
>NZ_JAQGLA010000183.1 GCF_027853915.1 Saccharopolyspora oryzae
CCCCCCCACGCCGGGGTCCCGACACGCCCGGGTGTGCAGTTTCAATTGAAACTGTGATCCGCCGTGGGTGGGATCTGCAGTTTCAATTGAAACTGTGGTTTCGACTTGACAGGAGCACGGTGGGTCCGAGCCGGGGTCAGGAGCGTTTGGTGCGGCGGGTCGGGGTTGCCGTGGTGGGGTCTTCCGGCCAGGGGTGCTTGGGGTAGCGGCCTCGGAGTTCCGAGCGGACCTGGTGGTATCCGTTGGCCCAGAAGGACTTCAGGTCCGAGGTGACCGCGGCCGGTCGGCCCGCCGGGGACAGCAGGTGCAGGACCAGCGGGATCCGGCCGTCGGCGATGCTCGGGGCCTCGGACCAGCCGAAGACCTCCTGCAGCTTCACCGGGAGCACCGGCCGATCGGTGTAGTCGACCTTGATCCGGGAGCCGGAGGGCACCTCGATGCGGTCCGGCGCCAGCTCGTCCAACCGCCCGGCCACCGACCAGGGGACCAGGCGGCGCAACGCCGCACCCGCCGAGATCCGCAGGTCCGCGCGGCGACGGGCGTTGCTGAGCTCCGGTTCCAGCCAACTGTCCACTGCGGACAGGAGGGACTCGTCGTCGGTCGCCGGCCAGGGATCGCCGAGCACGTCGTGCAGGAAGCCGAGGCGCTGCCGCAGGCGTCGTGCGTCGTCGCTCCAGTCCAGCAGTTCCAGCCCGTCCTCGCGGAGTCCGTCCAACAGCGCGCGGCGAACCTCGGCGGGGTCGGGATCGCGGATCTGCCGCTGTCCCAACGTGATCGCGCCGAGCCGCTCGACGCGGACCGCCCGCACGTCGCCGTCCACCCAGCCGATCTCGTCAGCCGTGCCGACCAGCGCGGGCGCGGCTTCGCGGGCCAACTCCTCGTCGGCCGGAGCAGCCAGCCGGATCATGCCGTGGGCGCTGCCGGGCGCCCGGTCGGCGACAGCGACGGCGAGCCATTCCGAGCCGCGCACGCTCGAACCGGCCGGCAACTGCGCCGCGGTCCCCGAGGCCATCAAGTACACGTTCGATTCCGCATCGCGGCGCCTGGCCAGCCGTTCCGGCTGCGCGAGCGCAACGACCAGCGCCGCATCACCGCCCCCGCCGCTCCCCTTCACCAACGACCGGAGCCTGCGGACCTCGCTGCGCCACCGGTCGCTGCCCGGACCGCCGCGCCGCAACCCGGCGAGCGCGGAGTTCACGTCGATCTCGTTGGTCAGCGCATCGTTGTCGAGCAGCGCGACCACTTCCGCCGCGATGTCGGCACCTACCAGCTCAGCCCCGTCCAGCAGCGCGCGGGCCAACCGGGGGTGCAGGCCGAGCTCCGCCATCCGGCGCCCGCGGCCGGTCACCGCGCCGGAGGAGTCCAGGGCGCCGAGGCCGTGCAGCACCTCCCGGCCGGCGGCGAGCGCACCGGTCGGCGGCTCGTCCCACCAGGCCAGCGCCGATCCGTCGGGGGTGCCCCAGCAAGCCAGCTCCAGCGCCAACCGGGTCAGCTCCGCGGTCCGGATCTCCGGCTCCGGGTAGGCCGGGAGCGTGCTGTGCTCGTGCTCCGGCCAGCAGCGGTAGACCACGCCCGGCCCCTGCCGCCCGGCGCGACCGGCACGCTGGTCGGCGACCGCTGCCGAAACCCGCACGGTGGCGAGCCCGGACAGACCGCGCCGGTTGTCTACGCGCGATACGCGGGCGAGACCGGAGTCGACCACCGCGCGCACGCCCGGCACCGTCAGGCTCGACTCGGCGACCGCCGTCGCCAGCACCACCCTGCGCCGCTTCCCCACCTTCAGCGCCGAATCCTGTTGCGCGCGCGGCAATCTCCCGTGCAGCGGCAGAACGTCCACATCGGACCCGGCCAGGTGTCCGGCGACGCGGCGGATCTCGGCGGCGCCGGGCAGGAAGGCCAGCACGTCGCCGTCCTGCTCCGCGAAGGCCGTGCGCACCGCCCGCGCCACGCACGCCTCGATCCGCTCGCCGCGGTTCGGCGGCAGGTACGCCGTGCGCACCGGGTGCGTCCGCGCGTGCGCTTCCAGCACCGAAGCGTCCCCGAGCAGTTCGGCGATCCGCCCGG
>NZ_JAQGLA010000184.1 GCF_027853915.1 Saccharopolyspora oryzae
GGGGGTGGGGCGGTGGGGGGGGGGTAAAAGGGGGGTGGGGGGGCGGCTGGGGCCGCGGGTGGGGCTGGGGTTGGGGTGGCTGGGGCTGCTGAGCCCGAGCTTTTCCTGACCTGAGCGAGTCCTAGTACTCCATCCATCCGATTCGCGTAGCTCCCGCTCCCCCGGAGCGGGAGCTACGTCCCTGTCTGGGGGTGAGGCGGTTGCCGGGCTTGGTGAACTGGCTGTTCCGACCTGCGGAGCGGGACACCGAGGGGCTGGTCGAGCACGCACCGGTGATGCGGGTGCGCGCGGTCATCCGGCGGTTCTGGCCGGAGGCCCGGCCGTTCCGCGGCTGGATGGTGCTCAGCCTGCTTCTCGTGCTGATCTCGCCGCTGCTGGACACAGCGGCGATCTGGCTGTTCAAGGTGCTCATCGACGAGGTGCTGACACCGCACAACTTCGCCGCGTTCCCGATGATCGCGGCCGCTTACGCGGTGCTGACCCTGCTGTCCGGGGCGATCGAATTCTGCGGCCAGTACCTCGCGGTGTGGATCGGCGAGAACTTCCTGCACGCGATGCGCACCAAGGTGTTCGCGCACCTGCACACGCTGTCGGTCGGGTTCTTCGACCGCAGGCGGATCGGTGACACCCTGTCCCGGCTCACCGGCGACGTGGGCGCCATCGAGAGCCTGGTGCTGTCCGGCATCGTGCAGACCTTCTCCTCGGTGGTGAAGGTCCTGCTGTTCGCCGGCGTGCTGTTCTACCTGAACTGGCAGTTGGCGTTGGTGGCGCTGGTCGCGGTTCCGCTGTTCTGGATGGTCGCCAAGTTCTTCGCCCGCCGGATCAAGGACGCCTCCCGCGAGGCGCGCGGGCGCAGCGGCTCGATCGCCACCGTCGCCGAGGAGAGCCTCGGCAACGCGCCGCTGATCCAGGCCTACGGCCGCGAGGGCGCCGAGGCGGAGCGCTTCGCCCGGCAGAGCCGCGGCAACGTCAACGCCGAGCTCTCCTCGGCCCGAATCGGCGCGCTGTTCTCACCGCTGGTGGACCTGCTGCAGGTCTTCGGCGTGCTGGCGATCGTCGGCGTCGGCATCTGGGAGCTGTCGCAAGGGCGGATCAGCCTCGGTGGCCTGCTGGCGTTCCTGGTCTACCTCTCCCAGCTCTACACCCCGGTGCAGAGCCTCGGCCAGCTGTCCAACACGGTGTTCTCCGCGGCCGCCAGCGCCGAGCGCATCTCCGAGCTGCTCGACCAGGAGCCCTTGGTGCGCAGCCCGGCGAACCCGGTGCCGCTGCGGCAGGTCACCGGCCGGCTCGACGTCGACCGCGTCGACTTCCGCTACCCGGACACCCCCGCCGACGTGCTGCACAGCATCAGCTTCTGCGCGGCGCCCGGCCAGACCACCGCGGTGGTCGGTGCCAGCGGTGCCGGCAAGTCGACGCTGACCAAGCTGCTGCTGCGCTTCTACGACCCGACGCGGGGCCGGATCCTGCTGGACGGCACCGACCTGCGCGAGCTCGACATCGCCGAGCTGCGCGCCAACATCGCGATCGTGCTGCAGGAAACGCTGCTGCTGGACGGCACCATCGCGGACAACATCCGGGCCGGACGTCCGGACGCCGACGACCGGCAGCTCGTCGACGCCGCCGAAGCCGCCGACGCCCACGAGTTCATCCAAACCCTGCCCGAGGGCTACGAAACGCGCGTCGGGCAACGCGGCCGGCTGCTCTCGGGAGGGCAGCGGCAACGCATCGCCATCGCCCGCGCGATGATCCGCGACGCGCCGATCCTGCTGCTCGACGAGCCGACGACGAGCCTGGACGCCGACGCCACGCGCCGGATCCTCGCTCCGCTGCGGCGTTTGATGGCCGGGCGCACCACGATCGTCATCTCGCACAACCTGCTCACGGTCCGCGACGCGCAGCAGATCGTCTACCTGGACCAGGGCCGCATCACCGAGGTGGGCACGCACCAGGAGCTGCTGGCCAACAACAACGGTTACGCGCACCTCTACCAGCTGCACCACCCGGAGCGCGG
>NZ_JAQGLA010000185.1 GCF_027853915.1 Saccharopolyspora oryzae
GAACATCGCGGAGCCCTCGCGAGAGGACGTCGGCTGGCAGGTGCCCTCCACTGAAGAGGTGGAGGCCGCGCACTACGGGGCGGTGGAGCAGCTCAACACGCTGCACGGCTCCACGGTCAAGTGGGAAAAGGAACTCGTCTCGCGTGGATGGAGGGTCTAACGATGGCGCGCAGGCACCAGATCGATGCCGTGATCGAGGACATCGACAAGGCCATGACCAAGCTCCGCGACGCGATGGCCGGACTCCAGGTCCGCACGGCCGGGTTCAAGAAGGAGCACGACGAGTTGGCCCGCAAGGTGGCCGACTACAAGGTTGATCTCGAAGACGTCGCCCCCTACATCAAGGCCACCTAGGGGGCGACACGCACCACCTCACCCCCGACGGGCTCGGCTGCCATCTCCGGTAGCCGAGCCCGTTTTTGTGTCCGCTGAAGGCATTTCAGGAGTTGATCACTTATGGGCAAGGACTCTCGCCGCAAGGGCATCGAGTGGCGCGCGGCCGGCTGGATGGCCCGTCACCCCGCTATGACCACCGCCCCGGCCGTGCTGGGCACGAGCATGGTTGAGTTCGGCCCGGTCACCACCGCCAGTGTCCTGGCCGGGGTCGGCGCAGCGGGCCTGTCTTGGTACCGCGGGCACCCGGCGACCTTCGACCGCCACGCCGCGCCGTGGATGAGGGCGTTCCGGCAACGCTGGGTCCGCTACATCGGCAGACGCTGGCGTGGGCTGATGATCGACTGCGAGTTCGGGCGGGAGAATCGCCGCACCGGTCACGTCGAGGTCCCCCGCCTCCTGCGGGTCCGCTCGGCGTCTCCGTCGATCGACACCCTCTACATCAAGCCGCTTCGCGGGCAGTCGTTCAAGCGGTTCCAGGACGCCCAGGACGAGCTGGCGATGGCGCTGCGGGCCGACGCGCTCGGGGTCACCAAGGTCAAGCCCGGCGTGATCGCGCTGACCGTGGTCCGCGGCAACCCCTTCACCGACATCGTGGCCCCCGCGGAGATCCCCGCCGATGCCGCCGACGTGGACCTCTCGGCGATCTACATGGGCGAGGACGAGCACGGCAACGACTGGACCGAACCGTTCATCGGCGGCAAGCACCTGCTCGTGTGCGGCGCGACCGGCTCGGGCAAGGACTCGCTGATCTGGAACCCGCTTCGGGCGATGGGTCCGGCGATCCGCGACGGCCTGGTGCAGGTGGACTTCCTTGACCTCAAGGGGGGCATGACCGCCGGCAGCCACCGGCAGTTCTTCCACCGCTACGCCGATGACCCCGACGAGGGTCTGAAGGTCATCGAGGCCTTCCGTGACGACATGAAGGCCACCCAGCGCCACCTGGCGGCCGAGGGCCTGCGGAACTTCACCGTCAGCCGCGAAACCCCGTTCCGGCTGCTGATGATCGACGAGCTGGCCATGATGACCGCCCTCGGCAGCTCCGGCACCACCCGCGCGGCGATCAAGCTCATGGCCGAGGTCATGACCCAGGGCCGCGCCCCCGGGTTCGGGCTCTGCGCCTACGTGCAGGAGCCCACCAAGGACATCGTCCCGGTTCGGGACCTGTTCACCGGCCGGGTGTGCCTACGCACCACGGCGGAGAACCACCCCGACATGGTCCTGGGTGAGGGCATGCGCCAACGGGGTGCCCTGGCCGATGAGATCCCGGCTGATGACGAGCACGCCGGTATCGGGTTCCGCGTGGACAAGTACACCCGCCGTCCCGTTCGGGTCCGTGCTGGATACGCCACCGACGAGGACATCTCCGAACTCGTCCGCACCTGCACCCCGGACCCGGCCAGCCAGTCCAACGTCATCCAGTTCCGCCGCGACGAGGACACCGACGAAGACGAGCAGGCTGCCTGAAAACC
>NZ_JAQGLA010000186.1 GCF_027853915.1 Saccharopolyspora oryzae
GCCTTCGACGTGGCCGGCTCCGGCCGGGTGCTGGCCGGCTCCGACGAGTCCGGATCGACGCAGCTGATCGAGCTCGTCGACGGCGCGAGCACCCGGTTGACCGCGCTGTCCGGCGCGGTGACCGGCCGCTACCTGCCCGGCGAGCGCGCGGTCGTGGTGCAGCACGACACCGACGGCGACGAGCGCGGCCAGTTGTCGTTGCTGCGGCTGGACCAGCCGCGGCCCGGACCGGTGCGGCTGCCCGAGCTGTGCCCGCTGGTCCGCGATCCCGAGCACGTGCACCGGTTGCTGGACGTGCTGCCCGATCACGTCGTCTACTCCACGAACCGCCGCAACGGCGTCGACTTCGACGTGGTGATCCGCTGCGTCAGCTCCGGGGCGGAGCGCGTCGCCTACGACCGGGGCGGCATGGTGCTGGAAGTCGCGGCGGCACCGGACGGACGCGTCGCGCTCACCGTTCCCGGCGCGCTGCCCATGTCGGACGAACTGATCGTCGTCGACTCCGAGGACCGGACGCTGACCAACCGCGACGTGGCCGCCCGGTGCACCAACATCGCTTGGCTGCCCGGCGGTTCCGGGCTGATCGCCACCACCAACTTCGAGCGCGACCGCACCGGCGTCGCCCGCATCGATCCGCGCACCGGCGACCGGACCTGGCTGGTCACCTCCGACGAGCACGACCTGACCGGCTGGGTCTCTCCGGACGGTTCGAAGCTGCTCGTGCAGGCCAACGACGACGGCGCGAGCCGGCTGGCGCTGCACGACGCGTCCTCCGGCGAGCGGCTGCGTCCGGTGCACCTGCCCGCGGACGGCTGGTGCGCGTTCCCGCTGCCGCAACCCGCGTGGTCACCGGATTCCCGTTACGTCGCACTGACTTTCAGCGGTCCGACCGTCCCCGGCGACGTGCTGCTCGTGGACGCGAGCACCGGCGAGTGCCGCGCGCTGACCGATTCCGCTGCGCAGCTCGACGACCAGCGGCCGGTGGAACCGAGCATCCACCGGGTGCCGACCCGCGACGGCGAGCAGGTGCCGTGCTTCCGGTACTCGCCGGAGAACCCCGATCCGCAGCTGGCCGGGTCCGCCGTGCTGATCGTCCACGGTGGACCGGAGAGCCAGTCGGTGCGGGCGTTCAACCCGATCGTCCAGGCTCTCGTCGCGCAGGGCCACGAGGTGCTGGTGCCGAACGTGCGCGGCTCCACCGGCTACGGCAAGCGCTGGTACTCCGCCGACGACGGGCGGAACCGGCTGGAAGCGGTGGCCGACCTCGGCGACCTGCACGACTGGCTGCCGACGATCGGCCTGGACCCGAGCCGGGCGGCGCTGTGGGGCGGCTCGTACGGCGGCTACATGGTGCTGGCCGGACTCGCCTTCCAGCCGCAGCGCTGGGCGGCCGGGGTCGACATCGTCGGCATCTCGTCGCTGGTCACCTTCCTGGCGAACACCGCGCCCTACCGCCGAGCCCACCGCGAACGCGAGTACGGCTCGCTGACCGCCGACGCCGACTTCCTCCACCAGGCCTCACCGCTGACCAAGGTCGCGGACATCGCGGCCCCGCTGTTCGTCCTCCACGGCGCCAACGACCCGCGAGTCCCCCTGTCCGAAGCGGAGCAGATCGCCGAAGCCGTCCGCGCCAACGGCCTGGAGTGCGAACTCCTCGTCTACCCCGACGAAGGGCACGGCCTGGCCAAGCGGGCCAACCGGCTGGACGCCTACCCGAAGGTCCTC
>NZ_JAQGLA010000187.1 GCF_027853915.1 Saccharopolyspora oryzae
TTCGCTATGGACGCGTATGCACGGGTACGGGAATATCAACCCGTTATCCATCGACTACGCCTGTCGGCCTCGCCTTAGGCCCCGACTCACCCTGGGCGGACGAACCTTCCCCAGGAACCCTTGGTCATCCGGCGGAAGAGATTCTCACTCTTCACTCGCTACTCATGCCTGCATTCTCACTCCCACACACTCCACACCAGGCTTACGCCGGCGCTTCACCGCATGCAGGACGCTCCCCTACCCAACCCAGCTAACACTGGATTGGCATGGCTTCGGCGGTGCGCTTCAGCCCCGCTACATTGTCGGCGCAGGACCACTTGACCAGTGAGCTATTACGCACTCTTTCAAGGATGGCTGCTTCTAAGCCAACCTCCTGGTTGTCTCAGCGATCCCACATCCTTTCCCACTAAGCGCACACTTAGGGGCCTTAGCCGATGCTCTGGGCTGTTTCCCTCTCGACGATGAAGCTTCTCCCCCACCGTCTCACTGC
This sequence comes from Saccharopolyspora oryzae, assembly GCF_027853915.1. Classification (GTDB taxonomy): domain Bacteria; phylum Actinomycetota; class Actinomycetes; order Mycobacteriales; family Pseudonocardiaceae; genus Saccharopolyspora; species Saccharopolyspora oryzae. The sequence goes on from NZ_JAQGLA010000187.1 coordinate 491, forward strand.
CACGCTCAACTCAGATGTATTCGGAGTTTGGCTGATCTCAGTAACCCGTGAAGGCCCATCAACCAACCAGTGCTCTACCCCACCCAAGCAACACATGACGCTGCACCTAAATGCATTTCGGGGAGAACCAGCTATCACGGAGTTTGATTGGCCTTTCACCCCTACCCACAACTCATCCCCCAGGTTTTCAACCCTGGTGGGTTCGGGCCTCCACACGGTCTTACCCGCGCTTCACCCTGGCCATGGGTAGATCACCCCGCTTCGGGTCTACACCACGCGACTATAACGCCCTCTTCAGACTCGCTTTCGCTCCGGCTACCCCACCCGGGTTAACCTCGCCACGCAGCAGTAACTCGCAGGCTCATTCTTCAAAAGGCACGCCATCACCCCAAAGGGCTCTGACGGATTGCAGGCACACGGTTTCAGGAACTATTTCACTCCCCTCCCGGGGTACTTTTCACCATTCCCTCACGGTACTATCCACTATCGGTCACCAGGGGGTATTTAGGCTTAGCGAGTGGTCCCGCCAGATTCACAGCACCCTCCACGGAAACGCTGCTACTCGGGAACACCACCACACGCACGAATCGCATTTTCGCTTACCGGGCTCTCACCGTCTACGGCTGGCTTTCCCAAACCATTCAACTAACACGAAACACAACGCTGACAGGTCGGTAGCCCTGTCCAGTAGCGTCCCACAACCCCGCACACGCAACCCCTACCAGGTATCCCACGCGCACGGTTTAGCCTCCTCCGCTTTCGCTCGCCACTACTCACGGAATCACCAGTGTTTTCTCTTCCTACGGGTACTAAGATGTTTCACTTCCCCGCGTTCCCCCTCATACCCTATATATTCAGGCATGAGTAACCCGACATCACTCGAGCTGGGTTTCCCCATTCGGACACCCTCGGATCACAGCTCGTTTGACAACTCCCCGAGGACTATCGCGGCCTACCACGTCCTTCATCGGCCCCTGGTACCAAGGCATCCACCATGTGCCCTACATAACTTGGCCACAAAGATGCTCGCACTCACTATACAGTTCTCAAACAACAACCAGAAGAAAACACCCACACACC
>NZ_JAQGLA010000188.1 GCF_027853915.1 Saccharopolyspora oryzae
ACCAGCACCCAGTCCTGCTCGGGGTCGCCGGGCGTGGTGGTCACCGGTGTCGGGGTGTGCTGCTGCTCGGGGGCGGGACGGGGTTGGGGGCGGGGCGGCGGAGACGGGGAGGGGCTCGGCCGCCGCGTGCTGGTCGTGATCGGGGCGCGGCTGGTGGTTTTCGGGGGCGGGGTCGGTGCTGCGCTGCTGGTCGCCGTGGTGGTCGGGGCCGCGGTCGTGCTGGCAGCAGGGGGTTCAGGTGCGGGCGGCGGGGGAGCGGCCGGTGGTGGGGAGTCGGCGAGTGGGGAGCTCGCGGTCATCGGCAACGCGTTCAGGGCACTGGTGGCGGTCGCGGCGACCAGCGCGGCCGCGGGCAGCAGCCTGACGGCCAGGGGGCTTCGCCACCACCAGCGGCGCAGCGGGGCGGGGTGTTCGGCTGGCAACGAGTGACTCCTGTTCGCGTTGATGCCGTGTTTCCCCGACCGGCGGGCCGAATAGTAGCGAATGGATCACGAATCTGTATCCGGGAAGCAAACGTCGACCCCGGTCCCCGGCTCGTTTCCGGCGGGCACGTCGACGCGAACACCCGATTGTGATCTACGCCTCGACAGTTCGAAAACGGCTGTTGCGCACCGAAAACGCATGAACCGACACGAACGGTCACCGCATAGTTCGTCGCTTGTAGACAGTCCACAAGCGAATGTGGCTTCACCCGTCTTTAAGGGTGCGTTATGCCGCCAGGGGTTCAGTCGGCCTTGCGCACCGAGGTGGTGTCGACGTCGGCGACATGGCCGCCGGAGTCCACTGGCTCGAGCCGCGGCAGCGCGACACCGCGTTCGTCGACCAGGACGGAGTGGTCTTCGCCGGGGGAGAAGGCGTGCCGCTCGCCCCACTGGCGCAAGGCCACGACGACGGTGAACAGGTCGCGCCCGGCCGGGGTGAGGGAGTAGAGCTGCCGCCGGCCCGAGGGCGCGGTCTGCCGGTCGAGGACGCCGCGCTCGACCAGGCGGCGGAGCCGATCGGTGAGGATGTTGCGCGCGATCCCGGTGCGCTGCTGGAAATCGGTGAACGCCCGCGCCCCGTCCATCGCATCCCGCACGATCAGCAGGCTCCAGCGGTCCCCGACCAGGTCGAGCGTGCGCGCGACCGGGCACGCCGGGTCGGTCCAGGACGCATCCCCAGTGCTGGTGCGAGTCACCACGCCTCCCGAAGAGTTGCTGTTTGAAACCATTGTGCCCTACTCTCAGAACAGTTGCATTTTGCTACTTATCAAGGAGTGGTGATGGGCCTGACCCGTGCCCGAAGGACGCTGTTCGCCATGATCTGCGCGGTCGCCGTCGCCGGCGTCTACGCCGCCCAACCCGTCCTCGCCCAGATCGGGACCGACCTCGGCGTGCCGCAGGCCCACCTGGGCTGGATCGTGGCCGCCGGACAGCTCGGCTACCTGGCCGGACTCGCCGTCCTCGTCCCGCTCGGCGACATGGTCGACCGCCGCACCCTCATCGCCGGACACCTCGCGCTCACCGCGGCAGGAGCAGCGTCGAGATCTGGGTGGCTGTGG
>NZ_JAQGLA010000189.1 GCF_027853915.1 Saccharopolyspora oryzae
CCCACCCACGACCCCTGCCCACGTACCGGAACGGTTCCGGGTTTTCCCCCGATGCGGCCGGGGTCTCGCGGCTGGAAGATCGTTGCGTCGCGTGAGGTTCTGGGGGCGTGGGTGAAGCGGTCACCGCTGTTGTTCTTCGGATTGGTCTTCGCGCTAGGAGTGCCGTTCTGGCTGCTCGGCGAGTTCTCCGACGTCCGGTTGCCCGCGAACCTGCCGCTCAGCGCGTTGCAGGTCGTCGTCCCCGGCGTGGGGGCGGTCCTGCTGATCGGCCTGTCCGGCGGACGCGTGCTGAGATTCCTGCGCGGGATCTTCGACGCGTCGAAGATCCCCCTCCGCTGGTACCTACCGACGCTGCTCCTGATGCCAGCGATCACGCTGGTCTCGTACGGCATGATGGGACAGCAGCTCCCCCAGATTCCGCTCACCTCGGTGCTGATCTACTTCGCCCTCTACGTCGTGGCGGCATGCGCCGAGGAAGCCGGTTGGACGGCCTACGCCACCGATCCCGTTCAACAGCGGTGGGGCGCCCTCGGCGGTGGCGTGACCATCGGCGTGGTGTGGGCGGCTTGGCACGTCGTGCCCTACCTCCAGCTGCACGGACTGGTCTGGGTGCTCGGCCAGTCGGTGTTCACCGTCGCCGCGCGGGTCATCATCGTCTGGCTCCACAACAACACCGGTCGCAGCACGTTCGTCGCCGTGCTGTTCCACGCCACGATCAACGTCTGCTACTCGATCTCGGCCGACAGCGGAACGTACGACCCGGTCGTCGTCGGTGCGGTCACCCTCGCCGCCGCGGTGCTGATCGCGCTGGCGTGGACGCCGGGAACACTTGCCCATCCACGTCTAACGTCATGGGCTCGTCGTTGAACAGCTCCGACCCGAAATTCGATGCCATTTCGTGTCAGAAAAACGTGGAGATGACCAAGAAAATGTGCTCCTGACCGATCCGCGCATTTTCAACTACTTTTTTCGCAGTCGTCGAGCGGACCGGGAACGCTCCCGAAGAAAAACGACCACCGCACCGCGAGGCCTGCTGGAGCTCGGTCCTCGCGGGCAGCGGCGGAGCCGTGAAAGGCGGCGAGCGGTCCTCGCCGCCTTGTGGGGCAGGTGGGACTTGAACCCACGACCTGACGGATAGTGGGAATGATCCACGGTCAGTTGCCATTGCCTGTCATGGCCAGCAGCTTTCGCAATCGCACATGCTGTTGGGCACGAGCATTTGACGTCGTTTGCCGCTGTTTCGTGTGGATAAAGTGTGGAGATGATCAAGCCTGCCGGATGTCGAACAGGGCGAGCTGGCCATCGTCGCCTTCGGGGAACTCCACGCCCGAACACGGGTCAGGTGTACCGCATAGCTCGCGACATCTCCGGCAGTCGGCCCGGAGGTCAACTGCCTCGCAGTCGAACAGAGGGTAGCGACTGACGGGCTGCCCGCACACCGGCGTTGGCTGCCTCAGTCCGTTCTTGACGCTCACCTTGACGCGGTGCACC
>NZ_JAQGLA010000018.1 GCF_027853915.1 Saccharopolyspora oryzae
CGTGAGTGCGTAACAGTGTTCGAACACTGTTACGCACTCACGACCCAGAAATCTCTAGGAGCCAGTGATGCCTGAGCCTGCCCGGTTGCGGGTTGTCGCGGTCGTCGACGAGACCGGCGACAGCCGGTCGCTGGTGTTCGAGGCACCACCGGACTGGTCCTACCGCCCGGGCCAGTTCCTGACCCTGCGGATTCCCAGCGACGAAACCGGGTCCGTCGCGCGCAGCTACTCGCTGTCGAGCTCCCCGCACGTCGACGACGCCATGAAGGTGACGGTGAAGCGGGCCGGCTACGGCTCGAACTGGTTGTGCGACAACGTGGTCGCCGGGTCCGAAGTGGACGTGCTGCCACCTGGTGGCGCGTTCGTCCCGGGTTCGCTGGACGAGGACTCGCTGCTGCTGGCCGCCGGCAGCGGCATCACGCCGGTGATGTCCATCGCGAAGTCCGTGCTGGCCGCCGGAACCGGCCGCATCGCGCTGGTCTACGCCAACCAGCACCAGGACTCGGTCATCTTCGCCGCCGAGCTCCAGGAACTGGTGGCCCGGTACCCGGATCGCCTGCTGGTCGTGCACTGGCTGGAATCGGTCCAGGGCCTGCCGACGGCAGCGACGCTGCGCGAGCTGGTCCGGCCGTTCGCCGACCGCGAGTGCTTCGTGTGCGGCCCGGGCGGTTTCATGGACACCGCCGAGGAAGCGCTCCGCGAGCTCGACGTCCCCCGCGCACGGACCCACATCGAGCGCTTCGTCTCCCTCAAGCGGAACCCGTTCGAGCGCAAGAAGCGCAAGTCCGCTTCCGCCGCAACGGATTCCAGCACCGAACCTGCTCCGGCCGAGGCGACCAACGCCGAGCCGGCCCGGGGCGAACCTGCCGACGGGTCAGCGGACGCGACCGTCGAGGTCGACCTCGACGGGGAGCGCCACGAACTCCGCTGGCCGCGCCAGAAGCGCCTGCTCGACCTCCTGCTGGACAACGACGTCGCGGCCCCGTTCTCCTGCCGGGAAGGAGCGTGCAGCGCCTGCGCCTGCCGCATCGAGAGCGGCGAGGTCAAGATGGTCCAGAACGAGGTCCTGGAGCAGGAGGACCTGGACGAGGGCATCATCCTCGCCTGCCAGTCGCTTCCCATCACCGACCGGGTCCGCGTCACCTACGACTGACCCGGGGTGGTGCCGATCTTCGAGGAACCGGCACCACCTGCTCCGGGGTCAAGCCGGGGGGATGTTGTGGTTCAGGCGGAAGGTGTTGCGGGGGTCGTAAGCCGCCTTCATGGCGCGGAGGCGCTCGTAGTCGGGAGCGTCGTAGGAGGCCCGGACGTCGTCGGGGTTGGCGCTGCCGCCGGCGAGGAAGTTGAGGCAGCGACCGCCCGTCGACCAGCGCTGCATCTCGTCCATCACGAGGTTCTGCAGCGCGTTGGCGGCGTCCACCGTGTCCTCGTCGACCTTGGAGTTCAGCCCGAAGACGTAGGCCGCGTCCCGGTTCCCGACGCAGTTCTCCGCCTGCCGCGACAGGGCACCGCCGAGGTGGCGCACCTCGACGACGCAGCGCTGCGGTGCGTTCGGGCCGACCAGGTCCAGCAGGGTCTTGATCGCCGCGTCGTCGAAGTCGCGCAGCATCGCGTTGGTCGTCACGTACGGCATCGGCTGGGTCGGGTCGTTGCAGATCGAGCCGACCTCGCGGTACGGCATCACGCGCACCGAATCGATCAGCCGCGGCCCGATCGCGCGCAACGGTTCGACCAGCCGCTCCCCTTCCTCGGCGTCGCCGGCGTAGGCGATCCGCACGTGCGCGACGTGGCGCCCGCGCAGCGGTTCCGGCAGCGCCGGGATGTCCGGGAACGGCACCAGCGCGACCGAGGAGGTCATCTCCTCCGGCAGGTCCCGGGTCCACCGCTGCCAGGTCGTCAGCACGTCCTCGATCTGGTGCGCGTCGAAGTACAGCGCCCCGCCGTAGAGCTCGGCCACCGGAACCAGGTCGACCTCCATGCCGGTCACGACCCCGAAATTGCCGCCCGCACCGCACAGGGCCCAGAACAGCTCGGACTCGGCGGTGACCCGGCGCAGCTGCCCGTCGGCGGTGACGATCTCGATGGCCCGCACGTGGTCGGCGGCGTAGCCGTAGCGCCGCGCGAGGTGCCCGATCCCGCCGCCCAAGGTGTAGGACACCGCGCCGACGTGCGGGGCGCTGCCGGACAGCGGCGCCAGCCCGAACTCCGCCGCCGCCTCGACGACGGATCCCCACTGCACTCCCGCCTCGAACCACGCCGTCCGGCGCTCGGCGTCGATCCGCACCTCGCTCATGCGGTTGGTGGTGATCAGCACGCCACCGTCCACCTCGGCGGGCACCCCGTGGCCCTGGCTCTGCACCGCGACGGCCAAACCCCGCTCCACCGCGTACGCCACCGCGGCCCGCACGTCGTCCGCACCGGTCGCCCCGACCACGACGTTCGGTCGACGCCCCCGGAAGGTCTGGAACCCGGAGCGTTCGGTGTCGAAGTGCTCGTCGGAAGGGGACAGGACTGGGCCGTTGGTGGTCAACGCGGAGAAGTCGTTCATGATGACGACCCTAGAACACCTTCCGGACAGATCTTGTCCTAATGGACGCGATAATGGGGTTATGACGACTTTGCCCGCCCGGCTGCTCCGGTTGTTGTCGCTGCTGCAGAGCAGGCGCGAGTGGTCCGGTGCCGAACTCGCCGACCGCCTGGAGGTCACCGGCCGCACCGTGCGGCGCGACATCGACCGCCTGCGCGAGCTCGGCTACCCCGTCTCCTCCACCACCGGGACCGCCGGCGGATACCGGCTGGAGTCGGGGAAGAACCTGCCGCCGCTGCTGCTCGACGACGACGAAGCCGTGGCGGTGGCGGCCGGCCTGCTCACCGCGGCCAGCGGGAGCATCACCGGCATCGAGGAGAGCTCGATCCGCGCGCTGGCCAAGCTGGAGCAGGTGCTCCCGGCCCGGCTGCGCGCCCGGGTGGCGGCCGTCTCGGGCGCCACGGTGCCGATGGTGGTGCGCGACGGCCCGCAGGTCGACGCGGCGACGCTGGCCACCGCCGCCGCGGCCTGCCGGGACCGCGAAGTCCTGTCGTTCGACTACGTCAAGCGCGATGGCGCGGCGCAACCCCGACGGGTCGAACCGCACAGCGTCGTAGCCGTCGTCGGGCTCTGGTACCTGATCGCCTTCGATCCCGAGCGCGACGACTGGCGCACCTTCCGCCTCGACCGCCTGCAGGACCCGCTGGCCACCGGACGCCGTTTCGAACCCCGCGAACTCCCCGCCGAGAGCGCCGCGGACTACCTGCGCAGCTCCATCGCCGACGCGCCCTACCGCTACACCGCGCAGGTTTCAGCGCAAGCTCCCGCGGAGGTGGTGCGCGAACACCTGCACCCGCTGCTGCCCAGCCGGGTGACGCCCACAGGTGTCAACGACTGCACCGTCGAACTGGGCGAGGACTCGCTGTCCCGCATCACCCGCCAGATCGCCGCGCTGGCCGCCCTCGACGTCGAGTTCACCGTCGACACCTCCGACGAGCTGCGGGAACAGCTGCGCGCCACTCTGCACCGGGGCCTCGACGCCCTGTCCTGACCCGGCATCACCCGATCGATCAGCTCTCGGATTGGATCGCCGCGAACGGGGAATCCCCCGGTAGACCGACCATTTGCACCTTTTCTTCGACGCGATCTCAGCCGACGTGAAGTCCTGAGAGCACGATGATCAGGAGCGAACCAATGGGTGTCAGCGGCGTACTCCAGGACGAACTCGCACGTTCCCGGACCTGGACCACACCGCCCAGCAACAGCACGGCCGTCCTGCGCATGGACGAATGCCCGCAAGGCGGAGGCCACGCCCCGATGCCCAAGCAAGGCGGAGGCCTGATCTGCATCAAGTGCGGCCAAGCCTGCTGACCGAACCGCAGTTTCAATTGAAACTGTGATCCGCCGTGGCTGGAACCCGCAGTTTCAATTGAAACTGCGGTCCACATCGTGGGATCCGTGCGACTCCCCCAACGCCGGGGTCTGCAGTTTCAATTGAAACTGCAGATCTTCACGCCGCGGACAGGACCAGGCCGCTGGTGGGGACTCCGGTTCCTGCCGTGACCAGGACGTGGTCGACGTCGGGGACCTGGTTGACCGCCGTGCGCCGGATCTGGCGGACCGCTTCGGCGATGCCGTTCATGCCGTGGATGTAGGCCTCGCCGAGTTGGCCGCCGTGGGTGTTCAGCGGGAGCCGTCCGCCCAGCTCGATCGCGCCGTCGGCGATGAAGTCCTTGGCCTCGCCACGTCCGCAGAAGCCCAGTTCCTCGAGCTGCACCAGCACGAACGGGGTGAAGTGGTCGTAGAGGATGCCGACCTGGACGTCCTGCGGCCCGATCCCGGACTGCTGCCACAGCTGCCGGGAGACCACGCCGAGTTCCGGCAGCGCGGTGAGGTCCTCGCGGTAGTAGCTGGTCATGGTGAACTGGTCGGCCCCGCTGCCCTGCGCCGCCGCAGCCACCAGGGCCGGCGGGTTCGGCAGGTCGCGCGCCCGCTCCGGGCTGGTCACCACGATCGCGACGCCACCGTCGCTCTCCTGGCAGCAGTCCAGCAGCCGCAGCGGTTCGGTGATCCAGCGCGACGCCTGGTGGTCGGCCAGGGTGATCGGGCGCTGGTAGAACCAGGCGTTCGGGTTGGTCGCGGCGTGCTTGCGGTCGGCCACCGCAACCCGGCCGAAGTCCTCGCTGGTCGCACCGTATGCGTGCATGTACCGGCGGGCGAACATGGCGACCTGCGCACCCGGCGTGGCCACCCCCATCGGATAGGTCCAGCTGTTGTCCAGGCCGGTCGAGGTGGGCGCGCCCGCGAGCGCGGTCTGCACCTGCCCGAACCGGTTCCCGGACCGCTCGTTGAACGCCCGGTAGCAGACCACCACCTCGGCCATCCCGGTCGCGACCGCCATCGCGGCCTGCTGCACCGTCGCGCAGGCCGCGCCGCCGCCGTAGTGGATGCGGCTGAAGAAGCTCAGCTCCGGGACGCCGAGTTCCCGCGCCACCGCGACCTCGGTGTTGGTGTCCATGGTGAAGGTGACCAGACCATCCACATCGGACGGTTCCAGTCCCGCGTCGGCGAGCGCGGTGCGCACCGCCTCGGCGGCCAGCTGCAGCTCGCTGCGCCCGGAGTCCTTGGAGAACTCCGTGGCTCCGATGCCCACGACCGCCGCGCGGCCGGAGAACTCGCTCATCCCGCCACCTCCGGCAGTTCGACCCGAACCGTCCCGCTGACGTGCGTGCCCAGGCTGTTGCGCCCCAGCACCTCCACCACCAGCACCGATCCGTCGCGTTCCAGCACCTGGCCGTGCATGGTCAGCACCTCGTAGGCGTAGCAGGGCACGCCGAGCTTGATCGCCACGCCGCGCACCAGCGCCTCCGGGCCGGCCCAGTCGGTCACGTAGCGCTGCACCAGCCCGGTCGTGGTGAGGATGTTGATGAAGATGTCCTTCGACCCCTTGGCCACCGCCAGGTCGCGGTCGTGGTGGACGTCCTGGAAGTCCCGCGTGGCGATCGCGGTGCTGACCACGAACGTCGGGCTGACCTCGATGTTCTCCTCCGGGAGGGAGTCGCCGATGGCGACCTCTCCCAGCAGTCGAGTCCGTGCGAGCGTCATGAACCCTCCGTCGGCTCGGGCCGCCAGATGGGCAGCGTCAGCTCTTCGTCGATGCGCTGGAAGTCGACCCTGACCCGCTGGCCGATCTCCACCTCGTCCGGTGCCACGCCGTGCAGTTCGCCGAGCACGCGCACCCCTTCGTCCAGTTCGACCAGGGCGACCACCAGCGGCAGTTCCTTGCCCGGTACCGGCGGGTGGTGGTGCACGACGTAGCTGTAGACCTCGCCGCGCCCTTCGGACACCAGGTGGATCCGTTTGGTGGCACCGCATTCCGGGCACATCGGTCCCGGTGGGTGCCGCAGCAGCCCGCACTGCCCGCAGCGCTGGATGCGCAGTTCCCCGGCCGCGGTGCCTTCCCAGAAGTAGGCCGTGTCCGCGCCGATGGCCGGCCGGATCACGCTCGCACCGGTTTCCCGTTTCGGCTCCTCGGGTTTCTGCTCCGGTGGGCGGAACTTCAGCACCCGGAACAGCATCTCGGCGACCGGTTCGTCGCCGGCGAACCAGGTGTTGCGGGTGGTGACGAACCAGCCCTCGCCGAGCGCGGTCGTCTTCGGCCCGACCACGCTGTCCAGCTTGGTCGACACGCTGAGCTGCTCGCCGTGCCGCAGGTACCGGTGGTAGGTCTGCTCGCAGTTGGTCGCCACCACGGAGGTGAACCCTGCCTCGTCGAGCTCGGCCATCATCGCGTACAGCGGATCATCGGGATCCCGCTGCGGGTTCAGCCCGCCCATCGTCCACACCTGCACCATCGCCGGCGGCGCGACCAGTCCACCGTGGACGGATTCGGCAGCGGCCGATTCGGAGGTGTAGACCGGGTTCTGGTCGCCGATGGCCTCCACCCAGTTGTTGATCATCGGCAGGTTGACCGGATCGCGCGCGGCCCGCGGTGCGCTGGCTCCGCGCTCCTGGATGCGGTGAGCGGCGTCGGTGATCGAGCTGGTCATGTTCCCTCCGGCTCAGCGGGGCACTCGGGGCAGGTCGAGCCCGGCGGTGGCGATGAGTTCGCGCTGCACCTCGTTGACCCCGCCACCGAAGGTCAGCACCAGGTTTCGCTTGTACTGCACGTCCAGCCAGGACAGCAGGTCCGCGGTGTCCGCATCGGACGGATCGCCGTGCCTGCCTACCACCTCGGCCAGCAGTCGTCCCAGGTCCTGGATGCGCTCGGACGAGAACACCTTGGTCGCCGAAGCGTCCGCGATCGCGACCGGCCCGTGCGCCGCGGCCGCGGCGACCTGCCAGTTCAGCAGCTCGTTGACCCGCTCCTCCGCGCGCGCCCGGGCCAGCACCCGGCGGACATCGGGCAGATCGAGCAGCGGCGTTCCGCCCGGAGCGGTCCGGGCGGCGGCCCAGGCGTGCACCCGTTCGCGCAGGCCCGCGATGCGGCCGGCCGGGCCGAGCATGACCCGCTCGTGGTTGAGCTGCGTGGTGATCAGCCGCCAACCCCGGTCCAGCTCCCCCACCAGCATCGATGCGGGCACCCGCACGTCCTGGTAGTAGCTGGCGTTGACGTGGTGCGCGCCGTCGCAGGTGATGATCGGCGTCCACGAGTAGCCGGGGTCGGTGGTGTCGACGATCAGGATCGAGATGCCCTTGTGCTTGGGCGCGTCCGGATTCGTCCGGCAGGCCAGCCAGATGTAGTCGGCGTCGTGCGCCCCGGTGGTGAAGATCTTCTGCCCGTTGACCAGGAAGTTCTCGCCGTCCCGCACCGCCGTGGTGCGCAGCGAGGCGAGGTCGGTGCCGGCGTCCGGTTCGGTGTAGCCGATCGCGAAGTGGATCTCGCCCGCAAGGATCTTGGGCAGGAAGAACTCCTTCTGCTCCGGCGTGCCGTAGGCCTGCAGCGTCGGCCCCACCGTTTGCAGCGTCACCGCGGGCAGCTGCACGTCCGCGCGGGCGGCTTCGTTGGCGAAGATGAGCTGTTCGACGTCGCCGAACCCCCGCCCGCCGTACTCCACCGGCCAGCCCACGCCGAGCCAGCCGTCGCGCCCCATCCGGCGCACGACGTCGCGATGCGCCTGGCAGTGCCGGTCGACGGCCAGCTGCTCGCGCTCCTCGGACGTGACCAGCCCGCTGAAGTAGTCGCGCAGCTCGGCTTCGAGCGCGCGCTGCTCGGCGGTGAGTTCGATGAACATCGACACCTCGTTTCAGGCTCGTACCGCGAGCTCGTCCAGGCGGTGGTGCGCACCGCCGACGAGCCGGGCCAGGTCCGCGATCAGCGACGAGTAGCGGTGCAGCGGGTAGGTGATGTCGAGGCCGAGACCGCCGTGCAGGTGGTGGCAGGTGCGCAGCATCGCGGGGGCCTCCTCGGCCAGCCACCAGGCGGCGATGTCGAGGTCCTCGGTGGCGTCGAGCCCGGACCCCAGCCGCCAGCACGCGGAGAGCGCGGCCAGGTGCAGGGTGCGGGCGGCGACGTAGGCGTCGGCGACCTGCTGGGCGACGGCTTGGAACGCGGCCAGCGGCTTGCCGAACTGGTGCCGCGTCCGCAGGTGCTCGGCGGTGAGCGCCAGGGCCCCGGCGACCGCGCCGTCGCCGATCGCGCAGATGCCAGCGATCGCGCAGGCGTGCAGGTCGGCCAGGGCGGTTGCGCCACCGAGGAGTTCTGCCGGGGCTTCGTCGAACCGGACCGTCCACTCGAATCCCGACGAAGTGCGGGTCCGGTGCAAGGTGACGCCCGGCCCCGCCGGATCGACCAGCGCCACTGCCGGACCGTCCGGGGTCGTCGTCGAAACGAGGAGCCGGTGCGCTCGATCGGCGTGCAGCACTCCGGTCTTCGTCCCGGACACCTTCTGGCCGTCCATCGCGGTTCGGGGGTGGCCGGGCATCGGCGACGACGGTTCGTTGAGAGCTGCGGTCAGCTGCTTGTCGCCGAGCAGCTCCTCCTGCTGCTGCGGAGTGCCGTGCCTGACGACGGGCAGGACGCCGAAGGCGAGCGCGCTCAACGCCGGCACGTCGGCGGCGACCCGACCGACCTCGGTCAGCACGACCGCGGTCTCCAGCACTCCGAGCCCGGCGCCGCCCAGCCGCTCCGGAACCGCCAAGGAGAGCAGACCCGCGTCGTCCAGCGCCTTCCACGCGGCGGCGTCGAAACTCGTTCCATCACCGCCGCGGGATTCGCGCCGCAGCACCTGAGCAGCCAGTTCCTGGATGTCCTGCTGCGTTTCCTCGAACGCGAAGTCCATCATCCCCGCCCCACCTAGACCACGAAGTGAAACTTGTTCTAGTGATACCTCCGAACCCACCCAGAAGCAAGCCCCGGTCCCACTCCCGTTCGCCCCCGCCGGGCAGTCGTTTTCGCGAGAAACCACGCCGCTGGCGGATGGCGGCGGAGCACCCGCGCGGACGGCGCCAGGGCGCGATTCGTAGAACAGCTTCTACCGGAACTGGACAGTTCAGGAGGTAGTCTCGGGGCGCACGGAAACCCATCGCGAAGGAGCACCAGTGACGCAGGGATCGGCCATCGAGCGCCCGCAACACCCACCGATCCCGGACGGGCTTCGCGAGCTCGCCGAGCAGGCCACCGGGTTCATGCCCGCCGACGAGGGCCAGGCCCTCTACGAAACCGCGCTGGAGCACCTGGGCACCGGGCTGGCGGTGGAGATCGGCACCTACTGCGGCAAGTCCTCGATCTACCTCGGCGCCGCCGCCCGGCACACCGGCGGCAGGGTCGTCACCGTCGACCACCACCGCGGTTCCGAGGAGCACCAGCCCGGCTGGGAGTACCACGACCCGGGCCTGGTCGACCCGCTGGTCGGCAAGCTGGACACGCTGGGCGAATTCCGGCGAACCATCGCCCGGGCCGGGCTGGAGGACGAGGTCACCGCGATCGTCGGCCGCTCCGGCGACGTCGCCGGGTTCTGGCGCACCCCGCTGTCGCTGCTGTTCATCGACGGCGGGCACACCGATGCGGCGGCCACCACCGACTACGAGGGCTGGGCGCACTGGGTCTCCCCCGGCGGCGTCCTGGTGATCCACGACGTCTTCCCGAACCCCGAGGACGGCGGCCAAGCGCCCTACCGCATCTACTGCCGAGCCCTGGAAACGGGATCCTTCGAGGAAATCCGGGTCACCGGCTCCCTCCGAGTCCTCCGCCGAACCACCGGAGAACCGGGCTCCCTCCCCTGACCCGCACTCCCCCACCCGGGGCACCTTCCCACTCCGCGGACCACAGTTTCAATTGAAACTGCGCTCAGGCGTGGGTGGGATCTGCAGTTTCAATTGAAACTGCGGTCCCCCGGCGTGTCGGGACACGACATGCCGAGGCGTGTCGGGACCAGCTGGTGCCGTGGACGAGGTCCGCAAATTCAATGGAAATCGGAGGTCTGATTTCCATTGAATTTGCGGAAGCCCGTGGCGCGGACGGCGATGCGGGCACGCGGGTGCGGGGGTCAGGTGCCGGAGACGTTCTCGAGTTCGCAGCAGGTGGCGTTCTCCACCGGGAGGCCCGAGGGGAGCTTCTCGCCTCGGAAGATGCCATTGCCCGGCGTGGTTCGGGACAGGGCGTCGGCCGCCAGCACCATCGCGCCCGCGGTCCAGGTGGAGCGTTCCTCCGGCCAGCGCTTGTTGTCGGCGTAGACCAGGCCGGTCCAGTACGAACCGTCCGGATCGCGCAAGTGCTGCATCGCGGCCAGCAGCTCGCGGGCGCGGTCGTACTCGTCGACCGCTTCCAGGCTCAGCACCAGTTCGCAGGTCTCCGCACCGGTGACCCACGGGTGGTCGTCCACGCAGCGGATCCCGAGGCCGTCGACCACGAAGTCCGACCAGCGCTCGAACAGCCGCTTGCGCCCGGCTTCGCCGCGCAGCGCACCGCCGAGCACCGGGTAGTACCAGTCCATCGAGTAGCGGGTCTTCGGCGTGAACGCCTCCGGGTGGTGCCGGATGACGTGGCCGAGCCGTCCCAGCGCCACCTCCCAGCCCGGCTGCGGCTGGTCCAGGTGCTCGGCCAGCGCCAGCGCGCACCGCAGGCTGTGGTGGATGCTCGAGCAGCCGGACAGCAGCGCCTCACCGGTCGGGATCCCGGATTCGCCGATGGCCCAGTCGATCTCGCCGCGCTCCCGCTGCGCGGTGAGCACGAAGTCGATCGCGGTGCGCACCACCGGCCACATCCGCTCGGCGAACGCGTCGTCACCGCTGATCAGCACGTGGTGCCACACGCCGACCGCCGGGTAGGCGCAGAAGTTGGTGTCCGCCCCGGCGTCCTCGACCCGGCCGTCGCGGACCTGCAGCGGCCACGATCCGTCCGCGCGCTGGGTCGTGCGCAACCACTCGTACGCGCGCTCGGCCTCGGCCAGCAGACCGGTCGCCGACAGCGCCATCGCCGATTCGACGTGGTCCCACGGGTCCACGTGCCCGCCGACGAACCACGGGATCGCACCGGACTCCAGCTGGGTCGCCGCGATGGCCCGCCCGGTCTGCACGGCCTGGTCGGCCGAAAGCACGCCGGGGACTTCAGGCCCCCGCACGGGCCGCTCCCGGCTTGCCCAGGTAGACCGCGATGCTCTTGCCCATGACCGGGTCCAGCAGCCGTTCCGCGGTGCGGGTCAGCCACGGGCCCTTCATCAGGTCCCACACCAGCATCTTGTGGTAGGCCTTGGGCAGCGGGTGGTCGTCGTTGTCGGTGCCCACGGCGCACTTGATCCACCAGTACGGCGAGTGCAGCGCGTGCGCGTAGTGGTGGAACGCCGGGCGCAGGCCCGCATCGGTGAGCTTGCCGATCAGCTCGTCGGCGCTGTAGATGCGCACGTGCCCGCCCTCGACCTGGTGGTACTCGTCGGAGAGCATCCAGCAGATCTTCTCCGGCCAGGCGCGCGGCACGGTGACCACGACGCGCCCGCCGGGCTTGACCACGCGCACCAGCTCGCGCATGGCCTTCTCGTCCTCGGGGATGTGCTCCATGATCTCCGAGGCGATGACCACGTCGAAGTGCTCGTCGGGGAACGGCAGGGCGAGGGCGTCACCGGAGACGGTCTGCGCGTTGGCGCCGTCGGGGACCTGGTTCTCGGCCTTCATCGCGCCGAACATGGCCGCCACGTTCTCCAGCTCCGCGACGTCCTGGTCGAAGGCGATCACGTCCGCGCCGCGGCGGTAGAGCTCGAAGGCGTGCCGCCCCGCGCCGCAGCCCAGGTCCAGCACCCGCTGCCCCGCCTGCACGCCGAGCCTGTCGAAGTCCACCGTCAGCAAAGCGTTGCTCCCTTCCGTGCGCGCGGGGTGCGCGCGATCGCTTCCGCGTAGCAGTCGACCGTGGCCGCTGCCACCGACTTCCAGTCGTACTTCGCCAGCACCCGCGCCCGGCCGGCCTCGCCGAGCCGCTGCCGCCGCTCCGGCGAGTCGAGCAGCCGGGCCAGCGCGGTGGCCAAGGCTTCCGCGTCACCCGGCGGCACCAGGTCGGCGCACTCGCCGTCGGCGCCGGCGACTTCCGGGATCGCCCCGGCGCGGCTGGCCACCAGCGGCGTCGCGCAGGCCATCGCCTCCACCGTGGGCAGCGAGAACCCCTCGTACAGCGACGGAACGCTGGCGACTTCGGCGGATCCGAGCAGTTCGGCGAGCTCGGCGTCGCTGATGCCGCTCACGGTCCGCACCGTGTCGTTGATGGCCAGTTCGTCGATGAGCTGCTCGGTGGGTCCGCCGGGGATCGGCTTGGCGACCAGAACGAGTTCCACCTGGCGCTCGGTGCGCAGCTTGGCGACGGCTTCCAGCAGCGTGCCGATGCCCTTCATCGGGGTGTCCGCGCTGGCCATCGCCACGATGCGGCCCGGAACGCGCGGTGCGGTCGGCGGCTTGAACACGTCGGCGTCGACGCCGAGCGGAACCACCTGGAGCTGCTGCGGGGAAACGCCGAAGTCGCTCCGGATGTCGGTGGCCGAGGATTCCGAAACGGTCAGCAGGTGCGGGATCCGGCGCGCCACCCTGGCCTGCATGCGGGTGAAGCCGTACCAGCGGCGCAGCCCGAGGCGGCGCCAGCCGGTAGCGTCGGCGAGGTCGACCCGGCGGTCGTGGGTGATCGGGTGGTGCACGGTCGCGACCAGCGGAATTCCCGCGCGCTGCAGGCCCAGCAGCCCGTAACCGAGGCACTGGTTGTCGTGCACCACGTCGAACTCGTGGGCGCGGGCGCGCAGCAGCTTGGCCGCGCGCAGGCTGAAGGTCAGCGGTTCGGGGAAGCCGGCCGTCCACATCGTGCCGACCTCGAGCAGGTCGATGCCGTCCCGCAGCTCGCGCCAGTTCGGGGTGCGGAACGGGTCGGCGTCGTTGTAGAGGTCGAGGCTGTCCACCGCGGTCAGGTCCACGCCCGGATCCAGCTCGGGGTACGGCTGCCCGGAGAACACCTCGACGTGGTGCCCCAGCTCAGCGAGCCCCCGGCTGAGGTGCCGGACGTAGACGCCCTGCCCGCCGCAGTGCGGCTTGCTCCGGTAGGACAGCAACGCGATCCGCACGGCTCACCTCACACAGCCCGCGGCGCGCGGACTGGGTAGACTGGAACATGTTCTGATCGAACCACGTCGATCACCTTAACCCGTGAGGGTGGTGGGGCGACTGGCCGCGTGGCGACGAACACGCGGTTTTCGACAACCAGACTTCGAGGGGACCCACGCGGCATGGAAAGCACCTCGCGAAACGTCCTGCAGGCGCTGCGGGACGACGAGTCCGGTTCCACGGCTCAGCACGAACGCCGCAAGCGGATCATCGATGCGACCATCGCGCTGGCCACCAAGGGCGGCTACGACGCGGTGCAGATGCGGACCGTGGCGGAGAAGGCCGACGTCGCCCTGGGCACGCTCTACCGCTACTTCCCGTCCAAGGTCCACCTGCTGGTGACCGGCCTGGCCAGGGAGTTCGAGCGCGCGCAGGACAAGCTGGACCGGACCAAGATCCCCGGGGACACCACCTACGAGCGGGTCATGTTCGTGCTCAACCGCACCACCCGCTCGCTGCAGCGCAACCCGCAGCTGACCGAGGCGATGACCCGCGCGTTCATGTTCGCCGACACCTCCGCGGCGGCCGAAGTGGACACGGTCGCCGCGCTCGTCGAGCGCTTCTTCACCAACGCCATGACCGAAGGCGAGCCGACCGAGGAGGAGAAGGCGATCGCCCGGGTGATAGGCGACGTCTGGCTGTCCAACCTGGTCGCCTGGGTGACCCGGCGGGCCTCCGCCTCCGACGTCTCCAACCGCCTCGAACTCACCGTCCGCCTGCTGCTGGCCTGAGCCCGGTCGGTGTCAATTTCGTGCGAAATCGACACCGAGCGGGGGCTCACTTGGCGGGTGCGTACTCGAGGATGCCGTCCTCGTGGGTGGTGACGGTGAGGACACCTCGGGTGACCAGGACGTCGAGGTGGGCGTTGGTCTCGCCGACGGCCAGGACCTGGTTGAACAGGTCCATGTCCGCGAAGTCGCGGTTGCGGCGGGTCCAGCCGAGCTTGAGCGCCGCTTCGTAGGACGTGCCCGCGCCGTCGCGGATCGTGCCGGCTGTCTGCTCCAGGCGTTCTTCGTGGTGCTGCAGGAGTTCGGTGATCCTGCTGTGCGAGCTGCCGCCGACCGGTCCGTGCGCGGGCAGCAGCCGCATGTCCGGGTAGGACTGCATCAGGCGCAGCGAATCCATGTAGTCGCGCAGCGGGAGCTCGGGCCGCGCCGGTTCGACGCCGATGGACGGCGTGATGTGCGGCAGGATGTGGTCGCCGGAGAACAGCAGCGAGGACGCCGAGTCCAGGAACACCAGGTGCCCGGCGGTGTGGCCGGGCGTCGGCACGGCGAGCAGCGTGCGGGACTTCAGCGGTACCTCGACCTTGCCGTCCAGCCACTCGTCCGGGAGCTCGTAAGGGCTGCGCGTCTTCGGCGCCTTCCCGCCGTAGGCCTCGGCGAGCTTGGCCAGCAGATCCCCGGCGCCCCAGCGCCGCAGTCGCTCCGCTTCGGCCTCCTGGTCACCGGCCAGGATCGCGTCCAGGGACGGCTGCTCCCCCGCGCCGAGGCTGATCTGCGAGCCGAAGGTGCGGCGCAGCGTCACCGCGAGGGTGTAGTGGTCGCGGTGCACGTGGGTGACCAGGAAGCGCCGGATGTCCTCGAAGCCGTACCCGATCTGGCCCAGCGCCGATTCGAGCTGGCCGCGCGCTTCGTCCAGCGCCCAGCCGGAGTCGATGAGCACCAGCCCGTCCTCGTCCTCGATGGCGTAGACGTTGACCGCGCGCAGACCGTCGTTGGGCAGCGGCAGCGGAATCCGGTGCACGCCCGGAGCCACTTCGAACACCCCTGGCTCGATCCAGGCGTGCCTGGCTTCCACCGCACCGTCGCTCACCGCTGACCTCCAGCCGTTCGGAATGTCCTTCCGCGAAGCCTAACCCGGAAGCCGGCGGCACTGCGGACCTTTCCGGCGGCTCAGACCCGTGAGCACTTTGGGCTGCTCCAGCAACCCAAAGTACTCACGGACGACCACCTGCGGAAACATCCACAGCAGACCGTTCACGCGCCGTAGACCGGAGCCGGTTCGGGCGCTTCGGCGAGCAGTTCGCGGACCGCCGCACCGATTTCCCCCGCCTGCCAGCGACGTCCCGCATCGCGGGACGGGCCGCGGTCCCAGCCGGTCGCCACGGTCAGCTCGCCGCCTTGGACCTCGAACACCCGGCCCGTCACGTCGCCGGACTCCGCGCTGCCCAGCCAGGCGACCAGCGGGGAGACGTTCTCCGGTGCCATGCCGTCGAATCCGTCCTCCGGCCGCGCCATCATGTCGGCGAACACGTCCTCGGTCATCCGGGTCCGCGCCGACGGGGCGATGGCGTTGACGGTCACCCCGTAGCGGGCGAGTTCGGCCGCGGTGTTGATGGTCAGCGCGGCGATCCCGGCCTTGGCCGCCGCGTAGTTGGTCTGCCCGACGCTGCCGAGCAGTCCCGCGCCCGAGGTGGTGTTGATGACCCGGGCCTGCACCTGCTCCCCCGCCTTCGACCGGTCGCGCCAGTGCTGGGCGGCGTGGCGCATGGTGGCCGCGTGGCCCTTGAGGTGGACGCGGATCACCTGGTCCCACTCGGCTTCGGAGAGGTTGACGAACATCCGGTCGCGGACCACGCCGGCGTTGTTCACCAGCACGTCCAGCCGGCCGAAGCGCTCGACCGCGAAGGCCACCAGCTCCTGGGCCTGCTCCCAGTCGGACACGTCGGCGCCGTGCACCTCGGCCTGCCCGCCCATCGCGCGGATCTCCGCCACGACCTGCTGGGCCGGCTGCTCGTCGCCGCCGCTGCCGTCGAGCCCGACCCCGATGTCGTTGACCACGACGTGCGCGCCTTGCCGGGCGAATTCCAGCGCGTGCGCCCGCCCGAGTCCGCGTCCCGCACCGGTGATGATGACGACCCTGCCTGCGCAGATCACCTGCTGCCTCCTGTCCACATCAGACGCTCCGGGCCGAGGCGCTGAACCCGGCGCACTCCGGTGCTGGCGGGTTGTCCTCGGATGTTGCTACGGTAACAACCCAACCAAACAAGTGCTAGGTTTGGCAGGTGTCATGGGCACGCACATCGAACGCCGATCCAGCGGGATCGTGGTCCTGACGGTCGACCACCCCCCGGTGAACGCACTACCGGTGCAGGGCTGGCACGAACTCGCTGAGGCCCTCACCACCGCGGGTGCCGATCCGCAGACCCGCGCCGTGGTGCTGCAAGCCGCCGGACGCGGCTTCAACGCCGGCGTGGACATCAAGGAGATCGCCGCCGATCCCGGTCACACCAAGCTCGTGGAGGCCAACCACGGCTGCTACGCGGCGTTCAAGGCCGTCTACGAATGCCCGGTGCCGGTGATCAGCGCGGTGCACGGGTTCTGCCTGGGCGGCGGGATCGGGCTGGTCGGCAATTCCGACATCATCATCGCCTCCGAGGACGCCACCTTCGGCCTGCCCGAGGTGGACCGCGGTGCGCTCGGCGCCGCGACCCACCTGTCCCGGCTGGTGCCGCAGCACACGATGCGCGCGATGTTCTACACCGGCCGCTCCGTGACCGCGCAGCAGCTGCTGCACTTCGGCTCGGTGTGGCAGGTCGTACCGCGCGACGAGCTGTCCGCCGCGGCGGAGGCGCTGGCCGAGGAGATCGCGGCCAAGGAACCGCTGGTGATCCGCAAGGCCAAGGAATCGCTCAACGGCATCGATCCGGTCGACGTCAACCGCAGCTACCGGCTCGAGCAGGGCTTCACCTTCGAGCTCAACCTGACCGGGGTCAGCGACCGGGCCCGCGCCGATTTCGTCCACAACGGACAGACGAAGGAGTCGTAGTGCAGGACAAGGTGCTCACCGCCGACGAGGTGGCCGCCGAACTGACCGACGGCATGACCGTCGGCATCGGCGGCTGGGGCTCGCGCCGCAAACCGATGGCACTGGTCCGCGCGATCCTGCGGTCCCCGGTGCGGGACCTGACGTTGGTCTCCTACGGCGGCCCGGACGTCGGGCTGCTCTGCGCCGCGGGCAAGGTCCGCAAGCTGGTGCACGGTTTCGTCTCGCTGGACTCCATCCCGCTCGACCCGCACTTCCGCGCCGCCCGGCAGTCCGGCGCGCTGGAGGTGGCCGAGTACGACGAGGGCATGGTGCTCGCCGGGCTGCGCGCTGCGGCCGCCCGGATGCCGTTCCTGCCGACGCGCGCGGGCCTGGGTTCGGACGTGATGGCGCTGAACCCGGAGCTGCGCACGGTGACCTCGCCGTACGCCGACGGCGAGGAACTGGTCGCGATGCCCGCGCTGAAGCTGGACGTCGCGCTGGTGCACCTCAACCGCGCGGACCGCTTCGGCAACGCCCAGTACCTCGGTCCGGACCCGTACTTCGACGACCTGATGTGCGCGGCGGCGCAGCGCAGCTACGTCAGCTGCGAGGAGATCGTGCCGACCGAGCGCCTGCTGGAGAACGGTCCGCCGCAGACCTTGCTGCTCAACCGGACCCTCACCGACGGCGTGGTGGAGACCCCCAACGGCGCGCACTTCACCAGCTGCGCACCGGACTACGGTCGCGACGAGGCGTTCCAGCGGCACTACGCGGCCAGCGCGAAACCCGAGGCCTGGGAGGCGTTTCGCGCCCAGTTCCTCGACGGAGACGAGCAGAGCTACCAGAAGGCCGTCGCCGCCTTCCACGCCCAGTCCTGACCCAGTCGAGGGGAAACCGGCATGATCACCAGAGCTGAAGTGTGCGCCGCGGCCTGCGCCGACACCTGGCGGGACGCCGGGGCCGCGCTGGCCTCGCCGTTCGGGACGATCCCGTCGATCGGTGCCCGGCTGGCCCGCCTGACCACCGCACCGGACCTGCTGCTCACCGACGGCGAAGCGATGCTGCTGTCGGAAACCACCGCGCTGGGCGAGGAATCCACCAGCCCGGTGGAGGGCTGGATGCCCTACGGCCGAGTGCTCGACATGCTCGCCGGCGGGAAGCGGCGGGTCATGATGGGCGCCTCCCAGGTGGACCGCTACGGCAACCAGAACATCTCCCGCATCGGCCCCTGGGACCGCCCGAAGGTCCAGCTGATCGGCGTGCGCGGCGCGCCGGGGAACTCGGTCAACCACACCACGAACTACTGGGTCGCCAAGCACAACCCGCGCGTGTTCGTGGAGTCGGTCGACCTGGTGGCCGGCGTCGGCCACGACCGGGCGCGGGAGGTCGGCGCGCAGTTCCACGACGTGCAGGTGGTGGTGACCGACCTGGCGGTGCTGGACTTCACCGGCCCGGGCGGCAGCATGCGCCTGCGCTCGGTGCACCCGGGCGTCGAGGTCGCCGAGGTGCAGGAGCAGACCGGGTTCGACCTCGTGGTGGACGACGTGGCCGAGACCAGGTCGCCGACCGACGAGGAGCTGGCGCTGATCCGCGAGATCATCGATCCGCGGAACCTGCGCGACCAGGAGGTCCCGGCGTGATCGAGCAGGTGCTGCGCACCCCGCTGTGCGACCTCACCGGCGTCCGCCACCCCGTGGTGCAGACCGGCATGGGCTGGGTCGCCGGACCCAGCCTCGTGTCGGCCACCGCGCGGGCGGGCGGGCTGGGCATCCTGGCCTCGGCGACGATGACGCTGCCGCAGCTGGCCGACGCGGTGCGCGAGGTCAAGGAACGCACCGACAACCCCTTCGGCGTCAACTTGCGCGCCGACGCCTCCGACGCCGAGGAACGGGTGGACCTGCTCATCCGCGAGCAGGTCCGCGTCGCGTCCTTCGCGCTGGCGCCGAGCCAGCGGCTGATCGGCAAGCTCAAGGACGCCGGGATCGTGGTGATCCCCTCGATCGGCGCCCGGCGGCACGCCGAGAAGGTCGCGGCCTGGGGCGCGGACGCGGTCCTGGTGCAGGGCGGCGAGGGCGGCGGGCACACCGGATCGGTGGCCACCACGCTGCTGCTGCCGCAGGTGGTGGACGCGGTGGACATCCCGGTGATCGCCGCCGGCGGGTTCTTCGACGGACGCGGTCTGGCCGCCGCCCTGTGCTACGGCGCGGCGGGCATCGCGATGGGCACCCGCTTCCTGCTCACCTCGGACAGCCGCGTGCCGCGCGAGGTCCAGCAGTCCTATTTGGACGCCTCGGTGTCCGACACGGTGGTCACCGCGCAGGTCGACGGGCTGCCGCACCGGATGCTGAAGACCGGGCTGACCGAAGCGGCCGAGTCCAAGAACCTGCTGCGCCGGCTGCCCGACGCGCTGCGGCAGGCGGTGGCGTTCAAGTCGTTGATCGGCATGAGCTGGCGGCAGCTCATCACCGACGGCCTGGCCATGCGGCGCGCCCAGAAGCTGCCGCTGAACCGGGTCCTGCTGGCCGCCAACACGCCGATGTTGATCAAATCAGCGCTGGTCGACGGCCGCCCGGAGGCCGGCGTGCTGCCCGCGGGCCAGGTGGTCGGGATGATCGACGAGCTGCCCAGCTGCGAGGAGCTGATCGACCGCGTCGTCACCGAAGCGGCGAACGCCTTGTCGGCGGTCACTCCGGTTCTGCGATCCCCTCGCACAGGATCTTGACGTACTGGTCCGCGATGGCCGACGCGGTGAGCTTTCCGCGCGGGTTGTACCAGTGCACCGTCGTCCACACCATGTCGCGGATGAAGCGGTAGGCCAGCTTGACGTCGAGGTCGGAGCGGAAGACCCCGGCGCGCTGGCCCTCCAGCAGCACGCGGGTCCAGGTGCGCTCGAAGTCGTTGGCGGCCTTGGTCAGGTAGTCGAAGCGGTCCAGCTGCTCGAGGTACTTCGACTCGTTCTGGAAGATCGCGATGGCAGCCCGGTGCTTCTGCATCGCGGCGAAGGACTGCCGGACCAGCTCGGTGATCGCGGTGCGCGGATCGGTGGCCTCCCGCAGCACCTTCTCGTTGGTGCGGTGCTGGTCGTCCAGGAAGGCGCGCAGGATCTCGTCGACCATCGACTCCTTGGAGTCGAAGTGGTGGTACAGGCTGCCGGAGAGGATGCCTGCGGCGTCGGCGATGTCGCGCACCGTGGTGGCGAGGAACCCGCGGGTGGCGAACAGCTCGGCGGCGATGGCCAGCAGCTCGGCACGCCGCTCGGAACCGGACTCCCGCGTCGGGCGGTTCCTACTGGACAAGCGCTTGGTCGATACCACGGCACAATCCTCTCAAAGCCTGGTGACCACCACCTCCGCAGGCCCTCCACAGCCATCCGGGTCCGCAAATTCCATTGAAATCGGACGTTCGATTTCAATGGAATTTGCGGCGGGGTCAGGGGTGTTGGTTGCTGACGGAGATGACTTCTCCGGTCAGGTACGTGGAGTAGTCGCTGGACAGGAAGACGATCACGTTGGCCACTTCCCAGGGCTGCGCCGAGCGGCCGAAGGCCTCGCGGCCGGTGAGCTCGGTCAGCAGCTCCTCGGAGGTCACCTTCGCCAGGTTCTCGTGCATCACCAGGCTCGGCGCGACGGCGTTGATGCGAACCCCCAGCGGCGCCGCGTCCAGCGCCGCGCAGCGGGTCAGCGCCATCACGCCGGCCTTCGCCGCCGCGTAGTGCGCCTGACCGGCCTGCGCGCGCCAGCCGACCACCGAGGCGTTGTTGACCACCACCCCGGCGTTGCCCTGCTCCTGGAACAGCCGCACCGCCGCGCGGGTGCAGCGGAAGGTCCCGTTGAGCGTGACGTCGAGAACCTTGTTCCACTGCTCGTCGGTCATGTCCTGGATGGCCGCGGTGCCGCCGAGCCCGGCGTTGTTCACCACCACGTCGACCTGCCCGAACGAGCTGGTCGCGGTGTCGAACATCCGCTGCACCTGCGCTTCGTCGGTGACGTCGCAGGGCACGGCGATGATCTTCGCGCCGGGCAGCTGCGCGAGCTCGGCGCGGGTCTCCTCCAGCCGGCGCTCGTGCCGATCGCTGATCAGCACCTGCGCGCCTTCCTCGAGCATTCGACGCGCCACAGCGGATCCGATCCCGGTGCCCGCCGCAGCGGTGACCACCGCGGTCTTGCCGGTGAGCAGCCCGTGGGCGGGCGGCGGTGCGGTCATGCCAGGCCTCCTTCTGGCGCGTTCACGGTCGGCTCTCCCGCGGGAGGCCCAGGACGCGCTCGGCGATGATGTTGCGCTGAATCTCGTTGGAGCCGCCGTAGATCGTGTCGGCGCGGGTGAACAGGAACAGCCGCTGCCAGGTGTCGAGGTCGTAGGGCCGGCCCGAGGCCAGCAGACCTCCGGCACCGGCCACGTCCATCGCCAGCTCGCCCAGGTCGCGGTGGAAGGTCGACCACAGCAGCTTCACCACCGAGGCCTCCGCACCCGGCGGGCCGTCGGAGCCCAGGGTCCGCAGGACCGTGCAGCGCAGCGCTTCCAGGTCGACCCGGGCCCGGGCGATCCGGTCGCGCAGCAGCGGATCCTCGATGGCACCGTTCTGCCTGGCCAGCTCGATGATCCCGCCCAGTTCGCGGCGGAAGGTCACCTGCTGGTCGACGGTGCCGATGCCGCGCTCGAAGCCGAGCGTGCCCATCGCGACCTGCCAGCCGGACCCGACCTCGCCGACCACGTTGGCGGCATCGGTGCGCGCGTCGTCGAAGAACACCTCGTTGAACTCCGACGTCCCGGTCAGCTGCTCGATCGGCCGCACCCGCACTCCCGGCTGGTCCATCGGCACCAGCAGGTAGGACAAGCCGCGGTGGCGCTGCTGCTCGGGATCGGTGCGCGCCAGCACGAAGCACCAGTCGGCCACGTGCGCCATCGACGTCCACACCTTCTGGCCGTTGATCACCCACTGGTCGCCTTCGAGGCGCGCGGTCGTGGCGACCCCGGCCAGGTCCGATCCGGCGCCCGGCTCGGAGTAGCCCTGGCACCACAGCTCGCGGGCGCCGACGATCTCGGGCAGGAACCGCCGCTGCTGCTCGGGGCTGCCGAAGGCCATCAGCGTCGGACCGAGCAGCTCTTCACCGATGTGGCCGACCCGCACCGGAGCGTTGGCCTGCGCGTACTCCTCGTGGAAGATCACCTGCTGCTGCACGGTCGCCTCGCGGCCGCCGAACTCGCGCGGCCAGCCCAGGCACGTCCAGCCGTGCTCGGCCAGCAGGCGGTCCCACGCCAGCCGCACGTCGAATCCCTCGTGCTCCCGACCAGGTCCGCCCAGTCCGCGAGCAGCGGCGAACTCGCCGGTGAGGTGCTCGCCGAGCCACTCCCGGACCTCGCGGCGGAAAGCCGCCTCTTCAGTGTTGTCGGTGAGGTCCACGCACCCTCCTCGCTCGACGCGGCCGCACGGCGGTCTCGCGCGGAATCCGCGCTCCTCGCACCGCCGGAGCCGCGAATCGCACTCTACCAAGCACTTGCTTGTTCGGCTATCTTCGACCTGCCGCAACCGCAACCGAGCGAGGAGCGCCGATGGGAGCAGAGCAAGCGGTCGTCACCTACGAACGCCGCGATCAGGTGGCCGTCGTGACGATGAACCGGCCCGACTACCGCAACGCGCAGAACTCCGTGATGACCTACGCCCTCGACGACGCCTTCTACCGGGCCTGCGAGGACGACGAGGTCAAGGTGATCGTGCTGGCCGGAGCCGGCAAGCACTTCTCCGCCGGGCACGACATCGGCTCCCCCGAGCGCGACATCGACGTCAGCTACCCGCGCCGCGCGGGCCTGTGGTGGGACCACACCCGGCACACCGGCGGCGAGTCGCGCTTCGCCCGCGAGCAGGAGGTCTACCTGGGCATGTGCCGCCGCTGGCGGGAGATGCCCAAGCCGGTGATCGCCTCGGTGCAGGGCGCGTGCGTGGCCGGCGGGCTGATGCTGGCCTGGGTGTGCGACCTGATCGTGGCCAGCGAGGACGCGTTCTTCGCCGACCCGGTGGTGCGCATGGGGATTCCCGGCGTCGAGTACTTCGCGCACCCGTGGGTGCTGGGTCCGCGGGTGGCCAAGGAGTTCCTGTTCACCGGCAAGCGGATGAGCGCGCAGCGGGCCTACGAGGTCGGCATGGTCAACCAGGTCGTCCCGCGCGAGGAGCTGGAGAGCGCCACCGCGGAGCTGGCCGAGAACATCGCCGAGATGCCCGGTTTCGGCCTCGCGCTGACCAAGAAGGCGATCAACCAGGCCGAGGACCTGATGGGGCTGCAGAGCGGGATGGATTCGGCCTTCGGACTGCACCACTTCGCGCACGCGCACAACGCCGAGGTCGGCGAGGACTCGCTGAGCGGCATGAACGCGCGGAGCATGAAGCAGGCCCAGCAGAAGCAGGAGTGAGCACAGTGGACCTCGATCTTTCCGCCGCGGACGTGGAGTTCCGCGACGAAGTGCGCGAATGGCTCCGCGAGCACGTCCCGCGCGAGCCGCTGCCGTCGCTGGAGACGGAGGAGGGCTTCGCCGCGCACCGGCGCTGGGAGCAGGAGCTGCACGAGGCCCGGCTGTCGGTGGTGTCGTGGCCGGAGGAGTTCGGCGGGCGGGGCGCCTCGCTGCTGCAGTGGGTGCTGTTCGAGGAGGAGTACTACGCCGCGGGCGCGCCCGGGCGGGTCAGCCAGAACGGCATCTTCCTCCTGGCGCCAACGCTTTTCGAGCACGGCACTCCGGACCAGCAGCAGCGATACCTGCCCCGCATGGCCGCCGGGACCGACATCTGGGCGCAGGCCTGGTCGGAGCCGGAAGCGGGCAGCGACCTCGCCTCGATCCGCTCCACCGCTCGCCGCATCGACGGCGGCTGGCTGCTGTCCGGGCAGAAGACGTGGAGCTCCCGCGCGGCCTTCGCCGACCGGGCCTTCGGGCTGTTCCGCAGCGATCCCGAGGCGCAGCGGCACCGCGGGCTGACGTACTTCCTGTTCCCGCTGGACGCCGACGGGGTCACCGTGCGGCCGATCGGGCGCATCGACGGCAAACCCGCTTTCGCCGAGCTGTTCCTGGACGAGGTGTTCGTGCCCGACGAGGACGTGCTGGGCGGCGTCGGCGAGGGCTGGCGGGTGGCGATGAGCACCGCGAGCAACGAGCGCGGGCTGACGCTGCGCAGCCCCGGCCGGTTCCTCGCCACCGCGCAGAAGCTCGCCGAGCTGCCGGGCGCGCTGGACGACGACCGGGTGGTGGACGCGTGGATCGCCGCGCAGGCCTACCGGCTGGCCACCTTCGAGACCGTCACCAAGGTGACCGGCGGCGGATCGCTCGGCGCCGAGGCCAGCCTCAACAAGCTGTTCTGGTCCGAACTGGACATCGAGATGCACGAGACCGCGTGGGACCTGCTGGGCCCGGAGGCCGAGCTGTCCTCGTGGGTCGAGGGATACCTGTTCTCGCTGGCCGGACCGATCTACGCGGGGACCAACGAGATCCAGCGCAACGTGGCGGCCGAGCGCCTGCTCGGGCTGCCGAGGGGGTCGCGATGAAGTTCGCACCGGACCGCGAGCAGCAGGACATGGCCGACACGCTGTGGAACCTGCTCGCCGACGCGGACACGCCGAAGATCGCCCGCGCCTGGTCGGGCGGCGAGACCGCGACGTGGTGGGAGGTGTGGCGCGAGCTCGCCGACGTCGGCGTCACCGGGCTCACCGTGCCGCAGGAGCACGGCGGGCTCGAGCTCGGCCCGATCGAGCTGGCGCTGTGCCTGGAACAGCTCGGGTACGCGGCGCTGCCCGGACCGGTCGTCGAGTCCCTCGCGTTCCTGCCGCGCCTGCTGCGGGATTCGCCGTGGCTGGCGGAACTGGCCGGTGGTCAGAGCGTCGGAACGGCGATCATCGCAGGTCACCTGCCCCTCGCGCTCGACGCCGACCAGGCCGGTGCAGTGTTCCGCTGCGACGGCGACAGCGTGGTCCGGCTGGGTGGGCTCGTGCTGGAGCGCGCCGAATCCTTCGACCCGGCGCGGCGGCTGTTCACCGTCGAGCACGCCACCGCCGAGCCCGTCGAAGCGGCCGACGCTTCCGCGGCTTTCGACCACGGCGTGCTGGGATGCGCCGCTTACCTGCTCGGGGTCGGGCACCGGCTGCTCGACATCGCCACCGAGTACGTCAAGCAGCGGCACCAGTTCGGCCGGCCGGTCGGCGAGTTCCAGGCCGTCAAGCACCACCTGGCGAACGTGCTGCTCAAGCTGGAGTTCGTCCGCCCGCTGATCCGCGGCGCCTGCCTCTCGATCGACGGGCCGCGCGGTTCCCGCGACGCCTCCGCGGCGAAGCTCGCCGCAGGCGAGGCGGCCCGCTTCGCCGCGCGCACCGCGCTCCAGGTCCACGGCGCGATCGGCTACACCGCCGAGCACGACCTCCACCTGTGGCTCACCAAGGCAACGGCCCTGCGCACGGCCTGGGGCACCCCGACGTGGCACCGCCGCCGCATCGCGACCGCCCTCGCCACCGACCGAACCCCCATCGGCGCCTGACCCCTGGAGGGAGGAACTGTGCGCTTCGCGTTCACCGAGGAGCAGGAAGAGCTCCGCAGCACCGTGCGCAAGCTGCTCGACCGCCACGGCGGTCCGCCGATCCCCGATCCGGGAGCACCGGACGCCGGTTTCGACCCGGCGCTGTGGAAGCAGCTCGGGGAGATCGGCGCGCACGCCCTGGCCATCCCCGAGGAGCACGACGGCGTCGGCGCCACGCTGCTGGAAACCCTGATCGTCGTCGAGGAACTGGGCCGCCGGCTGGTGAACAACCCGTTCCTCGGCAGCAGCGTGCTCAGCGCCCAAGCGCTGCTGGCCGCGGGGAACACCGAAGCCTGCGAACGGCTGCTCCCGGGCATCGCGTCGGGCGAGCAGGTGGTCTCGCTCGCCTGGGCGGAAGCGGATTCCCCTTGGTCCGTCAGCACTTTCGCGACCAGCGCGGAGCTCGGCGCGGAGGGCTGGCGGATCGACGGGCGCAAGACGCTGGTGCTCGACGCGACGCGAGCAGACGTACTGCTCGTCGTCGCGATGGCCGACGGCGAGGCGTCGCTGTTCGAAGTCTCGCCGTCGACCACCGCGACCGCATCAACCCCGCTGGACCTCACCCGCAGCATCGGCGAAGTCCACCTCAGCGGGACGTCCGCCCAGCTCATCGGGGCGGCGCCCCTGCAGCGCATCACCGACGCAGCGGCCGCCGCAGTGGCCGCTGAGTCGATCGGCGCAGCACAGCGCTGGCTGCACGAGACAGTGGAGTACACCAAGCTGCGCAAGCAGTTCGGCCGCCCCATCGGCTCGTTCCAGGCCATCAAGCACCGGCTCGCCGACTGCTACGCGGCGATCGAGTCGGCCCGCTCCCTGTCCTACGCGGCGAGCTGGGCCGTGTCCACTCAGGACGATCAAGCCGGTGAGCTAGCTTCGATGGCCAAATCCGCCTGCTGCGAGGCCTATTCGCTGATCGCCGCAGAAGGTGTCCAGCTGCACGGCGGCATCGGCATCACCTGGGAGCACGAAGCCCACCTCCACCTGAAGCGGGCCCACGCGGCGAAGCACCTCTTCGGCACCCCGCAGAGCCACCGCGCGAGCCTCCCCCTCCGCGGAACAGCGGACTGACCCATCGTTTCGCCTGGTCAGACCCCGTGAGTCCTTTGGGCGGCTATAGCAACTCAAAAGACTCACGGCCCTGACCAGGCCAAACGACGGGTTCGGGCTAGCCGGACGACCGCGCGACTGGTCAACGCAACGCGCGGTTGGCCGCACCGGCGTGGAGTTCGCACATCTCGCTGGCGGTCGCGAAGGGCATCATCGCCGCCGACCACGGCACCCGCACCCGCGCCGAAGTCCTCGAGCTGGCCACCCGACGACTCCTGGACTAGCCGGTCGGAAGGTGGCAGCTGGTCAGGGCTCGTGCGTAGTTCGGGGCGCTATAGCACCCCAAAGTGCGCACGAGCCCTGACCAGGCTGAACGATGGGTATCAGGTGAGGCGGACGACCGCTCGGGCCTTGGCGAGGACTTCCACGTCCTCGCAGGTGGCTGTGAGGTCCACCGCGACCTGGTTGTCCGGCAGCTTCTCGGCCACTCGGCCGGTGACCAGCACCTCGACGCCGGTGTCGTCGTCGGGCACCACCACGGGTTTGGCGAAGCGGACGCCGTACTCCAGCACCGCGCCCGGGTCGCCCACCCAGTCCGTGACCAGGCGCGCCGCTTCGGCCATGGTGAGCATGCCGTGCGAGATCACGTTCGGCAGACCCGCTGCCCTGGCGATCCGCTCGTTCCAGTGGATCACGTTGAAGTCCCCGGAAGCACCGCAGTACTTCACCAGCGTCAACCGCTGGATCGGGTACCGCTCCGGGCCGATCTCGGTTCCGACCGCCACGTCGTCGTAGCGCAGGTTGGCCGCCATCACTCCCCCGCTCCGGCCGCGGTCCCCCGCGACACGATCACGTTCGTCGCGGTGCACACCAAGTCCCCGCCCGCATCGCGGATCTCGGTCTCCACCCGCACCAGCTCGTTCTGCCCGGCGTCGCGGATCTCGGCGATCCGCCCGGACGCGGTCAGCACGTCACCCGCCCGGATCGGCCGCTCGTAGCGGAACTTCTGCTCCCCGTGCACCACCAACCGCATGTTCAGCCCGAACTCGGGCCGCCGGATCGGGTTGCTCTCCGCAGCAGCGCCGGCAGCCACGATCCCGAACGTCGGCGGCGCGATCACGTCCGGATGCCCCAACTCCCGTGCAGCATCGACGCTCCGGTACGCGGGATTGGGATCCCCGATCGCCTCGGCGAACTCCCGGATCTTCCCGCGCGTCACCTCGTACGCCTCGCCCGCGCTGAACTCGAAACCCACGAACTCCCTGTTGATCGCCACGCCACTCCCTCGCTCGGTCGGTCGGTACATGGAGCGTTTTTCATCCTGCTCGACAACCGCGACCGCGGATCCGAGGTTCGGCGTCCGCGAAGCTGTCGCCAAGCGCCGCCAGGCGCTTTCGGGCCCACCCTCGCAACCGGCACCGCCGCGGGTTCTCAGACTGTCCCCGCCCGACCTGGGCTCTTGGCGAGGCCAGTCCCGTTTGCCGCGTATTGGACATACATAAAACGGGATCCCGCAGCCAGGCGGCGTCTGAGGTTCCGCCACCCGCACCGCCACGCAAAATGAGGATGGAAAACCTCAAGTCAAAGGCGTTCGATGATGGTGACGTTGGCCGTGCCACCGCCTTCGCACATGGTCTGGAGGCCGTAGCGGCCGCCGGTGCGCTCCAGTTCGGACAGCAGGGTCGTCATCAGCTTCGTGCCCGTCGCGCCCAGCGGGTGACCCAACGCGATCGCACCGCCGTTGGGGTTGACGCGGGCCGGGTCGATGTCGATCTCCTTGAGCCAGGCCAGCACGACGCTCGCGAACGCCTCGTTGATCTCGACCACGTCGATGTCGGATGCGCTCAGGCCCGTCTTGGCCAGCGCGTGCTTGGTCGCCGGGATCGGTGCTGAGAGCATGAAAACGGGGTCGTCGCCGCGCACGCTCATGTGGTGCACGCGAGCTCGCGGGCGCAACCCGTGCTCGGCGACCGCCTTCTCCGAGGCGATCAGCAGCGCTGAAGAACCGTCGGAGATCTGGCTGGCCACGCCGGCGGTGAGCCGGCCGCCTTCGCGCAGCAGCTTGAGGCCTTCGAGCTTCTCCTTGCTGGTGTCGCGCCGCGGGCCCTCGTCGTGCTCGACGCCGGCGATCGGCGCCAGCTCACCGGCGAAGTGGCCCGCGTCGATCGCCGCCGCCGCGCGGCGGTGGCTGGTCAGCGCGAACTCCTCCATGTCGTCGCGGGAGATGTCCCACTTCTCGGCCATCAGCTCCGCACCGCGGAACTGCGTGACCTCCTCGTCCCCGTAACGCTCGTACCAGCCGGTCGATCCCGATTTCGGCCCGTAGGCCACCGGGAACCCGAGCTCGGCGGCACCCCGCAGCGCGCTGCCGATCGGGATCGCGCTCATGTTCTGCACGCCACCGGCGATCACCATCTCCGAGGTGCCGCTGAGCACCGCTTGAGAGGCGAAGTGCACCGCCTGCTGCGAAGAACCGCACTGCCGGTCGATGGTCACCCCGGGCACGTGCTCGGGGAATCCCGCCGCCAGCCAACCGGTTCGCCCGATGTTGCCCGCCTGCCCGCCGACCGCGTCGACGCAGCCCCACACGACGTCGTCCACCGCGGCCGGGTCGATCCCGGTGCGCGATACCAGGTTCTGCAGCACGTGCGCGGACAGGTCCGCGGGGTGGATGCCGCTGAGCCCTCCGCCGCGCTTGCCCACCGGGGTTCGCACCGCGTCGATGATGTATGCCTCGGCCATGACCGTCCTCTCCGCCGCACCGGCCGATCCGCGCGGAATCCCGGCAGCGCAAGCTGATCCAGCTCGACATCAGTGCGGACGAGTCTAACGAAACAAGCAAGCGTTTGGTAGAGGTCGATGCGCCCACCTCTCCCGGGCAGCAGCGAGGGGGCGTCGATTTAGCACCAAAATCGCCCCCCCCTCGGTGGACGGTCAGGGCTTGCGGGCCACCGCTCCGGCGATGCAGTACTGGACCGGGGAGAGCGGCTTGAGGCGGGGGCCCGTGGGCCACCAGTCCGCGCAGAGCGTCAGACCCGGTTCCACGAACTCCAGACCGTTGAACATCGCCTCGATCTCGGCGCGGGTGCGGAACAGGCCGGTGCCCATCGGGCTGTGCAGGAACGTCTGCTCCATGCGCCGCGCGAGGTCGCTGAACTCGTCGGTCTCCGGGTCCAGGAAGTGGCTGATGCCGACGTAGGAACCCGACGGCAGCGCGTCGATGTACTCGCGCATGATGTCCTGCGGCGGCCGTTCGCCGTCGTAGTGGTGCAGGGTTCCCATCTGGAACAGCGCGATCGGTTCGCTGAAGTCCAGGTGCCTGCGCACCACTTCGTCCTGCAGGATCCGCGCGGGCTCGAAGATGTCGGCCGGGCTGAAGTGGGTCTGGGTGTTCTCCTCCAGCAGCGCGCGCCCGTGCGCGAGCACCACCGGGTCGTTGTCGACGTAGACGACCCGCGAATCGGGCGCGATGCGCTGCGCGACCTGGTGGGTGTTCTCCGCGGTCGGCAGCCCGGAACCGCAGTCCAGGAACTGGGTGACGCCGGTTTCGGCGGCGATGAACCGGGTCGCCCGGATCAGGAACTGCCTGTTGTCCCAAGCGAGCTGGGCCGCTTCCGGGGCGACTTCGCGCACCCGGTGGAAGACTTCGCGGTCCACCTCGTAGTTGTCCTTGCCGCCGAGGAAGGCGTCGTAGACGCGGGCGATGCTGGCCTTGCTGGTGTCGATGTGGATCGGGGTCTCGCCGTCGGAGGCGGCGACATCGGCAGTCATCGAGGTGTCCTCACTGGGCTTTCGTCGGGGGGAGCGGTCGAGGGTTGCATAGCGTACGAGCTTCGCTGCTCTGAGTAAACGGTCGATGTGCTATCACTGCGTTGAGCAGGTAACGAGGAGGTGCGGCCATGGCCCGGCAGGGTGCTGCCCGCGATGGAAGTCCGACGGCACGGCGCATCATCCTGGGCGCCCAGCTGCGCCGGCTGCGCGAGGCCGCGGAGATCCCGCCCGCGGAAGCGGCGAAGGCCATCCGGGGTTCGGAGTCCAAGATCAGCCGGATGGAGCTGGGCCGGGTTTCGCTGAAGGAACGCGACATCGAAGACCTGCTCACCCTCTACGGCGTGCACGATCCCGCCGAGCGCGAGCACTTCATGCAGCTGGTCACCGATTCCCGGCAGCCGGGTTGGTGGAACCGGTACGCCGAGTCGATGCCCCCGTGGTTCCAGGACTACGTGGGCCTGGAGGGCGTCGCGGCGCGGATCCAGACCTACGAGCTGCAGTTCATCCCGGGATTGCTGCAGACCGAGGACTACGCGATGGCGCTGGCCAGTTCGGGGCATCCGTCGCTGGCCGACGACGACACGCGCCGGCGGGTGTCAGTGCGGATGACGCGCCAGAAGCTGCTGGACAGCCCGGACGCCCCGCGGTTGTGGGCGGTCATCGACGAATCCGTGCTGCACCGCCCGATCGGCGGCCCCGCGGTGCTGCGCGCGCAGATCGACCACCTGCTGGAGATGACGAAGCGGCCCAACATCGCGCTGCAGGTCGTGCCGTTCGCGCTGAGCGGGTACGCGGCGGAGGGTTCGTTCACCATGCTGCGCTTCGCCGAGCCCGAACTGCCGGATGTCGTGTACTTGGAGCACCTCAGCGGCGCGCTGTACCTGGACAAGCGGGAAGAGATCGAACGATACAGTCGTACACTCGATCGGCTGATGGTCGATGCCCGGACTCCGGAGCAAACCCGGCAAATGCTGAGGAAAATCCAGGTTTCACTCTGAACCACCGCCACGCCGCGCACGCTGAGTGATCGTCTTGTTGCGGAACGCTGTGGTACCGTTCGCGCAATGGCGTATGCAATTGCATGTGCAGCCGATCCAGGGAGACCTGATGAACGGTAGGTTCGAAGTCCCCGTCACCGCCCTGCCGGGCGTGAGCTGGCGAAAGTCCCAGCACAGCGGCAAGTGGGGCAATTGCGTCGAACTCGCGGCGCTGTCCGACGGCACCATCGCGATGCGCCAGTCGCGCGAGTCCGACGGCACCGCGCTGATCTACACCAGAGCCGAGCTGGCCGCTTTCCTGAGCGGCGCCAAGGACGGTGAGTTCGATGACCTCGTCCGTTGAGGACCAGTCCAGCATCCGGCTGCGCGAGCTCGTGGCCCGCGGATTCCGCCTGATGCCGCCGGTGCGCGACGCCGACGGCGAGCTCATGGCCCTGATCTACGTGCGCCCGCACGGGGACATCGTCGACGTCGTCGAGCTCCGCGGAGAGGACGACGTCCGAGCAGCCCGCGTCTCGCAGGAGCACGGCCTCACCGCGGCGAACACGACCCGCGCGCAGTGGCACACCGCCGGAGAAGCCTGCGAGGTCCTCGACCAGGTCCTCGCGCTCCCGGACCGCCTGATCGTCGCCCGCGCCTGACTCCGCGCAGACCCTCCCTGAGCCGACGGCAGATCGGCGGGGTGGAGCGAACGGACCGTCCGCGCCGCCTTTCGAGGCATTCGGTCCGTTCGCTCCGCACCCACCCAGGTCAGGGCAGGCGCGCCAGGAGCGTGGTCGCCTGCTCCGCGAAGGATCCGTCCTCGGTGCGGACCGCCCGGTCCAGCAGCTCGCGGGCCACCTCGATCTCGCCGCGCCGGTAGCGGAATTCGGCGACGCGGTAAGCCGCTTCGGCGATGAGCTCGGCGTCCTCGGTGTTGGCGAGGGTGTACTCGTAGTGCCGCGCCGCTTCCGCGTGCTCTTCGCGCCAGTAGTGCATTTCCGCCAGATGCGCCGAAGCCAGCGCCGCCGACGGGTGGCCGAGGTCGATCAGCGCTTGGAACCACGGCATCGCCGCTTCGATGTCCCGGCGGCGCTTGGCGATCACGCCGAGGTTCATCGCGCCCTTCGCCGACAGCTCCGAGTCGTCGGACTCCCACGCCCGCAGGCTCCACCCGCGCGCTTCCTCGTCGTCCTCCGCCTGGTAGGCGATCGCGGCGAGTTCCAGCAAGGCCTGCCCCGCGTAGAAGTCGTCCGGGGCGGCCTGGATCAGCTGCCGGAAGGTCTGCTGGGCCTGCGCCACCTCGCCTTCCTTGTTCAGCGACTGGGCCAGCGCGTAGACCGCCATCGGGGAGAACTTCTCGTCGGCGTCGTCGGCCGCTTCGCGGAACAGCTCGATCGCCCCGGCCGTGTCGCCTTCGTCGCGGCGCTTGAGACCGAGCATCGCCTTCATCGCCGAGCCCAGGACTTCGTCCGGGCGCTGCATGAGCTCTTCGGCCGCCGCCGGGTCGTCCTCGGACAGGATCTCCACCAGCCGGAACTTCGCCACCGATGCGGAGCTCTCGTCGCCGTTGTCGAGCACCCACTCGTAGGTCTGCTTCGCGCTGGTGAGCTCGCCGCGACGCTGCAGCACGTCGCCCAGCGCCAGCACCGCGGCAGGTTCCGGTTCCGGCGCACCGATCTCCACCGCGCAACGCAGGTAGACCAGTGCGGAATCGGTGTCGTCGGCGTTGAGGAACTCGGTTCCCGCATCGAAGGCCCATTCCGCGACGTCGCGTTCGGGCACCACTTCGGCCAGGCGCCGCAACGTGTCCGCCGCTGCGGCGTGCTCCCCGCCCGAATGCTGCTGCTCCAGCGCCACGCGAGCGTTGTGCAGCGCGTCCTCGCTCAAGCCTTCGTGGGTCGCGTGAGCAGCGGCTTTCACGTAGGCGTTGACCGCGCCGGGCAGGTCGCCCTCCTCGTGACGGATCATGCCCAGGCCCATCTCGCCGCGCGCCGCGATGTCCGGGTTGCCGGACCGGCTGACGCGTTCGTACTCGATGCCGGCCGCGTCGCGATCACCTTGCGCCAGGAGCATGTTCGCCAGTCGGCTCCGCGCCGCCTCGGACTGCTCCGGCACGTCGAGCGCCGCCGCCGCGCCGAACCAGCGGATCGCCTCGTCCAGCTCCTCGGCCCGCGATGCGCGCTCACCGAGCCAGAGCATCGCGACGATCGCGGTGTCCGGGTGGTCCGAACCGGACGCGCGGTGCAGCAGTTCGCGGGCGGCTTCGGCGGTCTCACCGACCTGCGCGATGCGGCGGTGCAGCGCGTCGCCGAACTGCTCGGGTGATTCGGCGGCCGCTTCCGCCTGGTCCCAGGCGCGTCGCGCCTCGACCGGGTCGCCGGACTCGTGGTGCAGCTGGCCGAGCAGCACACCGGCGTCCAGCGCGGGAATCCCGGTGCCCGCGCCGAAGGCGTTCCGGCACGCGGACTTCGCACCTTCGACGTCGTTGAGCCGCGCGAGCAGCTGCGCCAGCAGCACGCCGGCGTGCCCACCGCGTTCCGGGTCCGCCACGGCGCGGCGGTACCAGGCCAGCGCGATCGCGTGCTCCTGCTGCTGTTCAGCGAGGTGACCGAGCTGCGCCTGACCGCGGGGCGCCAGATCCGGGTGCCCGTGGTCGGCGACCATGCGGAAGAACGCCCGCGCCTCGGCCCGGTCCTCCACCGCCATCCCGAAGTCCAGGCCCAGCTCGGAGCAGGTCCGCAGGTCGTCGCCGGACACCTCGGCCAGCACCGACGCCGCGTCGGCCACGTCGCCCCACGCCGCGCACCAGAAGTCGGCGACCCGGGGCGAGTCGAAGTGCTCGGCGATCGCCGCCCGCGCCCCGTCGACGTCGCCCTCCCCCATCAGCCGATATCCGCGCTGCTCAGCGGTTTCAGTGCCCATCGCCTGGTGCACGCGGAGCGTGACGTCCGGGTCGTCGAAGGCCAGGGCCTGCTCGTAAGCGTCCCGCGCCCCGGCGTCGTCGCCGTTGTCCCGCCGCAGGTTGCCGAGCTCCAACGCGGCGTGCGCCTGGATCTCCGCGACTCCGGAAGCGATCGCGGCCGCGTAAGCGTCCTCGGCGAGGTCTGTTTCTCCGCGCTTGGCGAGCAAAGGCGCGCGGTAGGCGGTCGCCAGGGCTACCTGATTGCGGTCCCCCACCGACGCTGCGCGCTCGAACGCCGCCAACGCGCCATCGACGTCGTCGCGCTCGTCGCGGAGCACTCCCAGCCGCAGCGCAGCCTCACCGGCGTTCTCGGTGTCCCCGGCCGCGACTTCGGCCAACTGCTGCTCGGCGCCGTCCAGATCACCGTCGTTCTGCAGCAGCTCCGCGAGGCTGGACCGGGCAACGGCGGCTTCGTGCGGCTTGTCCCCGCTCGCCGCCCGCTCCCAAGCCTCGCGAGCCCCTGCCATGTCCCCGTTCTCGTTGCGCAGCGCACCGAGGAACAGCAGCGCTTCCTGCTGCCGATCGGGGTGACCGGCATCGGCCACCAGCGATAACGCTTGGCCGGTGAACTCGACATCGCCCAGCGCCTGGTGCTGGTGCGCCAGGTTCAAGCACAGTTCGGTCGCGCTCTCGTGCAGTTCCGGCTCTTCGGCCAGCTCGGCGAGAACAGCGCCCGCGCGGTCGAGATCGCGCCGGATCGCGTGCGCACCGAAAACCGCCAGCGCTTCGACGTCCGACTCCGAGCCCGCGGCCTGGTCGAAGCACTCCGACGCGGCGTCGAAATCAGCGGAGAGCACCAACTTCTCGCCCAGCAGGTAGGACGCGCGGGGCCCGAACTCGGGGTGACCGCTGGCGATGGTGGTCCGGTAGAGCGCCTCGAGCTCCTCGTCACGGCCGGCGATGCGGTAGAGCATCGCGAGCCTGCCGAACACCTCGGCCAGCAACGACGGATATCCCGCGGCAGCGGCGGTGGCGAACGCCGTGATCACGTCCTCCGGCTCGCCGTGCTCGACCAGCAGGTCACCGAGCTGCGCCGCCGACCACGGCAGCAGCAGCGGATGCCCGCCGTCGACGATCCGCTCCAGCAGCCGCACCGCGTCGTCCGTCCGCTGCTCGCGGACCAGCCAACCGGCCAGCAGCTGACCGGCCTTGGTCCACACCAGCTGGTTCGGCGATTCGACCAGCTCGCCCAGCAGCTCCACCGCGGAGGTGACGTCGGTGGTCAGCAGCAGTTCGGCCTGCACCAGCAGCGCCAGGTCGCGCACCTGCGGATCAGCGGCGAGCGCGTCCAGCCCGCCGTCCTCGTCGTGCTCGAGGCGGAAGAGCGCTTCGAGCACGGGACGCGCAGCGGGCTCGTCGATCAACGCGCGGCGGAATGCGGCGTCCTGCGCGAGCGAGCCCTCGTCGGCGGTCAAAGCGCGCTGCAGGGTCCGGCGGGCCTGTTCGGCGTCGCCGGAGACCGCCTCCAGCAGGCCGAGCGAGTTGGCCGCCATCACCGACCACATCCGCACGTCCATGTCGATGACCTGCTGGTACGCCAGGCGCGCGGCGTCCGGGTCACCGGCGCCTGCCGCCTGGTGGGCGCGCATCGCGAGCTGCCTGGCGTCGTCCCCGGCCGGGTCCTGCTGCGCGTCGACGACGTCCATCATGGACAGTGCGAGTTCGGCCTGGTGCGCGACGCGCGCGTCCTCGGCCTGCGCGGCCCGGCGGAACGCCGTCGCGGCCTCCTCCGCATCACCGTGCTCGTACTGGAGAACGCCGAGGTTGTAGGCCGCCAGCGGCGCCTTGTCCGGGTGCTCGGAAGCCAGGACCCGCCCGAAGCTCTCGATCGCCCCGGCGACATCGCCCTCGTCGCGCTGCAGCTCGGCCAGCACGCCCCACGCCTCGACGGAGAAGTGCGGGTGCCGGGTGTTGATCACCCGCTGGTAGATCTCGCGCGCCTGGTCCGGCTGCTCCAGCGCGCGCAGCTGCATGCCGAGGTGGATCAGCGCGTGCAGCCGGATGCCCGGGCGCGGGTCGTCGGCCGCGGCCCGGAACGCCTCGGCCGCTCCCGCCGCGTCACCCAGGTCCTCCAGCACCCCGCCCAGCAGCACATGCCCCCAGCCGAGGTGCTCGGGGTGGCGGTAGGCGATGATCCGCTCGGCCAGCCGCCGCGCGGTTTCCGGCTCCTCGGCGTGCAGCGCGTAGAGCTTCGCCGCGCCCAGCGATCCGAAGTTCTGGTGCCCGCTGTCCAGCAGCCGCTGCAAGATCGGCTCGGCGTCGGCGTGGCGCCCCTGCTCCAGCAGCGAGCACGCCTGCTCGTAGGCGACCTGGAGGTACTGGTCGGTGGAGCGCTCACCGGGCTCGGGCAGCTCGAGCTCCGAGGCGATCTCGACGACCCCGGGGTCGCTGCTGGTCAGCGCCCGATCACGGGCTTCCCGGGCACCCTCGACATCGCCGAGCATGTGCAGCACCTGGGCCAGCAGCGCATCGGCGCGACCAGCGGCGTCCGGGTCGGCGCCGTCGGCGGCGAAGCGCAGCACGGCTTGGGCTGCGGTCAGGTCGTCGGCTTCGAACAGCAGCAGGCCTAAGGAGATCGCGGCGATCTGGGCGTAGATCGGATGCCCGGAGTCGATGGCCCGCTGGTACATCGCGCGAGAGCGCTCGGGGTCGTCGAGCTCGCCGAGCAGCCCGCCCAGCAGGCACGCGGCGTGCGCTGCGGCGTCGAAGTCGCCGTCGTCGAGGACGGTGCTCAGCTCCCGCTCCGCGGCGGCGAGGTCACCACTGCCCCACAGCTTCCGAGCTGCGGTGACCCGCTGTTCCCACAATGACACGCCGCGCCTCCGATCAGGTGATCATCGATCGCGGCGAGGATATCGGTCCGCCGCACCTGTTACGGCCCGTCCCCTGGACCGAAAAAGCCGACGAAGATCACCTGCCTCGGACGCAACCGAACACCCCCGCCGAACGTCCAACAACACCCGAACGCTCATCTGTCCACAAGGGACAAATGTGCCGAGGGTGCCTTTCTGCAGGTGGTGGACCGTGAGCACTTTGTGTCGCTATGGCAACAAAAAGTACTCACGGATCCTGAGCAGGCAAAACGCTCCGATTGGGCGGATTCCCGAGTTCGGGGACCGTCCGCAGGCGCAGAAGAGCGGGCCGCCCGCTTTCGCGGACGGCCCGCTCCCGTCGAAATTCCGCGGCGCGAACGCCTGGGTCAGCGCGCCAGCTTCTCCAAGCGCGCCTGGCCCTCCTGGAACTGGTTCAGGTCGGTGTTGCCGCTGATGCCGGCAACGCTGCCCTGGTCGGTGTACTGCCAGAAGTGCCAGTTGCTGAAGCCGTTGGGCACGGACGGGCTGTCCACGCCGTAGGAAGCCAGCCACAGCGGGTGCCCGTCGAAGCTGTTGGTGCTGCCCATGCACTCCCGCCAGAACGACGGGTTGGCGTAGATGACCGGCTCCTTGCCGGTGCGCTCCTTGACCTTGTCGTTGAAGGTCTTGGTCCACTGGTGCATCTGGTCCACCGACATCCCGTAGCAGCCGCCCGAGTTCGGGTCGACCTCCAGGTCCAGCACCGGCGGCAGGGTCTTGCCGTCGGCCTGGTAGTCGGCGACGTCGAGGAACCGGTTGGCCTGCTCCTCGGCGGACGAGTCGCTCGGCCGCGCGAAGTGGTAGGCACC
This sequence comes from Saccharopolyspora oryzae, assembly GCF_027853915.1. GTDB lineage: Bacteria > Actinomycetota > Actinomycetes > Mycobacteriales > Pseudonocardiaceae > Saccharopolyspora > Saccharopolyspora oryzae. Next base: position 37,816 of record NZ_JAQGLA010000018.1, read on the forward strand.
GGCGATCAGCCCGGCGGCCTTGGCCCCGTGGTACTGCTCGTTGTAGCGCGGGTTGGAGAAGCTGGTGCCGTCGGTGGCCAGCACGAAGGTGAACTTCTTGCCGTCCGCGGCGACCTTGCCCCAGTCGATGGGCCCGTTGTGGTTGGACACGTCGATGCCCTCGACCGGCGGGCCGAGCGGAGCCTCCGGCTCGGGTGCCGGAGCCGCCGGGGCGGCGTCGCGCGGCTCCGCCTGCTGCGGAGGGGGAGCTTGCTGCAGCGTGGCGTGCTGTTCCAGGGTGGCCTGCTTGTCGGGAGCGGCCTCCTGGATCGGGGCGGCCATCGCGGCCTCTTCGATCTGGGGCTTGGCCGGGCCGGCGACGGCGGTGCCGATCACCAGGCCGACGACGCCGACGGCTGCGACCGCGGCGCCCGCCTGCATCGAACGAGTGCGCGAAGCCCGCACGACGGGCTCGGGGAGCTTTTCCTGAACCGCGGCAACGTGCGGCGCAACCCTCTCCCGGAAGCGCCGCACCGCCGGAGCGTCCTGGACCCGCCGCAGCAGCGGGGCCAGCCACTGCACGAGGCGCTCGACCAGCGGCGCGAGCCACGCGCGAACGCGGTCCGCGGCCACGCGCAGGGCCTGGTCGACCCGCTGGGCAGAGGAGGGGGAGCTCTGCTTCGGGGTGGAAGCGTTGTCGAAGTTTTCGGGGGATCTCGGTTGGTCGGAGTTTTCGGGGTTCACGAGTCCCCACACTCCAGCACGGAGCGTGTACCGACATCGAGGTTTGTACGTGCCCGAGTACCTAGTTTAACCCCTTCGAGCTACAGCACTCGCTTGATCCGTCACGGTTCGTGACAACAGTGCGTCACGCTCCGAGATCCCGGCGGCCCAGGTCACAAGCCCTCCGGCTCCGCCACGCAGCACCGCAGTTTCAATTGAAACTGCGATCCGCCGTGCCTGGGGTTCGCAGTTTCAATTGAAACTGTGGTCCATCGGGCCCGACGACGGCCGGTGACCGGACCACCCCGATGAGCAGCATCCCGACACGCCGACGCGAGTGCGGACGTAGCCTGCGAGCCCGGTCCGGCACAATGTCCGGTCGGATCTGGCGAAGATCGCAGAGAAGGCGGAATCAGCATCGTGACGACTGTTCATCAGAAGATCGCCGAGGAGCTCGGCGTCCGCGAGCGCCAGGTGCAGTCCGCCGTCGAGCTGCTCGACGGCGGGGCGACTGTGCCCTTCATCGCCCGCTACCGGAAGGAAGCGACCGGCGCCCTCGACGACGCCCAGCTGCGCACGCTCGAAGAGCGCCTGCGCTACCTGCGCGAACTCGAAGAGCGGCGCACGACGGTGCTGGACTCGATCCGGTCCCAGGGCAAGCTCACCGACGAGCTCGAGGCGCAGATCACCGAGGCCGACTCGAAGGCGCGGCTGGAGGACATCTACCTCCCCTACAAGCCCAAGCGCCGCACCAAGGCCCAGATCGCGATCGAGGCGGGCCTCGAGCCGCTGGCGGACAAGCTGCTGGCCGACCCGAACAACGACCCGCAGCAGAACGCGGCCGAGTTCGTCGACGCCGACAAGGGCGTCGACGACGCGCAGGCCGCGCTGGACGGCGCGCGGTCGATCCTGGTGGAGCGCTTCTCCGAGGACGCCGACCTGATCGGCGAGCTGCGCGAGAAGGTCTGGGCGCGCGGCCGGGTGGTCTCCAAGGTCCGCGAGGGCAAGGAGGAGGAAGGGGCGAAGTTCGCCGACTACTTCGAGTTCTCCGAGCCGTTCACCGACCTGCCCTCGCACCGCATCCTGGCGCTGTTCCGCGGTGAGAACGAGGAGGCGCTGGAGCTGTCCCTGGAGCCGGACGACGGTTCCGAGCAGGTCGGCCCGACCGACTACGAGCTGCGCATCGCCCAGCAGTTCGGCATCGCCGACCAGGGCCGCCCGGCCGACAAGTGGCTGTCGGACGTGGTCCGCTGGGCGTGGCGGACCCGCATCCTGACCCGCCTGAGCGTGGACATGCGGCTGCGGCTGCGGCAGAACGCCGAGGACGAGGCGGTCCGGGTGTTCGCGGCCAACCTGCGCGACCTGCTGCTGGCCGCGCCCGCGGGCTCTCGCGCCACGATGGGCCTGGACCCGGGCTTCCGGACCGGCGTGAAGGTCGCGATCGTGGACGGCACCGGCAAGGTCGTCGCCACCGACACGATCTACCCGCACCAGCCGCAGCGGCAGTGGGACCAGGCGCTGGCCAAGCTGGCGGCGCTGGCCAAGGAGCACTCGGTCGACCTGATCGCGATCGGCAACGGCACGGCCTCCCGCGAGACCGACAAGCTGGCCGGCGAGCTGATCAGCCAGAACCCGGACCTGAAGCTCACCAAGATCTCGGTGTCCGAGGCGGGCGCGTCGGTGTACTCGGCTTCGGCTTACGCCTCGCGCGAGCTGCCGGACCTCGACGTCTCGCTGCGCGGCGCGGTGTCCATCGCCCGCCGCCTGCAGGACCCGCTGGCGGAGCTGGTGAAGATCGACCCGAAGTCGATCGGTGTCGGCCAGTACCAGCACGACGTGTCGGAGACGAAGCTGTCGCGTTCGCTGGACGCGGTGGTCGAGGACTGCGTGAACGCGGTGGGCGTGGACGTCAACACGGCGTCGGCCCCGCTGCTGACCCGCGTGTCGGGCATCAGCGAGACGCTGGCGGGCAACATCGTCCAGCACCGCGACACCAACGGCCCGTTCCGCACCCGCACGACGCTCAAGGACGTGGCGCGCCTGGGCCCGAAGGCGTTCGAGCAGTGCGCGGGCTTCCTGCGCATCCCGGACGGCGACGATCCGCTGGACTCCTCCGCGGTGCACCCGGAGGCCTACCCGGTGGTGCAGCGGATCATGGGCAGCACCGGCACGGAGATCCGCGAGCTGATCGGCAACGCCCGGGTGCTGAAGTCGGTGCGGCCGCAGGACTTCGTGGACGACGACTTCGGTCTCCCGACGGTCACCGACATCCTCGCCGAGCTCGACAAGCCGGGCCGCGACCCGCGTCCGGAGTTCAAGACGGCGTCCTTCGCCGACGGCGTGGAGAAGATCGCGGACCTCAAGCCGGGCATGACCCTGGAGGGCGTGGTCACCAACGTGGCGGCCTTCGGAGCCTTCGTGGACGTGGGCGTCCACCAGGACGGCCTGGTCCACGTCTCGGCGATGTCGAAGAACTTCGTCAACGACCCCCACGACGTCGTCAAGTCCGGAGAGATCGTCCGCGTCAAGGTCCTCGACGTGGATATCCCCCGCAAGCGAATCTCCCTGACCCTCCGCCTCGACGACGAGCCCGGAGCCGGCGGCAAGCCGGAGCGAGACTCCAACCGAGGCGGCGGCCGAGGCCAAGGCGGCGGCAACCGCAACGGCGGAGGCCGGAGCAACGGCAACCGCAACGGCCAGGGCGGCCGAAACGGAAACCGAGGCGGCGGCCAGCGAAACCAGCGCAACAACGCCCCGTCCGGAGCGATGGCCGACGCCCTCCGCAAGGCGGGCTTCGGCAAGTGACGTAAGCAGAGGGGCGGGGCGCCCTTCGCCTGTCTTCCCCGGGCCTTTCCCTTTTGCACCACTGCGCACGAACGGTCATAGCCTTCACGCCACCCGGAATGCGCAGAACCACGGATCACAGTTCCGTCCCGGTCCTGTTCATTGAGGACGTGACCGGCGAGGGCGAGCGGGGAACCTGCGAGCCCTCCGACACCTTGACGCCCGAAGGCGCGGGACCTCTCGACGATCATCGTCGCGGCACCGTGTGATGGTGTCGCTGCTGTTCATCGGCGGAGGCCAGCCCGGGCTCGAATCCGCTGATCACTGCTGACTCACGCTATGTGCACGGAGCTCCAGTCAGATCAGGCTGGACGCCCGTCCGGCCAGCGCGGATCTACCCGGATCATCTGGAGCATTCGCCAGCTGAACTTCACGTCGTACTCGTACATCACGTCGTCCGCACCTCGGCTCTCCAGGCCGTGATCCTCGAACGGGTACCACAGGTCGCCCTCTTCCAACGGGCCGAAGCGTTCCCGAACCTCGCTGAGCAAGTGCCGCCACGGCTCGAGCTCCTCCGGAGCCTCGACGTGCGGAACCTCCGAGTCCTCACGCCGCACGAATCCGCCATCGATCCAGAACCCGTTGGCATCCCCCACGACCTCGAAGTCGAACTCGGGCCACGGTTCGAAGTGGTAGATCAGCGACGTAGCGCGTTCCCCGTCAAGCCAGCGGGTTTCCTCCACCGCAGGTTCCCCGGCGAACTTCTTGACGTTGGCCAACGTCCGCTTCAACTCGAGAAGCTTCAGCCCCGCTGCAACCCGCTCCGCGACCTCCTGCATCTCGGCACGCGTTGCCCCGAACAGGGCAAGAGCCTCATCCACCCGCTCATCTGCACCCATGGTGGTGTCGAGCAAGTAGAGCTGAAAATCCCGCCCCTCACTGGGAACCGACTTCGAACTCCGCCATACCATCGGACCTCCTCCTCCCGCTCCGCCCCGAGCACTCGTTCCGGCCGAAACTTCGGACGAGATAACCGCTTCCGGTAGATCTTCAGCATCGTCGACCGCTCAACCGGGCCTGCCTCGTACTCCTTCTCTCCCCCAGTCCTGCAAAGCTCCTCGCGAAGCGCCAGTGCAGCGCCGACGCGACCCGAGGCGGCGAGCATGTCCGCCAGCTGAGCCCTCGTCACTACCCCCACACCACCAGCCCTCTCGATCCAGGCGCAAGCCAACGTTCCCCGGTGGCACCACCCCAACACCTTCCTGGTCCCCGCGCACCCGAAATGCGAAGGATCAAGACCGCGTGTCGGAGAACTAGAAGCTCGGCGCGCTGGCCCGGGATTGCTCTCCGACGGTCAACGCGGACTATTCCGGCATTTCCGAATACGTCACAAGTCGCGCAATTCAGCCGCAAAGGGCCTGCAATTCAACCCTTGCGTCAGCAAGTGGTCCGGGTCATACTCGCCTGGTCCAGCATTCTGCAACTGCTGTTCCAGAAAATGGAACTTTCTCTATGACCACTCTTGAAAGCGCAGCCGAAGTGCTCCGCTGCTTTTCGCCTGACCGCACCGAGCTCACGGTTACCGAGACAGCAGCGCTGCTCGGCCTGCCGAAGAGCACCACCTCGCGCTTGCTGCGCGCGATGCTGGCAGCCGGGTTCTTGGAGACCGTCGGGGAGAGCCGGCGCTACCGCCCCGGCGCTCTCGTGCTCGGGCTTTCGCGGTCGTACCGCACCAGTTCGGTCCTGTTCCGGCATGTCGACGCGGCGATCGCGGACATCGTCAAGCAGGTCGGGCACACCGGTTACGTCTCGATCCGCAGCGGGGTCGAGGTCATCGGCCTCACCGACCACCGGGGCAGCAACGCGCTGAGCGTTTCCCCGCAGCTGGGCCGCCCGCTGCCGGTGCATTCGACGGCCACCGGCAGGGCTCTGCTCGCCCGGATGCCCGACGACGCGGTCCGGGAGCTCTTCCCGCACGGCTGGGAACGGCAATCGGCCACGGCACCCGGCTCGGTCGACGAGCTGCTCGACCGGTTGTCCCTGGTCCGGAGGCAGGGATTCGCCGAGTCCTACGACGAAGCGGTCCGCGGCGCGGGCGTGGTGTCCACCGCCGTCGGGACGCAAGACGACGAGGCACTCGCCATGTGCATCGCCTACCCGCTCGCCACGGTCTCGGCCGAGGAAGTGAACGCGATGAAAGAGCTCATGGTGACCCGCACCGAGGAAATCGCCGCTCTGGTCGGTGACCACACCCGGCAGACCTGATCAAGACCCCACAACTCGGAGGAAAACGCATGTCGCGCCTGCGCATTGGTTTTGACATCGGCGGCACCTTCACCGACTTCGTGCTCTACGACACCGAAGGGCATTCGCTGGAACTGCACAAGCGCCTGACCACACCGCACGATCCGTCGATCGCGGCGCTGGCCGGGATCGAGGAGCTCGTGCAGCGGGCCGGGGTCCGCCTCGCGGACATCGGCGAGATCGTGCACGGCACCACGCTGGTCACCAACGCGGTGATCGAACGCAAGGGCGCGAAGTTGGGCCTGCTCACCACCGAGGGGTTCCGGGACGTGCTCGAGGCGGGCACCGAGCAGCGCTACGACATCTACGACCTGTTCATCCCGTTCCCCGATCCGCTGGTCGCCCGCCGAGACCGCCTCGAGGTGCCCGAACGCATCGACGCGGACGGCGAAGTCGTCGTGCCGCTCGACCTCGACGCGGCGCGCGCCCGCTTGCACGAGTTCTCCCGCAACGGGATCGAGGCGGTCGCGGTCTGCTTCCTGCACTCCTACCGCAATCCCGAGCACGAGCGTCGAATCGGCGAACTCGCCCGCCAGGAATTCCCGGACCTCGCGGTCTCCCTGTCCTCCGACGTCGTCGCAGAGTTGTGGGAGTACCAGCGCGCAGTCACCACCTGCGCGAACGCTTACGTGCAGCCGCTGATGGACCGCTACCTGGGGCGGCTCGAGCACGCGCTGGCCGAACGCGGCTTCGCCGGTGCGCTGCGCCTGATGCATTCGGCCGGCGGTCTGATCGCGCCTTCGACCGCGCGCGAGTTCCCGATCCGCCTGCTCGAATCCGGCCCGGCGGGCGGCGGCCTGGCCACCGCGCTGTTCGGTCGTTCGGCGGACAAGCTGGACGTGATCTCGTTCGACATGGGCGGGACCACCGCGAAGGCGTGCATGATCGAAGACGGCCGCGCCGAGATCGCGCCGATGATGGAGGCCGCCAGGGTCGACCGCTTCAAGAAGGGATCCGGCCTGCCGATCAAGGCACCGGTCATCGACATGATCGAGATCGGTGCCGGTGGTGGTTCCATCGCGTCGATCGACGAGGTCGGCCTGCTTCGGGTCGGTCCTCGCTCCGCGGGCTCGGACCCGGGCCCCGCCTGCTACGGCAAGGGCGGTACCGAGCCGACCGTCACCGACGCCAACCTCCTGCTCGGCTACTACGACCCCGAGTTCTTCCTCGGCGGGCAGATGGCGCTGGACAAGGCCGCGGCCGAAGCAGCTGTGTCCACAGTGGCCGGACCGCTCGGTCTCGCGCCGGAGGAAGCCGCGTGGGGCATCCACAAGGTCGTCGTGGAGAGCATGGCCGGTGCGGCCCGGGTGCACCTCGTGGAGAAGGGCAAGGATCCCCGGCGGTACGCGATGGTCGGTTTCGGCGGTGCGGGCCCCGCGCATGCCGTGGGCGTCGCCAGGGCTCTGGGCGTCCGCGAGGTGATCGTGCCGCCTGCGTCCGGCGCGGCGTCGGCCGTCGGATTCCTCGCCGCACCGCTCTCGTTCGAGCAGGTGCGCTCGATGCCGGTGCGGATGGTGGACGGCTTCGACGCCGATTCGGTCAACGCGGTGCTGGGCGACCTGGAAGAACAGGGTCGCGCCAAGCTCGCCGAAGCCGGTGTGCCGGACGCCGTCGTGCGGGTCGAACGCGCCGCCGACATGCGCCTGATCGGGCAGCTGCACGAGATTTCGGTACCGCTGCCCGATGGCGCCATCGACGCCGGCAGCCTCGGCCGGATCCGCGACGCCTTCGCCGATTCCTACAAGGCGCGCTACACCTCGCTCTACGAAGGCGCTGAGATCGAGGCGATCAGCTTCCGCGTCACCTGCATCGGGCCCACGCCGTCGGTGTCGCTGACCGGCGGTGCGGCGGCGACCGACTCCGCCCGCAGCAGGAAGGGAACGCGGGACGCCTACTTCGGCTCCGGGTGGGTGGAGGTCGACGTCCACGACCGCTACGCGCTCGCCCCCGGTGACCGGATCGACGGCCCGGCGATCATCGAGGAGCGCGAGTCGACCACGGTGATCCCCCCGGGGGACAGCGTGCTCGTCGACTCCGCGCTGAACCTGCGCATCGACGTCGCCCTCCCGGAGGAGGCCTCGGCCGTCGTCACCGCCGACACCCCGCACGAAGAAGCGGTCAAGGTGATCGAGGGAGATCCGATCGCCCTGGAGATCATGTGGAGCCGGCTGGTCAACGTGGTCGAGGAGATGTGGGAGACGGTGTGCCGCACCGCGTTCTCCCTCGTGGTGTCCGAAGCGCAGGACTTCGCCTGCGAGCTGCTCGACCCGACCGGCGAGACGCTCGCGCACTCGCCGCGCGCGATGCCGGTGTTCAACCTGACCTTGCCCAGGGCCGTCAAGGCGCTGCTGGCCAAGTACCCGGCTGAGACGCTGCAGCCCGGCGATGTCCTGATCACCAACGATCCCTGGCTGTGCGCGGGTCACCTGTTCGACATCGCGCTGGTCACCCCGGTCTTCCACGAGGGAAGGCTGATCGGGCTGATGGGCACGGTCGGGCACGTGGCCGACATCGGTGGCACCAAGGACTACCTGCATCCCCGTGAGATCTTCGAGGAGGGGCTGCAGATCCCGCCGATGAAGCTCTACTCGGCGGGTGAACCGGACGAGTCGCTGTTCACGTTGCTGGGCGAGAACGTCCGCAACCCGAGCCAGGTGATCGGCGACATCCACTCCTTCGTCGCGGCCAACGCGCTTGGCGCTGCCCGGTTGCTCTCCTTCGTGCGGGAGTACGGGATGCACGACCTGCAGGCGCTGGCGTCGGTGGTCACGAAGCGCTCCGAGGACGCGATGCGCGCGGCCATCCGCGAGCTGCCGGACGGCGTGTACACCTCCGAGATCGAGAACAACCCGCTCGGCGAGGTGATGCGGTACCCGGTCAAGGTGACGGTCGACGGTGATGCGATCTCCATCGACTTCGACGGCGCCCCCGCGCAGCTGCCGCAGGGCGGCATCAACTGCACGATGAACTACACGGCCGCGCACGCCACCTACCCGCTCAAGTGCATGCTCACCCCGAACGTCCGCGGGAACGCGGGCTGCTACCGGCCTTTCGAGGTGACGGCGCCCGAGGGCTCGATCCTGAACGCGAATCGTCCCGCGTCGGTGAACCTGCGCACCCGCACCGGCTGGTACATCGCGCCGAACCTGTTCAAGGCGCTGGCGCAAGCCGCACCTGAGGAGGTGCAGTCCTTCACCGGGCTGCCGGTGGCCGCGACCATCTACGGCACCGACGCGGACGGTGGCACCTTCTCCGACATGTTCTTCGTCGGTGGCGGGCAGGGCGCGTCGAGCAAGGCGGACGGGAAGTCCGGATTGCTGTACCCCACCTCGGCCGCGAACACGTCCATCGAGCTGTTCGAGACGCGCGTTCCGGTTCTCATCCTGGAGAAGGCGTTCGTCGAGGACTCCGGCGGGGCGGGAGAGCACCGCGGCGGACTCGGCCAGCGCTTCGCACTGCGCAAGCGCCACGACGACGGGCTGCCCGTGCACGTCGCCGTCTACCCGGAAGGCGTCAAGTCCACCACCCCGGGCCTTTTCGGGGGAATGGCGGGGAGCGGAGCGCGCGGAGTGGTGCGCGATCTGGGCGGATCGGTCCTGCACGACTGCGGCAGCGGCGAGCTGGTGCGGATCTCGAGCACCGAGGAGATCATCGAGATCCACGTCGCCGGTGGCGCCGGGTACGGCGACCCTGCCGCTCGGGCCCGGACCGATGTCGAGCGGGACCTGAGCGAGGGCATCATCTCCGAGCGGTCGCGCGTCAGCGATTACCGCCTGGCCGAGGAGGACTGATGTCCGAAGAGCAGACCCTCGCGGCCAGAACCGGACAGCGGCATCCGCGGGCGCTCGCTCCCGCCAACCTCGCGTTGACGGTGGTCGTCAGCGTCTTCGGCGCCATCATCGGGATGCAGATCCTGGTCAACCTGGGGATCTCGGCGAACACTTCGCTGATCGGCGCGCTCGTCGCGATGGTGCTGGCCAGGGTGCCGATGTCGCTGTTCTCGAGCTACCGCTCCATCCATTCGCAGAACCTCGTCCAGAGCGCGATCTCCTCGGCCACCTTCGGTGCGGCCAACGGCCTGCTGCTGCCGATCGGCATTCCGTGGGCGCTGGGCCGCCCGGACCTCGTGGTGCCGATGTTCTGCGGTGTCGCGGCGGCGATGATCGTCGATGCCGTCATGCTCTACCGGCTCTTCGACACCAAGGTCTTCCCGGCGTCGGGAGCGTGGCCGCCGGGAATCGCAGCGGCCGAAGCGATCCAGGCAGGTGACAAGGGCGGACGCCGCGCCGGTCTGCTCGGGATCGGTGTCGTGGTCGGCGCGGCCGGCAGTGCGCTGGGCATCCCGATGTCGGCGTTCGGCGTCGCGTTCATCGGCAACATCGTCGCCATGGTCATGTTCGGCCTCGGGTTGCTGATGCGGCAGTACCAGACGCAGCTGTTCGGCGGGGATTTCTTCGCCACCATCATCCCGAAGGGCAACCTCGCCGAGGCGTACGTGCCGCACGGTTTCATGATCGGTGCGGGGTTGGTCGCCCTCGTGCAGGTCGGCGTGCAATTAGCGCGCAGGAACAGCGAGGGAGGCGGGACGAGCCGGTCCGACGCCGACATGCGGCGAACCCTCGGCCTCGGCTCGGTCGCGTACGTGCTGATCGCGGTGTTCCTCGCGCTGATCTGCGGCTTGTGGACGGACATGTCGGCGGGGATGCTGGTCGCCTTCGTGCTCTACGCCGGGTTCGCGGCCCTGGTGCACGAGCTGATCGTCGGGCTCGCCGCCATGCACGCGGGTTGGTTCCCCGCGTTCGCCGTCGCACTCATCACGCTCATCATCGGCATGATCATCGGATTTCCGCTGGAAGCCCTCGTCGTGCTGGTCGCGTTCTCGGCCGCGACCGGACCGGCCTTCGCGGACATGGGGTACGACCTCAAGGCGGGCTTCATCCTGCGCGGGCATGGCGCGGACGCGGAATTCGAGCTGGCCGGACGCCGCCAGCAGCTGATCTCGGCCATGATCGCGTTCGGCATCGCGATCGCCGTCGTGCTCGTGATGTGGGAGTCGTACTTCTCCCGCGATCTGCTGCCGCCGGTCGACCGGGTGTTCGCCGCCACCATGCACGGCGGGATCTCACCCCACGTCGCGATGTCGCTGGCCATCTGGGCGGTACCCGGTGCGATCGTCCAGCTCGTCGGCGGCTCCAAGCGGCAGGCGGGAATCCTGCTCGCCACCGGTCTCCTGGTCAGCCAGCCTTCGGCGGGCTGGGCGGTGCTGGCCGGGATCGTGATCCGCTTCGCCTGGCTCCGGCTGCGCAGCGAGAAGGCCCGTTCGGAGATGGAGGTCGTCGCCGGCGGCGTGATCGCTGGCGACGCCCTGTTCAGCTTCGGCCAATCAACCCTCAAGAGCCTCGCGGGGAAGGGCTGACAACACGCTCACGACCTCCGCGCCCGTCAGCGCCACCAGCGCTGGCGGGCGCCCGTTCGCGCAGCAGCGCCTTTCGGCGCGTCGTGCCTTGAAGGCGGTGACAGACAACCACGTGTTTCAGTGCACCGAGGCTCGCTGGAGGAGTCCCCAGCTGAATTGGAATATGTGTCGGCGCAACACGCCATCCGCGTCTCGACGCTCCGTCTCGTACTGCTCGTAGGGAGGCCACATGTCGCCCTCCTGCAGCGGGCCGAAGCGCTCGCGGACTTCGTCCACCAAGTGCTTCCACGGCTGGAGCGATTCGGGGGACTCGACGTGCGGGACCTCGGAGTTTTCGCACCGCACGAATCCGTCATCGATCCAGAGCCCGTCGCCATCCCTCCCGACGACCTTGAAGTCGAACTCCGGCCACATCGGGAAGTGGTAGAACAGCGCGGTTCCACTCTCCCCGTTCGTCCAGCAGCGTTCCTCCCCGTCGGGCTCCCCCGCGAGCTTCTTGACGTTCGCCAAGGTCATCGTCCCCTGGCGTAAGTCCAGCCCCGCGCTGACCCTTTCACCGACGTCCCTCATCTCCGCTCGCGTAACCCCGAGCTCGGCAAGGGCCGCGTCGATCTGCTCATCCCCACCGATCATGCGCTTCAGCACGAAGAGCTGGAAATCGAGCCGATCACCGGCCACCATCGATCGCCTCCCCCCACAACAAGTTGCCCCCCGCCACTTCGACTGGCTGGTTCAGCTCAGTCAGCACCCCTTGCGATCACCACGCCACCCCAGCATCTTTCTGGCCGACGTTCGCGCCGCACGCACATACAGTTGCGCCTTCGAGATGACTGAAATCCCGGACATCGCAAGGGAGACCGCCTGGTCGGATAGCACGCCGTTCCGACACAACCGCCACTGACCAGTGCTCGTCGTGGAGCGTTCGGGGACTGGTTGTTTACTGGACGAACTCGGGTTGGAGCCAAAAGGAGTTCAGGTCTGCGCCGACCAAACCGAGGTGAACGCCGGTGGCGATCTCGATCAGTTCCTCCGGGGATCGCTGATCACGTGACACTCGAACCAAGCCGGTTTGCTCGTCGAACAAGACGTCCCATTTCGATCGCGCGATCGAGACGGAAACAGCATCTTCGAGTGGTGAGGCGTCGAGCTGAACGATCACCTCGCCCGGCCTGGAGTCGGGCAACTGCAAGGCGGCCCTCTTCCACGAGCTGCTCGGGAGGTATCCCCACGCATAGAGGGCACGGCCGGTGTCCACCGCCACCTCCAGCTGGAGGGTGTCCGCCACGAGGCTGGACCGTCCGCTCTCACCGGCCAGACCGACCAAGTCTTCAAGGCTCTGCGGGCGAAACGCGAACCCTCGCTCTGCCAGGCAGGAGCCCCGCCGGCTTCACCGAGAACTCGTGCACCGCACCTACCTGACAAGATCATCGTGGACGCGCTTGGCCAGCGTTTCGGCTGGTCAGGAGTCGTGAGTACTTTGGGTTGCTATAACGCCCCAAAGTAACACACGACCCCGGAGTCCCGCACCGTAGGTGGTCGGGCCGATCTCGACACCCTTCGGCACGTCAGCTGGTGGAGCCGGAGACTGTGGTGAGCGGGATCGGGTTTCCGGTGAGCCATTCGCACCAGTCCGCCGTGTCGCGGAGGGATCCGGTTCCCGCTCGGGAAGCCGCCGCGAGGTTCGGCGGGCGGAGGTCCGCTTCGCGGAGGGCGTTCCACTGGGCCGCGTTGAGGGTCAGCACGCGCAGGTCGGGAAGTTCCGCGACCGGGGTGATGTCCTCGACGTCGGCGTCCGACAGGTCCAGCCTGGTCAGGGCGGGCAGGGTGCGGAGCACTGCGATGTCCAGCGGTTCGGCCGCACCCGCGAGCTTGAGGTCCCAGATCGTCGGCTGGTGCGCCAGGGCGGCCAGGTCGATCCGGTCCGCCTCGATCGCGAGCGACTCCAGCGCGGGCTGATCGCCCAGCGCCGGGGTGACCAGCTTCGCGCGGTTGATCCGCAGTTCTCGGAGGTTCGCCAGCGGGGCCAGCGCGGCGAGGTCCAGGGTTACCGCGTCGTTGAGGTACATGCGCTGGGCGTCGTCGGCGCTCTCCACCACCTCGGCCAGGTCCCTGGAACCGAAGTCGTGGTAGACCCGTTCGTCGAAGCCCGCTCCGCCGAAGCCGGCGTGGATCTGCAGGTAGTCCTCGTCCGGGTCCTCGTCCTCGTAGTCGCCCTCGCGGAGGGCTTCGACGACGCCGGTCAGGATCTCGGTCACCGATTCCGCGTAGTAGTCCGGCGGGCCGTGCACGTCGCGGCCGTACTCGAAGACCTGGCCGGACCTGCCCTGCGCGGCCGGGTCGAGGTCGACCGCGAGGTCGTTCATCGCGAAGTCGGTGGCGAAGGTGATCCACCAGTCGTTGCGGGACAGGCGCTTGATGGTGTCCGGCGGGTCCGACTCGAAGACCACCGCATCGTCGAACGGGCCGTCGTTCCAGCCGAGCGAACCGGGCTGGTGGTACTCGACGACGTCGTCCAGCGGGTACGGCGAGTACCGGCCGAGCAGTCCGGTCTCCGAGGCGTCGTCCCTGGTCATCCGGTAGAGCGCGCGCAGGTCTTCCGGTAACCGGGCGCCCAGTTCGGCTTCGGCCGCGGCGATCTCCTGCTCGGAGTAGCCGGGCCCCAACGCCGGCGGTCGCCCCTTGATCTCCTGGTACCGCTCGACGAACTCGCGGAACAGTGCGGAGACCTCGGCGAGCGCGGCCGGGTCCGTGGGTGCTCCGGTGGGCTTCGACGCGGCCGGCAGCGGCATCCCCGGTAACGGGTGGGCGGGCAGCCGGAAGTCGTCGTCGAGCACCACGCCGGTCACCGACTCCAGCGCCGTGCTGCAGGCGAGCTCGAATCCGGTGTCGCGGACCACCAGCTCGACGACCAGCGGGCGACCGCCGGTCGGCACCGGGAGCAGTTCGGTGAGCGCTGATCTGGCGTCGAAGAAGTCGGGTTCGAGGTCGACGTCGACGCCGACCGGGTGCGTGATCTGCGTTGCGCCGCCATCGATGCGCATCCACACGACCGCAGGTCCACTGTGTCCGGCTCCGGCGCGCAGGCCGAGCGCCAGCCGCCGGGCTGCCGCCTGAAGTCCCGTCGTCATGCGCGAAATTGTGCACCCGGGCACTACGGCGATCGGACTGGGTGCCAGGCAGGACGCGACCCTCACGCCGCACCGCGTCCTGACTGGCACACCCCCAGCGTCCGGATTCCACGATCGTGGAATCAGGACAGACGGTAATCTTAGCTGTGAGAATCCGTCAATCGGCGGAGCGGTGCGAACCCTGTGATTTCGGAGTGATCGTGATGACAGCCCCTGGTGCCGCCTTGGCCGAACGGCTGGCGTGGCTGCGGGAGTCGTTCCCCAACCCCGAGACCGGCAAGCCCTACGAGGTCAAGGCGATCGCCGCCGCGACCGGGATCTCGCTGTCCCAGCTGTACAAGATCCTCTCCGGCGAATCGCCGAACCCCGGCTGGCAGCACCTCAAGGCCCTGGCCGGCTTCTTCGGCGTCCCGCTGGACACCTTCGACGACGGCGAGCACGGCGCCAAGATCCGGACGCAGCTGGCCGCGCTGGTCGAGCTGCGCAGCCTGAAGGAGGGCGGCGTGGAGTCGGTGAGCCTGCGCGGCCTGACGCCGGCTCAAGCCGACCGCATCCGCGGCGTCGTCGAAGACCTGCGCCGCTCCAACACCACCCCCGGTCACGATGACGCATGAGCCTGATCACGAGCCGTTCCGCTGCGCCCGCCTGGTGGTGGTCATGAGCCAGAATCGCGGTGTGAAGCCGTCGCAACAGCGCGATCTGGCGGCCCGGTGCCAAGAGCTGGCGGCCGCCCTCCCGCTGCCCTCGCCTTGGGACCTGGAGACGTTCATCGGCGAACTCTCCGAGCTCCGCGGGCGTCCGATCGAGCTGCGCCGGGTGGCCACTGTGGAATCCGACGCCCCGTGCGGGGCGCTGGTCTCCCTCGCCGACCGGGACGTGATCGGCTACCTGCCGAGCACCCCGCTGCACGAGGAGCACATCGTCCTGCACGAGGTCGCGCACCTGGTGTGCGGGCACTCCGACACCAAGCTCGCCGACTCCCCGCTGGTCGCGGCACTGGTCCCGGACCTGCCGCGGGACCTGGTGCAGAGCGTGCTCGGCCGCTCGGCCTTCGACGCGGGCACCGAGCAGGAAGCCGAGCTGGTGGCCAGCCTCTACCTGTACCGCGCGGGCCGCGCCCCGGCGCCCCTCCGCCGCGTGCGCAAGCTCGACGCGAAGTCCGGGCGCACGCTGCGCGAGATCCAGGCGACCTTCGACAGCGCGCGACGAGGCCCCGAGAAGCGCCGATGACCAGCATCGTCCTGCAAACCGCTGGTCTCATCGCGGTGCTGGCGGCCGTCGCCAAGCTCGTCCAGTCCCGGCATTCGCCGACGCCCAGCGTGCTGTACCTGTGCGGTGCGATCGGTTCGGTCGGGCTGTCGGCGGCGCTGGTCGCGACGTCCTCGCTGACCTGGGTGGCGACCTGGGAACCGGTGCCGAACTCCGGTCGCCTGGCGGCGAACATGCTGGCCGTGGTGGCGGCGGTGTGCGTCCACGGACTGCTCGCGAACCTGGTACACGAGAAGGCAGCGGCTCGCCGCGCGATGCGGCTCCAAGTGCTGGTGGCCGCGGTCGCTGCGGTCTGCATGGTGGCGCTGATGCTGGCTGCGGGCATCCCGTTCCACCCGGAGTTCCTGGCGGCGTTCGCCGACCGGCCCGCCGTGGCGGCTTACCTGACGGTGTTCTCGCTCTACATCGGGTGGGCCACGTTGGCGTTCGGCTGGTTCCTGCGCCGCTACATCTCCCAGACCGATCGCCGCTGGTTGCGGGCCGGATTGCGCACGATCCAGGCGGGCTGCGTCGCGTCGGGGATCTGGGCGGCGAGCAAGATCGCGGCGGCTTTCCGGGCGTTGGCCGGGCACCAGCCGGGGATCCTGGACCCGATCGGCGGGGCGTGCGCTGCGACGTGCGTGGCGTTGGTGGCCATCGGCGCCACCATGCCGGTGTGGGGTCCGCGGGTGGCGTTGCCGTTCGCGTGGTTGCGCGCCAAGCGCCTGGCGCAGCAGCTCCGTCCACTGTGGAACCGGTTGTCGGCCGAGCTCCCCCAGATCGCCCTGCCCGCGGGGATGATCGCGCCGAACGCGCAGTTCGCGCTGTACCGCCGGGTGGTGGAGATCCGCGACGCCCAGCTGCTCCTGCGCCCCTACGTCCACCCCTCCGCGAGCGGCTGGGCGCGTCGTGCTGCCGAAGAAGCCGGCCTGGACGAGCGGGCGGCCCACCAGACCGCCGAAGCGGCGCGCCTGGTCACCGCCCTGGACGCCCACGCCGCAGGCCACCGCCACCAGCCGGAACCGGACGAGACCAGCGCCCCGTACCGAGGCGTCACCTCGGACACCGCCACCGAAGCGCGCTGGCTGATCGAGGTAGGCCGAGCAGCAGAACGCTCAGCGATCGTCAAGACCATCCGCGACCAGGCCCGGGCCGACCTCCCGACCTCCCCGGCGTAACCGGCCCCAAGCCGTCGTACGGCCCCAATTCCGTGTGAGAACGACCCCTCCCCCGGTGACGCCCACGTCCCGCATGCCGTCCTCGGATTATCGGCTCTGGCTATAAGCCTGACTCGGGATTCGGCCTTGTCGATGCCGTTGAACAGCGCTGGAGTTGTTGCAGCGCAGCGCTTGTCAACGAGGTCGAGGCCGTGACGGAGGCTCACATGGCATCAGCCGAAATCGGGACGCCGGTGGTGTCATCGGCGCCCCCACGCCCGGACCGCAAGGCATGGGGCATCGTCGTCCTGCTCTTCGCCTTCTTCACCCTGAACTTCGCGGACAAGGCGGCGGTGGGGTTGGCGGCACCGCAGATCCGCCACGACCTCGGCCTGAGCGCCGGGGACTTCGGCCTGGTCGGCAGCGCGTTCTTCTGGTTGTTCGCCGTCGGCGCGGTGGGGTTGTCCGCCGCCATGCGCTGGATCTCCGCGAAGTGGGCGGCGGCCATCCTGATGTTCACCTGGGTGGCCAGCATGCTGCCGCTAGCGATGCCCACGACGTTCGGTGTGCTGCTGGTGTCCCGGATCGTGCTGGGCTTCTTCGAGGGGCCGGCGCACGCCCTGTGCCAGAGCGTCGTCGCTGACCGGTTCCCGAAGGAGAAGCGGGCGTTCGCCGGGTCGATCGTGAACGCGGGGTCCTCGGTCGGTCCGCTGATCTCCGCGCCGGTGCTGACTTGGGTGATCGTCTCGTACTCCTGGCACGCCGCGTTCCTCGTGCTGATCGCGGTCGGCCTCGTCTGGCTGGTCGTCTGGCTGTGCTACGTCGAGCGCCAGCCGCTGCGGAAGCGCCCGGTGACCGTGGAGGCGGCGGCTGACCCGAACGGGCACATCGACGTGCCGTTCCTGCGGTTGCTGCGGCTGCCCAGCTTCTGGGGGCTCAGCCTGCTGTCGTTCGCGGGCTACCTCATCACCTCGCTGAAGGTCTCGTGGCTGCCCGCGTTCCTCGGCGAAGGCCTCGGCTACTCGCCGACCACCGTCGGATGGCTGGTCACCGCGCCCTACGCCACGGCGGTAGTCGTCCTCGTCGTCAGCGGATACCTGTCCGGTCGGCTCCTCGCGCGGGGCTGGAGCTCCCGGGCCGCGCGCGGTCACCTCAGCGGCGTGCTGATCGTCTTCGCCGGGCTGAGCATGATCGCGTTCGCGCTGGTCGGTCCGGGAACGCTCCAGCTGGTGCTGGTGATCTGCACCTTCTCCATCAACAGCGTCGCGTTCTCGGTCGCCTTCGCGGGCGCGTCCGACTTCCTCCCGCAGCGCCAGCGCGCCGCGTTCTTCGGGTGCGTGATCGGGTTCTACAGCATCGCGGGCATCGTCGCCCCCTACGCGCTGGGGCTCATCGTCCAAGCCGGACCGACGCCGTCCGCGGGCTATTCGAACGGGTTCCTCGTAGTCGGCATCGCCATCTGCGCGTGCGCGGTGGTCGGCGCGCGTCTGCTGGACCCGGAAGCCGCCCGCCGGACGCTGGAGGCCGAGACCGCGAGGGGCGGGGTTTCGTGATGGAGGCACCGCTGACCGGAATCCGCGTGGTGGACCTGGGCCAGTACATCGCTGCTCCTGGGGCCGGCCAGCAGCTGGCCGACCTGGGCGCCGAGGTGATCAAGGTCGAGAGCCTCACCGGCGACCAGGCGCGATCCGTCGGCTCGTTCGGCGCGGCGATGCTGCACGCGAACAACCGCGGCAAGCGCAGCATAGCGATCGACCTGCGGCATCCCGAAGGATTCCAGGTCCTCGACGAGCTGTGCGCGGGATCGGACGTGCTGCTGCACAACTTCCGGCACGGCTCGGCCGAACGCCTCGGCATCGGGCCGGAGCAGGTGCGCTCGCGCCACCCGCACCTCGTCTACGGGTTCGTCACCGGGTTCGGAACCCGCGGCCCCTCGGCGGGACGAGCGGGCCTGGACATCGCGGCGCAGGCCGAGTTCGGGGTCATGCACACCACCGGCGACGCCGACGGTGAACCGCAGCGAGTCGGCTTCACCATCGCCGATGTGCTGGCCGCGAACGCCCTGGCGGCCGGGGTGCTCGCCGCGCTGGTTCGGCGCGCCCGGACCGGGAACGGCGCGCTCGTCGAGACCTCGCTGATGGAAGCGGTGGTGGCGGCCCAGGCGACGCAGTGGACGGGCTACCGCCTCACCGGCGAAGCGCCCCGCCGGAGCGGCAACGGCCAGCCCGCGGTGGCGCCCGCCGCGGATCTCGTGCAGACCGTGGACGGCGCCGTCGTGGTCTCCGCCTACACCGCGACCAAGTGGGCCGCGCTGTGCTCGGCGATCGACAGGCCCGAGCTCGTGGCCGACCCGCGCTTCGCGGACAACGGGTCGAGGGTCGCGAACCGGTTGGCGCTGAAGGAAGTCCTGAGTTCCGCCCTCGGCCACCTCACCCGAGCCGGAGCCATCGCGCTGCTGGCCTCGCGGGGGATCGTGTGCGGCTCGGTGCGGTCGTTCGACGAGCTGGTGAAGGACGCCGATCTCTCCGCGTCGGGCCTGGTCGTCGAGCTGGACGAGCTCGGGATCGACGTCCCGGCCGCGCCCTTCCAGGTCGACGGGGCTGCCCGCGGCCGGACGTCGGCCGCGCCCCGGCTGGGCGCCCACACCCGCGACGTGCTGCGCGAACTCGGGCGCAGCGAGGACGAGATCGACCGGCTGGCAGGCGACGGCGTCGTCCTGCCGGAGCAACCAGGGATGGAGAAACGATGACCCGCGCCGCCGGCAAGCCCGACTTCGACGCGTACTTGCGCACGATCGCCGCGTTCACCGACGACGAGCTGATCCCCGCCGAGGCCGAAATGGTCGCCGCGGGGCAGGTCCCGGACACGATCGTGCGGCGCATGGCCGAGCTGGGACTGTTCGGCATCTCGATCCCACCCGCCTACGGCGGGCTCGGCTGGACCATGGAACAGCAGGTGCAGCTGACCCTCGAATTCACCAGGGCGTCGTGCGTGTACCGCTCGCGCTTCTCGACCGTGATCGGGCTCTGCTCGCAGGCGATCCTCGACCACGGCACGGAGGAACAGCGCCGCGAGATGCTTCCGGACATGGCGGCCGGCCGGCGGGTCACCTCGTTCGCGCTGACCGAGCCGGCAGCCGGTTCCGACGCCACCAACGTCCAGACCACCGCCCGGCGCACCGGCGACGGGTGGGTCCTGGACGGGACGAAGCGCTACATCACCAACGCGCACTGGGCGGACACGCTGGTCGTCTTCGCCCGCACCGACGACACCGAGGTGTCCGCGTTCCTCGTGGACCGGACAACGCCCGGCGTGTCGACCCGGATCCCGGACCTCATGAACGGCCACGCCGAAGGCCCCGTCGCCGAGATCGACCTGACGTCGGTGGTCGTCGCCGAAGACCGGCTTCTCGGCGGAGTGCCCGGCACCGGGCTCGCGGCCGCGATGCGCGGGATCAACCACGCCCGGCTCCACGTCGCCGCGACCTGCGTCGGCCAGGCGACCCGGATGCTGGAGGAGACCACCCGCCACGTCAACGAGCGGCACCAGTTCGGCGCCCCGCTCGCCGATCTCGGCGTCGTGCAAGCGGAGCTGGGCCGGTGCTACTCGGAGATGGAGGCCGGGCGGGCGCTCGCCCTGGACGCCGCGCGCGCGTTCGACGCCGGAACCGTTCCCCGGCAACGGATTTCGGCGGCGAAGCTGTACTGCTCGGAGATGGTCGGCCGGGTCGCCGACAAGTGCGTGCAGCTGCTCGGCGGGGAGGGCATCGTCGGGCCGCACCCGGTGCCCCGGATGTGGCGCGACGTCCGCACCTTGCGCATCTACGAGGGCGCCTCCGCCATCCACGAGCGGAACCTGGGCCGCGCGATGACCAGGTCGGTCGCGGCGGACGGGGTGCTGCCGGACAGCTACCGCGTACGTTAGGGCTGGCCCGAGGAGTGCGCCGGGACCGGATGAGCGGAGGAGGGACGATGGAGCTGCGCCAGATCGAGTACTTCCTGGCCGTGGTCGAGCACGGGGGGCTGAACCGGGCCGCGCAGCGCCTCTACGTCTCCCAGCCGGCGCTCTCCCAGGCCATCCAGGCGCTCGAACGCGAGCTCGGGGTGGAGCTGTTCCAGCGCGTGGCGCGGCGCAGCCTGGTCCTGACCCCGGCGGGAACGCTGCTGGTCCCGAAGGCGCGGGCCATCCTCGACGGCGTCGTCGCCGCCCGGGATGCGATGAGCCCGGCCCGGGATCTCGAGGCGGGCTCGGTCTCCATCGGCACGATGCCGGAGATGTCCAGCGACGCGGTCGCCTCCTGGATCACCTCGTTCCGCGCCCGGCATCCGGACGTGCGGCTGGACATCGCCGAGGCCGCTGGCGTCCGGGAGCTGTGCGGCGAGGTGGTCGCCGGACGGTACGAGCTCGGGTTCACCACCGGGCCCGTGCCCACCAAGAGCCTCGACTTCGTCGAGCTCGGGGTGCAGCGGCTGCTGCTGGTGATGCCGCCGGGTTCGCCGGCCCCGCCGACCGGGCAGCTGCCGCTCGACGCGCTCGGCGACCTGCCGCTGACGGTCTGCTCGCTCGCGCAGCGCGAGAACGACCGGGTGGCGACGGCTCTGCGGGACGTGGGGGTGGAACCGCGGCTGATCGCGAGCATGCCCAATCGCCACGCGCAGCTCACGCTCGTCCTCGGCGGCGGAGTGCACGCTTTCCTCCCGCTGCGGATGGCCGTTCAAGCGCGACGGCTCGGTGCCGTCGTGATCGAGACCGAGCCACTGGTGTCGGTGCCCTTCGGGGTGGTCCACCGGCGCGCCGCGCTGAGCCCGGCGGCGCACGAGGTGGTCAGCCAGTGCAAAGCGACCCTCGACTCCTGGTACGCGGCCATCGCCGACGCCCGGACCGCAAAAGGGGCGAGCCTGATCGACGCGGCCGATGCCGCTTACGACGCCGTGCACATCCCGGCGGTCGAGCGGTAAACGCGGAATCAGACGAGGGCGGTGAACAGGCCGCCGCCGATGATCGCTCCCACGATCGCTCCGGCGGTGACCTGGGCCGTCGTGTGGTCGTGGAGGTGGACGCGGGACCAGGAGATCGCCGCGACCACCAGCATCAGCGCCCAGCACACCGGGTGGAAGAGCACCGCGAGGATCACCACCGCGCCCGAGGCCACCGCCGAGTGCATCGACACCTTCCACCAGACCGTGATGCCGCCGGTGACCAGCAGCGACACGATCATGGCGAGGTCCAGGGCGATCAGCAGCCACGGCGCTCCCAGCAGCACCAGCAGTCCCAGCCCGATCAGGCTCATCACGATCAGCGCGATGAACGGCACGAAGCGGCCCGCTCGGTCGCGCACGTGGTGGCTGTCCCAGCGCCCGGTGCGCGCGCCCCACACGATCACGCCCATCGGCAGGATGCTGCTGGTCGCCGCGACCAGCAGGCCCCAGCCCACGGCCGGGCCGATGCTCGCGGTCGCGCGCCAGGCCACCGCCACCGGCAGCAGCACCACGATCACCCACGGTGCGAAGATCTCGGTGAGCACGCGCGCCGCGCGATCCGTCGCGGAGCTGCGGGTGCCGGTCTCGGGTGCTGCGTTGCTCATGGGGTCCTCTGGCGCTCGGGCTGGGCGCCAAGGAGTCTCACACACCCGTCACCCGCGGCGACCAGACGGCCAGAACTCCCAGCCCCGGCCCTGATCCGGGGTCAGGCGCGCTTGGCCTGATCGTCGGCGTCGGCGAGCATCTCGATCAGGCGGTCGCCGAGGACTTCGGGGATGACCCGGGCCGCCGAGCGCGCTGCGGCGGCGTTGAGGGCCGACTTCACCAGCGGGCGCAGGCGGTGCAGGACGTCGGTGTAGAACGGGACCTCGTCCTCGGTCGGCACCGGACGGGTCAGCACGTGCGCGCGGACCATCTCCACCAGGTGGCCCGCGACGTGGTCGATGTCCTGCTGGAGCTGCTCGGCCAGGTCGAGCACCTCGCTGAGCGGGACGCCGAGGCTGACCAGCTCGGTTCCGGCGTCCAGCAGCTGCGGGCTCGGGGAGACGAAGCTGCGACCGCGGCGCTCCAGCAGGCCCAAGTCGATCGCGCGCTTGACGTTGTTGGGGGTGAGCTGCTTGCCGAACTGCCTGCGCAGCTCGGTGATGGTGACGGCGCGCGGAGCTTCGTCCGCCCAGGACTCGCCGACGACCTCTTCCAGGCCGAGCACGTCCCCCAGGCTGCGGCCGGCCTCCCAGGCCGAGATCATCTCCTTGATCTGCGCGAACGCGTACCCGCGCTCGAGCATGTTGATGATCAGCCGCAGCCGGACCAGGTGCGCGTCGGAGTAGATCGCGGTCCGCCCCTGCCGCCGAGGTGGTGGCAGCAGTTCCCGGTCCTGGTAGACGCGCACGTTGCGCACCGTGGTCCCAGCTGCCCGGGCAAGATCGTCGATCCGGTATTCCGCCACTCGACGAAGTCTAGTTCCCCTGTTCGAACACCGCCGGAGGCGCACCGGCCACCGCCCGCGGGCGATTACTCGTGCTCACCGTCGACGTAGAACCACACCCCGCCCTCCTTCTTGAAGCGGCTGTTCTCCGTCAACGTCCCCTTCTCACCGGGCAACCGGTAGTGCGCCCGGAACCGCACGGTCCCCTCCGAATCGAACGGCCCACCACCGCTGCGGTCCAGGACCTCCAACTGCACCCACCGCTGCTCGGGATCGAGCTCGACGTCGGCCGGCCGGGTATCGGGATGCCAAGAGGCCAGCAGGTACGCAACGTCCCCGACGGCGAACGCGCTGAACCGGGACCGCATCAACTGCTCAGCGGTCCCAGCCCGCCCCTCCCCGGAAATCACTCGACCACAGCAGTCGGGAAAAGCTTCACCAAGCCCACAAGGACAACGCTCAAACCCACTCACCCCACCACCTTCTCACCACCGAGGCGGCACCGGTCCGCGGCCGCACCTGCGGTCGTGAGTGCGTAACAGTGTTCGAACACTGTTACGCACTCACGACCATCTCAGGCCGAGCACCGAGGACAGGTGCGGGGCATGCCCTGCCAGCCTTCACGGCGCAACACTGCGATGACCTCCTGCGCCACGCCACATGGATCAGTGCGGACGTCGTGCCAGCCATAGGTCAGACGTGCCCTCGCTGCCAGCTCGGCAGCGTTGTCGCGTCGCCGATCTCGAAACGCGATGCGTCGCGTTTCGTGGAACTGCCGGCCGTCCAGACGCACGGTCAGGCGCACCCCTGAGTCGTCGTAGACCACGTCTTCCCAGAGGACGACGTCGTCGACCACGAACGGAGCCTGCCGCTTGCCCGTCGGCAAACCATGTGCCTGCTCCACGTTCCTCAAGTACTCGGTTTCCAGGACAGAGAGCGCACCACCTGCTAGCAGGT
The DNA here is from genome assembly GCF_027853915.1 of Saccharopolyspora oryzae. Taxonomy (GTDB): domain Bacteria; phylum Actinomycetota; class Actinomycetes; order Mycobacteriales; family Pseudonocardiaceae; genus Saccharopolyspora; species Saccharopolyspora oryzae. Next base: position 61,920 of record NZ_JAQGLA010000018.1, read on the forward strand.
GCAATGCCTGCTTCAACGCTTTTCGGTAGCGGTACGGCGGTCTGAACTCGAGCTGTGCTTGCACTCTCCACACAGCTAGCCGGTTGGCCCCGACCAGCTGCACAAGGCGATCGCGTGCCGCAGCGGGAGTCGGCTCGGCAACTGCCATGTCGATCACGGTGTCTTCGCGATTCGTCCGTGGCGGTTCCGATGGAGCGACGATGTGGTGGAACGCGCGAGAGCGGTGCACCTGGACGATCGGCAGCTGCGAAACAGCGGATTTCTTGTACGGCACCGTGATGTGCACCGGCGAGTCCGCTGCGATCGGCAGCATCCCCCACTCCTCGGCAGCGGTGCGGTGGCTCAACACCGCCCAAGGACCGCCGTAACACAGCGCCGCACTGATCAACGAAGATCTCGGCAGCGGCCCGGTGAAGACCGCATACACATCCGGCAACACCCGCTGCCACCGCCGTGCCTCGATCTGCGCATTCGCGAAGTCCTGGGACAGCCCGAACTCACGAAGCTGCTCGTTGGAGACCACTCCGCACTGGGAGTCCAGGACCTTCGTCCACCGCTCCTGCTCCACTGAGGACAGTGACACATGACGGGACCACTTCGATTTCGTCAACATGTCGTCCAAGATCCGCAGATGGCATGTTTTCCGCCAGTACCAAACCAAAATCTGTGGATCAGTCCATCGCCTGTGGACAACTCGCACCCACCGAACGGGTCTGCCGCGCAGGGGTCGTGAGTGCGTAACAGTGTTCGAACACTGTTACGCACTCACGACCGCTCGGGTCAGCTCTCGCAGCAGTGGGAGCCGGTGCTGCGGGTGGGTGGGACGTCGAGGGTCGGGTTCCGGTCGAAGAAGGCGACCGGTTTCAGGGTGAAGCCGCAGACGTCGACCGGCATGATCGGCCAGTCTTCGGGACGGGGGAAGTGGGTCAGGCCGAAGGTGTGCCAGAGGACGATGTCTTCGCCGTCGATGCTCCGGTTCGCCGCCGCGAAGGCCGGGATCCCCGCACCTCCGCGGCTCTGGTTCACCAGCTCGCCCGCCGGGTAGCGCTCGTCGGGGGCGTACCGGGTGACCCACAGGTGCTTGGTCGCGAAGGCGGCCCGTTCGGCTATCGAGGACTGCGGGTCGGCCAGCAGGACCGGAGTTCCCTGCGGGTGCAGCGCGTAACCGACGGGTTGGCCGAGGCGGTTGGTGCGCTCGGTGTTGACCACGTGCCAGGCCCGGCCCTTCGCCGGATCCGCTTCGCGGCCCGCTTCGGCCTCGTTCGAGAGCCTGGTGACGCTGCGGGTGAAGGCGTTGCCGTGCGGGTTGTCCGCGCTGATCGGCACGCGCTGGGCCTCGACCTCGTCCACGGCGTTGCGGGTTCCGTCGACCATCATGTCCAGGCGGGCGCTGAACAGGTGCTGGTGGTACGGGCCGGCGAGGCCGGGGGCGAGCTCGTTGGACCAGCTCGAACCTTCCTCCGGGTAGGCCGAGGTGAACACGATCCCGGTCGCCTTGGTCTCCAGCTGGATGGTGCCGTCCAGGTAGAGGTACCAGTAGAAGCCGTAGTCGTAGTTGCCGACCGAGACGAAGAACGACACCACCAGGCGCCGCTGCCTGCGGGTCTCGGCCGAGCCGGTGAACACGTCGGTGTGCTTCCACAGCACCCCGAAGTCCTCCTCGTGCATGCACACCGCGTTGCGCAGCGTGCGGGGCGTGCCGTCCTCCTGCGCCACCACCGCGTCGAAGTAGCGGATCTCGCCGAGGCAATCGCAGCCGAGCACCAGCTCGTTGGCGAGCTTGCCCAGCGAGTACTCGCCGGCGTCGAAGTAGTTCTGCCAGAACCGCACCGGCGAAGGGTCGCCGTAGTTGACCACCATCTCGCCGATCGACGCCCGGTAGACCACCGGCCGTTCGCGGTCGCCGTCGCGGAACGACAGCTGGTGCAGCACCAGGCCTTCGCGCGGGTCGAAACCGATGCGGAACCGCCAGTTCTCCCACCGCACCTCGTGGCCGTCGACCTCGAAGCTCGGCCCCTCGGGCTGGGTGATCTCGATCGGGCGCAGCGTGTCGCGCAGCGGGCCGGTCAGCTGCTCGTCGGTGTAGTCGCCGCTCTCGGCCGGGGCCGGGAACTTCCGGTCGTCGACGACCTCCAGCACGCGCTGCTCGATCACGTCGACGTAGGCGACGAGCCCGTCGATCGGGTGGGCCCACGGCAGCTCGTCCGGGGAGTTCTGCGCGAACGACAACGCGCGCAACATCCGGCGACCGCTCTCCTCGGCGACGCCGAACCAGCCCGCCGACAGCGGGCACACCCGCACCTTGGTCACGTCGTCGAAGCCGCGATCGTGGATCGCCCGCAGCCAGGTCTCGTCGCTGCGCACGATCTTCTCGACCAGCTCGTACTCGTCGAGCATCACCGGCGGCTGGCCGTGCTCGACCGGGTCGACCGCCGTCTCGGACACCACTTCACCGCTGGTCAGCGACACCACCGCGGTGGTCAGCCCACCGGTCTTGACGTCGATCAGCACCGACCGCGCCCGGCGGTCCACCGGGTCGCCCTCGCGGTGCTCGAGCACCGCGGACTTGGCCGGTTCTTCCAGCTGCACCAGGGGAAATCGGGTCGACTCGCGCAGCAGGCCGGCCTGCTGCAGGACGTCGCGGTTGCGCAAGATCTCCTCTGCGCTCAGCGGTTCCAGCGGGTGCATCGTCATCGCGCACGACCTCTCGAACGTTCAGCTCAACCCAGGCGTACCCAGACTCCCTCGGTCCCGGTGAATCCGTCCAGTGCGCGCACCCCCGTCCGGATGCTCCGAACGAGGGTGATTTCGGGGGGTGAACGCGGTGGCCCGGTCGCCGGGGGATGTGCGACCGGGCCGCCCGGTGGATGCCCGGAGTGAACGGGCACCCCGCGCTTCGCGCGATTCCGCCGCCTGCGCCGTACCGCCGCGGAATCGCGCGGACACCAGCGTCGTGCGCTGGGCCTGACCACCGCACGGCGCTGCTCGCGGCGATCGGAACGCGACTCGGCCATGGTGCCCGGTCCGGACCGGGCCGGGCCGCTTTTGCAGCTATCGGTAGTTGTGTCACTTGTGAAACCAGGCCCAACAGGGTTGTTCCGGGGGCCGGAGGCGTTAACGTTCCCGCACCGGTCGTGGAGGTGGACATCGTGTTGCGGGTGCAGGCGTCGCTGTCCCGGCAGCTGCTCAGCTGGCAGCTGCTGATCATCTTCGTGCTGCTCGCCTCGGTCGCGGTGTTCTCCGTGGCGCAGACCGACATCGCGTTCCGCGCCAACGAGGGGCGCAAGATGCTCTCGGTCGCCGAGGACCTGGCCGCCACCGACGGCGTGCGGCTAAGCCTGCAGAGCCTGCGCCACAGCGATGCGCTGGCGATCTTCGCCGAGAGCGCTCGCAGCCTCTCTGGCGCTGACGACGTGATCATCGCCGACCGCCGCGGGATCGTGCTCACCTCGCCCGATCCCGCGCAGCGCGGGAAACCGCTGCCGCTCGGCGACAGCACCGTGCTCAACGGCCGGTCGTGGGTCGGCGTGATCAGCGCGGACGGCGTCGAATCGCTGGTGGCGCACGTGCCGGTGATCTCCAACGACTCGCGCATCATCGGCGTGGTCGCGGCCGGCACCAACACCCCCGACGTGCTGCAAGGACTGCGCCAATCCCCCGAGAACCCGATGGCGCTGCTGGCCTTCGCCACGGTGCTGGGGGTGGCCGGATCGGTCCTGCTTGCGCGGCGGGTCAAGCGGCAGACGCTGGGACTCGAACCGAGCGAGATCACGCGGCTGGTCGAGCACCGCGAGGCGCTGCTGCACGGCGTGCGCGAGGGCGTGCTGGGCGTCGACGAGCAGAACCGGATCACGCTGGTCAACGACCAGGCGCGGCAACTGCTGTCGCTGCCCGAGGACTGCGTGGGCCGCGACATCGACTCGCTCGACCTCAACGACCGCGCCCGCGACGTGCTCACCGGCCGCACCGACGGCGTGGACCAGATCGTGCTGCGGCGCGGAAAGGTCGTGGTGCTCAACCGGATGCCGATCTCCTCGGTCGGCGCCGTGGTCACCATGCGCGATCGCACCGAACTCGTCGACCTGCAGCGGGAACTGGCGGTGCACCGCGACACCACCGACACGCTGCGCGCGCAGGCGCACGAGTTCAGCAACCGGCTGCACACCATCTCCGGGCTCATCGAGCTCGGCGAGTACGACGAGGTGCAGCACTACGTCCTGCGCATCAGCCACCGGCACGAGCAGTGGCACGCCGAGGTCACCGCGCGCATCCACGACCCGGCGACCGCGGCGCTGCTGATCGCGAAGGCCAGCCTGGCCGCCGAACGCGGCGTCGGGCTGCGCCTGCACGAGAGCAGCTACCTGCCCGAGATCGACGAAGGGCTGTCCGCGGACCTGGTCACGGTGCTGGGCAACCTGGTCGACAACTCCCTGGACGCGCTCGAGGGCTCGGCGGGGACCGACCGCTGGATCGAGGTCGAACTGCGCGGCAGCGACGAAGTCGTTGCCGTGGTGCGGGATTCCGGGCCCGGGGTGGCCGCCGAGATCGTCGAGGAGGTGTTCCGGCACGGCTTCACCACCAAGGCCGCGCGCGGTGGCGATCGCGGATTGGGGCTGGCCTTGACCAGGCAGATCTGTCATCGTCGCGGCGGCTCGGTGCAGGTGCACAACGCACACGGCGCGGTGTTCACCGCGCGGCTGCCGCTGGAAGGACCGCAGACGTGATCAAGGTGTTGGTGGTGGACGACGACTTCATGGTCGCCAAGGTCCACAGCGGGTACGTGGCGCGGGTGCCCGGATTCGAGGTCGTCGCGGCCGCGCACACCGGCGCCGACGCGATCCACGCGGTCGACGAGCTGCGCCCCGACCTGGTGCTGCTCGACATCTACCTGCCCGACCTCGACGGGCTCGCGGTGCTGCGCGAGCTGCGCGCGCACCCGACCGCCGACCCCGACGTCATCATGATCACCGCGGCCCGCGACCTGGACACGGTGCGCGGCGCCATCCGCGGCGGGGCGCTGCACTACCTGATCAAGCCGTTCAGCTTCGAGGCGCTGCGCGATCAGCTGGAGGGGTTCCGGGCGCTGCACAGCAAGCTCAGCGAGCTGCCCGGCGACGCGCCCGCCGCGCAGCAGGACGTCGACCAGCTCTTCGGCACCCGCACCCGCCGCGCGGCACCGCCGAAGGGGCTGGCCAACGAAACCGCGGACATCGTCGAGCGCATCCTGCGCGAGGCGACGGCTGCGGGCGGCGACCTGTCGGCGACCGAGTGCGCCGAGGCGAGCGAGCTCTCCCGCGTCAGCGCCCGCAAGTACCTGGAGCACTTCGCCGACACCGGCCGCGCCGAGGTCCGTCTCCGCTACGGCGGCACCGGCCGCCCCGAACGCCGCTACCGCTGGTCCGGCTGACCTCGGCCCCGGTCCAGGTCACGCAATTTCAATGGAAATCAGACCTCCGATTTCCATTGAAATCGAACACCTCGGAACCCCGGTTCCACATCGCGGAACAAGATGAACGAAGTGGGTCCGTGTCCGAGGTCCGGGGTCGAGGTCCTGGTGGGGCTCGGGGGTCCGCAGTTTCAATTGAAACTGTGATCCGCCGTGCCTGGGGTCCGCAGTTTCAATTGAAACTGTGATCCGCCGTGCCTGGGGTCCGCAGTTTCAATTGAAACTGCGGACCGCCGTTTGCAGTTTCAATTGAAACTGTGGTTGCCGGGGGCGTCGGAGCGATGAGTTCCGGGTGGAGCCGGCGCTCCGACGCGCCCGGGCATGTCCGGTGGGACGTCAGGCGGTGGGGAGGCGGAGGCCGTTGTAGCCGGCGCGGGCGTCGGCGAAGCGCTTGGACACCTCGTCCCAGTTCACCACGTTCCACAGGTGCTTGACGTAGTCCGCCTTCACGTTGCGGTACTGCAGGTAGTAGGCGTGCTCCCAGATGTCGAACACCAGCAGCGGCGTGGTCGCGATCGACAGGTTCGAGTGGTGATCCCGCAACTGCTGGGTGATCAACCGCTGACCCACCGGGTCCCACGCCAGCACACCCCACCCGTTGCCCTGGATCGTGGTCGACACCGCCTCCATCTGCGCCCGGAACGCATCGAAGGACCCGAAGTCCTCATCGATGGCCGCGGCCAGCTCACCGGTCGGCTTGTCCCCACCGTTCGGCGACAGGATCTTCCACCACACCAGGTGCAGCGAATGCCCGGCCAGGTTGAACGCCAGGGTCGTCTCCAACCCCACGATCGACGAGAAATCGCCCTTGTCCCGCGCCTCCGCGATCTTCTCGACCGTGTCGTTGGCGCCTTTGACATAGGCCGCGTGGTGCTTGCTGTGGTGCAACTCGTTGATCTCACCGGCGATCGCCGGCTCCAACGCCGCGTAGTCGTAATCCAACTCCGGCAGGACGTACTGCTGCGCCATCGAGCCTTCTCCCTTCACCGATCTTGCGGTTCGGGAGAAGTCTCGAACCTCCAGTGCGCTCAAGGTCAATGACGTTGCGCGAGTGCCGTCGATCACTTTTCACCCTGTTCGGCGCGCGATCGGGAAACTACTCTTCGCATCAGACCGGTCACTCGGAGGAACGATGCCCGAACGATCCCAGATCCCGCACGACCTGGACCTGGACCGCCCCAGCGGGGCCCGCGTGCACGACTTCATCCTCGGCGGCGGCAGCAACTTCTCCTCCGATCGCGAACTGGCCCGCCGGATCCTCGAGGCCGCCCCGGACGTCCGCACCGACGCGCTGGCCAACCGCGCCTGCCTGCACCGCGCGGTGCGCACCTGCCTGGACCTGGGCGTTCGGCAGTTCCTGGACGTCGGGTGCGGCATCCCGACCCTCGGCACCTCGCACCACACGGCCCAGCAGCTGGCCCCGGACGCGCGAGTGGTCTACGTCGACAGCGAACCGCTGGCCGTCACCCAGGGCGAGCTGCTGCTGGAGAGCAACCCCGGCGCCGCGATCGTGCAGGCCGACCTGCGCGAGGTCGACGCGGTGCTGAGCTCGGAGCGCACCCGCCGGCTGCTGGATCCGGCCGAGCCGGTGGCGGTGCTGATGTTCTCCGTCCTGCACTTCGTCCCGGAGCCCCCGTCGGAGTTGATCCGCCGCTACCTGGACGCCTTCGCGCCGGGTTCGCTGCTCGGCCTGACCCACTTCACCGCCGACCACGCACCGCGGGCCATGCGCGCGGTGCTCGACCTGCTCTCCGACAGCCAGCACCCCGGCACCGCGCGCAGCCGCGCCGAGTTGGAGTCCCTGCTGGCCGATCTCGACCTGCTGGAGCCGGGCGTGGTGCCGACGGCGGACTGGCGGCCGGAGCCCGGCGACTCGGACCTGCGCACCGCGCTGCCGCTGAGCTACGCCGCGCTGGCCCGCAAACCGTGACCAACCCGACATAGATCCATCAGGTGGCAGATAGTGGGCCATCTGCCCAGTTCAAAACACGATTATCCTTCGGTATTCCGACAAACCCCCCTGGTACGGTGACCTCCGTGCCCGAGATGACGTCCGCTGCTACCCGTCGGAGCTCGGGCCGGAGCAAGCGCAAGATCAGCTGGGACGTGGTGCGCGCGGCCTGCGTCGTGCTGGTGATGCTCTACCACTCGACCTTCCTGAGCACCTACCTGCACCCGGAGATGACGCCGCGCACGGTGGTCTTCCCGTTCCAGGTCGGCGCCAGCCTGCTGCTGGTGATCTCGGCGTACTTCGCGTGCGTGACGATCGGTCGCGGATCGCTCCTGCGCTACTGGTGGGGCCGGATGGCCCGGCTCGTCCCGCCGTTCCTCGGCGCCGTCGTGGTGATCTTCCTGGTGATGCGCTGGGCCGCCGTGGAGGGCTGGTTCTACCCCACCTTCAGCGACCTCGCGGCGAACCTGCTGATGCTGTGGAACTGGAAGCCCGCCGACTACTGGTTCATCGACGGCTCGCACTGGACCGTTCCGCTGCAGCTCATGGGTTTCACCGCCGCAGCGCTGCTGTACGCCGGCAGGTTCGGGCACGGGCGGCGGATCCTCGTGGTGCTGTGGCTGGCGGTGCTGGTGCCGATCGCGCAGTGGCCGCTGCGGGTGACCGACTCGTCCGAGGCCTACCGCACCATCGTCGACGGCATCGGCATGCACCGCTGGCACCTGTTCGTGGTCGGGGTGGCCATCTGGCTCGGGTCGACGCGGCGGATCTCGATGCCGCACTTCGTCGGACTGCTGATCGCCTGCATGGCCGGGCAAGCGCTGCACAACTACGCCGAGACGCCCGAGGGCCTGGTGGCCGACTGGGGCTCGACCATCGCGGTCTGCCTGGGCATGGTCGTGGTGTCGCTGGTCGCCTTCGGCCCGGACTGGGACCGGGTGATCCCGAAGTGGCTGGCCGGCCGGATCAGCTGGTTCGCCGGCATCTCCTACGGCGTGTTCCTGGTGCACCAGACCATCGGCTACATCGTGATGCGCAAGCTCGACGAGATCGGCGTGGACCCGCTGCTGCAGACCGCCGCGATGCTGATCACCGGCACCGTCCTCGGCTGGGCGCTGACCCGCGCGGTGGAGCGCCCGTCGCACAAGTTCCTGATGAACACCTACGACCGCCTGGCCGCTCGCCGCGCCGCGAGGTCCGAGGTCGGCTGACACCACCCCGCGCTCATCGCGAAGGGCACCTCCCCGACTGCCGGGAAGGTGCCCTTCGCGATGACGCCGATCAGAACGGGTGGCGTTCCAGCGGCTCGACGTCGAGGACGGCCGAGCGCGTCGTCGGCGCTTCGACGTCGGCCCAGCGGCGCACGGTCGCCTCGGCCTCGCTCCGCTGGTCGGCGGGCAGCCCCGCGATCTTGGAGCCGTGGTTGCCGCCCGGAACCAGGTAGCTGTAGGAGTCGCGGGTGGCGGGCCCGAGCTCGAAGGGCTCGGCGCTCCACGGGTCGCGCTCGCCGTTGACGAACATCAGCTGCGAACCGCCGGTGCGCACCCACGTGTCGACCTGGCGCATCACGCCCGGCTGGAAGCGCATCGGGATCTCGCGCGGCACCAGGTTGCGGGGCTGGCTGAGCTCGCGGTGGTGCAGCAGGTCGGCCAGCGGCTCGTCGGAGACGTCCGGCCAGCCCAGCTGCGTGCCCGCCTGGTAGTAGTACGGCGTGTAGGGCTCGATGCCCTGGTCGGTGTAGAAGCGGAACTCCGAGGTCTCGTCGAAGAACCGGTAGATCTCGTCGGTGCTGGCCGTGGTCGCCGGGATCTTGGCGCAGTCGTCCTGGCCGCGGTACTGCCAGAACGCGAACGGCGCGTCGAGCACGACCATCTCCAGGCCCCGGTCGACGTCGCCGATGATCCGGTCGAAGGTCAGCCCCTCGGCATCGGCGTAGGCCTGGAACTTCGCCATCATCTCGCCGCGCCTGATCAGCGCTTCCCGCTGCACCGCGGTCAGCGCCGCGCGGCAGGCCGGGTCGGTGCCGACGCCGGCCAGGAACTCGTCGTAGCGGTCCTGGTCGTTGTCCACGTCGTTGGGCGCGACGTAGGCGACCGTGCCGTCGACGTCGTCGGGGTAGAACCGCCGGTGGTAGACCGCCGTCATGCCGCCCTTGCTGGCCCCGGTGGTGATCCACTGGTGCTGGTAGACCGTGCGCAGCGCGGTGATCACCCGGTGCTGGTCGGTGGCGGCCTGCCAGATGTCGAGGTCGTTCCAGTCTGCCGGGTCGGGCCGCGACGGGGTGAAGAAGCGGTGCTCCAGGCTCACCTGGTTGCCGTCGACCAGCTGCGTCGGCTCGGTGCGGCTGGTCTTCTCCGGCAGGTTGTAGCCGGAGGTGTAGAGCACGGTCGGCCGCGCCAGGTCGCGGTGCAGCAGCGTCAGGCGCTGCTGGAAGGTCCCGGCCTCCGGGTGGCGGTGGTCGACGGGCTGGGTGTAGGTCAGGTCGAACAGCCGGAACCCGGGTTCGGTGGGCCGCTCCCCCACCACCGTCAGGTCCGGCACCGCTTCCAGCCGGTCGCGCACGTCGTCCACCGGGGGCGCCGCGCCCACCGGGGCTCCGATCAGCAGCATCCCGCACACCGCGGCGATGGTGACCAGACCGCGCCAGTTCATTCCGCCTCCCACTGCGCCGAATTCCAGTCGAACCTAGTGATCACGCGCGGTGCCCGGAAGGTCTCGGCGTGTTCTCGCCGAGCGGCTCCGCAGCTGCGATCCTCTCGGTTGGTGATCGAATCCGCCTGCTGGAACGATCAGCGGACGCCGAACGGGGGCAGCGGATCAGCGCACGGGCGGAGGCGGGCGGCTGGGCCGTCGACCGCGATACCCGGGAGCGGGCGCAATTCCGCAGGGAATTGCGCCCACTCCCGAACTCGACCCGATTCGAATTCGGCCATCGGGCCTGAATGCGACAATTCTGCGAGAAATCGCGGTCACCCGGGGTGATCGCGAACTCGCACCGCGGTCAGTTGCGACTCGCCGCCGCTTCTTCCGGCACCGGTTCCTCGTGGCGCTGCTCGGGAACGTCGACGTCGCCGGACGGGACCTGTCCACTTCGGACCACTTCGGACACGTAACCGTCCGATCCCTCGCTGGCCGCGCCCGCTTCGGTGGCGGCCAGGAACGGTTCCGCGGTGGCCAGGACCTGCTGCGCCGCGCGGACCCGCTGCGCGAGGTCCTGCCGCATGCGCAGCATCGCCTCGGAGTACTCGTCGGCCCGCCGGATCCGCCGCTGCGCTTCCGCGGTCGCTTCGCGGACCCGCCGCTGCGCCGCTTCGCGGCTGGCCTGCTCGCGCTCGGCCATGGTCCGCGACGCCTCTTCGCGGCGCGCCGCCATGGACACCTCGAAGTCGTGCTCGACCTGGGTGCGCCGCTCCTCCGCCTCGGCGTCGAGGCGACGGCGGTGCTCCTCGGCTTCCCGCTTCATGGCCTGCACCTCCTTGCGGGTGCGGGCCAGCATCTCGTTGCGCTGCTGCTCGGACTGCCGCCGCCACTCATCGGCCTCGGCGACCAGCTTCTCGTAGCGCTCGCGCAGCTCGGCCGCGGCCTGCTCGCTGCGCGCCCACTCGTGCTCGGAGGCGGCCTGCGCTGCGGCGACCACCTCGTTCGCTTCGTCGTGCGCGAGCCGGACCATGCGGCGTAAGCGGTCGGTCAGCGCAGCGGCATCGATGGGAGTGCGCGCCTGGTCGTCGAGCTGCTGCTTGAGCACCTCGACCTCGGCGCGCGCCTGGTCCAACTGCGCGGCCAGGTCGCCGACCTGGCTGAGCGCTGAGTCCCGATCCTCTGCGAGCATCCGGATCTCGGTCTCGGTCTGCTGGATGTAGAACTTCACCTGAGAACGGCGGAACCCGTACCAAACAGTGTCGAAATCCGACTTGAGCGGCACCAATTCGCGGTCTTCGTTGTGCCCCACGGTCTCACCCCACCTGAAGTTGATCAATCGTGCTGGGAGCGAGCCACGCCCCGACGCGGCATGTCCGTTGTACACCGGAAAAACGCCGGGCGATGTGCTCCACCGGGCTGAAACCGGCAGACCGGACGCCCGCGGCGCGGACGGTGCCAACGATCGCTGGCACCCATTCTGACCACCGCGCGCATCTAGATCAACAGTGCCGGATTCGGTGCAATGCAACGGACATCCGATGTTGACCGATCGGACACCAAGCCGGAAAACCGCGCCGGAATCAGCTTTCCGCGGCGCCGGTCAGGACCCGGCGGAATATCATCTCGATTTCATCTCGACCGGGCACCGTTTCCCGGACGATCCCCTGCAGCAGCAATCCGCAGAACACCACCGACAGCGCACGACCGGTGGCCTCGTCGGTGCGCGCGGCGAACAGCTCCGCCAGCGCGTTGTCCCACTCCTGGCTCGCGTGGTGCAGCGCGGGCTTGTGCAGCGCGGCGATGTAGAGCTGGTGCTGGACCGCGGTCTGCAACCGGGCCGGGCCCAGGTAGTGCAGCACGAGATCGGCCAGCGCGGTCGCGAGATCGCCGTTGTCGCCGAGCCCCTCGGCCCACTGCCGCATCTGCGCGACGTCATCGGCGGCGGCCTGCCGCAGGGCGCTGACCAGCAGGTCGTCGAGGGTCGCGAAGTAGTAGGTGGTCGACCCCAGCGGAACACCCGCCGCAGCCGCGACGGCACGGTGCGTGAGCTTGTCCACGCCGCGCTCGGCGACCACGTCGATCGCGGCCCGCGCGATGCGTTCGGGCCTGGTCGGGTCCTTGCGGCGCGCGGCGGGCGCGGGCTGCGTGGTCGACATTCGCTGGGACGTCCTCCTGGTGCCGGCTGCTTCTCGACGGCGGGCCGAGTTGACCAAGTACAGCCTGCCATGCCGGGGCGCCAACGCGATGCGGTCCAGGTCACCGAATTCGCGTTACCGCTGTTCGGAGCGCATATTTTCAACGGCGAACGACATCGGGCAACCCAGGTGATGTACATCTGTACATGTCCGGTGTTAGGGTCTTCGCCAGCACTGAGAGCAATCACGGACCAGGTCGAGGAATCGACCTCCGCTGGAATTGAACGAATACATCGCCCGGCCGCCACCGAATGCACCGCCAGGAGGTGAAATCGCTGCAAGGCGCGCCGACGGCACCTTTCGGCGAATTCCTACTCGATGCACCGATGACGATTCGCGTGGCGAAGATCCGGTTCTCACGTCATTGTGTGACCACGCCGCCACCAGAAGTGCGCAACCGGGCGGTTCCAGCACAAAAAGCACAACCATCACGGGGATACGAGCATGTCGCAAGCTGAGAATTCAGCACCCACGCTGTTCATCGACGGCGAATGGGTGCCGGCCGCGGACGGTCGCACCCGCGAGATCCACTGCCCCGCCGACGGGGAGCTGGTGGCCACCGTCTCCGAGGGCGGGCGCGCCGACACCGAGCGCGCCATCGCCGCTGCTCGCCGCGTCTTCGACGAGGGCTCCTGGGCGAGCACCTCGCCGTGGGAGCGCGGCGACCTGTTGCTGCGGGTCAGCGACATCATCCAGCGCGACAAGGCCGAGTTCGCCCGCGCCGAATCGCTCGACACCGGCAAGCGCCTGGTGGAGAGCGAGTACGACATGGACGACATCGCCGCGTGCTTCCGCTACTACGGCAAGATCGCCGGCACCGACGCGGGACGCGTCGTGGACACCGGCTCGCCGGACTCGATCAGCCGCGTCCAGTACGAGCCGGTCGGCGTGTGCGGCATGATCACGCCCTGGAACTACCCGCTGCTGCAGGTGGCCTGGAAGGTCGCCCCGGCCATCGCCGCCGGCAACACCTTCGTCCTCAAGCCCAGCGAGCTGACCCCCGGCACCGCCATCCTGCTGATGCGCGCGCTGGCCGAGGCGGGCCTGCCCGCCGGCGTCGGCAACCTGGTGCTGGGCACCGGCGCCGAGGTCGGCTCGGTGCTGGCCGAGCACCCCGACGTGGACCTGATCTCCTTCACCGGTGGTCTGCACACCGGCCGCAAGATCTCCGCCGCCGCGGCGCCGACGGTCAAGAAGGTCGCGCTGGAGCTCGGCGGCAAGAACCCGAACGTGGTCTTCGCCGACGCCGACTTCGAGACCGCCGTCGACTACGCGCTGACCGCGATCTTCCTGCACTCCGGCCAGGTCTGCTCGGCGGGCGCGCGGCTGATCGTCCAGGACGAGCTGCACGACGCGCTGGTGGACGAGATCGTCCGCCGCGCCGAGCTGATCCGCATCGGCGGCCCGTTCGACAGCGAGGCCGAGACCGGCCCGCTGATCTCCGCGGCGCACCTGCAGAAGGTCGACGACTACGTCGCCAAGTCCGTCGCCGAGGGCGCCGTGCTGCGCACCGGTGGCCGCCGCCCCGAGGGCGAGCGCTACGCCAACGGCCACTACTACCTGCCGACCGTCCTCGACGAGGTCCAGCAGGGCTCGTACGCGGTGGTCGAGGAGTCCTTCGGCCCGGTGCTGACCGTGGAGCGCTTCACCGACGAGGACGACGCGGTGCGCATCGCCAACGACACCCACTACGGCCTGGCCGGCGCGGTGTTCACCGGTGACCCGGCCAAGGCGCAGCGGGTGGCCAACCGGCTGCGGCACGGCACCATCTGGATCAACGACTTCCACCCCTACCTGCCGCAGGCGGAATGGGGCGGTTACAAGCAGTCCGGCATCGGCCGCGAACTCGGCCGCGCCGGCCTCGGCGAGTACCAGGAGGCCAAGCACGTCTACCAGAACCTGCGGCCCGGTCCGCAGAACTGGTTCTCCGGGAAGTAAGCACGACCAAACGCGCTGCGGCGGTGCAACCGATCCACCGCCGCAGCGCGCTCATACGCGGCTGAACTGGCCGCGATCGCACAAACCGCGCGAAGCAAGCAACCACCCGGTCCAACCCTCCTGCTCCGGCGGGCGCGTTGACCGGGAAAGGAGTTCGGGGCATGAGCGCGCCCAATCACGACGCCGAGCTCAACGAGTTCGGCTACACCAACAAACTGAAGAGAAGCCTCGGAAGCTTCCACACCTTCGCCGCCGGGATCAGCTACATCTCGGTGCTCACCGGCACCTTCCAACTGTCCTACTTCGGCCTGTCCTTCGGTGGACCCGCCTACTGGTGGTCCTGGCCGATCGTGTTCGTCGGGCAGTTGCTCGTGGCGTTGAGTTTCGCCGAGCTGGCATCGCGATACCCGATCGCCGGTTCCGTCTACAACTGGGCGAAGAAGCTGGGCGGTCAGCACGTCGGCTGGTTGGCCGGGTGGATGATGCTGCTGGCCTCGATCGTCTCGATCTCGGCCACCGCCCTGGCCTACCAGAACACGCTCCCCCAGATCTGGGCCGGCTTCCAGATCATCGGTGACAGCGGCAACGCCACCGATGCCGCGGTCAACGGCATCCTGCTGGCGACGGTGCTGATCCTGTTCACCACGCTGGTCAACGCCTTCGGCGTCAAGCTGATGGCCCAGATCAACAGCGCCGGTGTGTTCATCGAGCTGGCCGCCGCCGTGCTGCTGATCATCGCGCTGGCGCTGGTGGTGGTGAACCCGCCGACCGTCGTGCTCGACACCAACGGCACCGAGGCCGCCTTCGGCGGCAACTACCTGAGCGCGTTCCTGGTCGCCGGGATCGCCTCGTCGTACGTGATGTACGGCTTCGACACCGCCGCATCGCTGGGCGAGGAAGCCATCGACCCGCACCGCAACGCCCCCAAGGCGATCCTGCGGGCGCTGATCGCCTCGTTCGTGCTCGGCGGCCTGATCCTGCTGTTCGGCATGATGGCCACGCGCGACTTCTCCGCACCGGAGCTGGCCACCAGCGGTCTGCAGTTCGTGCTCAGCGACGCGCTCGGCCCGCTCGTCGGCCGGCTGTTCCTGCTGGCGATCTTCGTGGCGATCACGGTGTGCGTGCTCGCGGTGCACACCGCGGCGATCCGGATCGTCTTCGCCATGGCCCGCGACAACGCGCTGCCGGCGGGCAAGCTGCTGGCCCGCGTCAGCCCGCGGTTCCAGACCCCGGTCGTCCCCGCCATCGTCATCGGCGTGATCGCGGTGGCGCTGCTGCTGGTCAACATCGGCCAGCCGCAGATCTTCACCGCCATCACCAGCCTGGCGATCATCCTGATCTACATCTCCTACCTGCTGGTCACCGTGCCGATGCTGGTCGCGCGGCTGCGCGGCAAGTGGAAGCCCGGCAAGGAGGAAGGCCGGTTCAGCCTGGGCAAGCTGGGGCTGCCGATCAACGTGCTGGCCGTGGTGTGGGGCGCCGGCATGACCATCAACCTGGCCTGGCCGCGCCGCGAGGTCTACAACGCCGAGCCGCCGTACCACTGGTACCTGCAGTACAGCTCGGTGCTGTTCGTCGGAGTCGCGGCGGTGGGCGGATTCGCGTACTACTGGTTCGTCCAGCGGCACAAGGTCGGCGTTCTCGCCGAACATTCGTCCACTTCGGACAAAGAGAAGACCAGCCCGGTCGCCTGAGAGGTTCGCTCAACCCGCCCACGAAGCGGGATGACCAGAACTCTTATTCACAGAAACGGAGATTCGGACAATGACAGACCAGTTCGACTACGTGGTGGTCGGTGGTGGCAGCGCGGGTGCGGCGGTCGCGTCGCGGCTTTCGGAGGACCCGAACGTCACCGTGTGCCTGCTCGAGGCCGGTCCGTCGGACGTCGGCGACAAGGCGATCCTCGAGCTCAAGCGCTGGATGGCACTGCTGGAGTCCGGCTACGACTGGGACTACCTGATCGAGCCGCAGGAGAACGGCAACTCCTTCATGCGCCACGCCCGGGCCCGCGTGCTCGGCGGCTGCTCCTCGCACAACTCCTGCATCGCCTTCTGGGCCCCGGCCGAGGACCTGGACGAGTGGGAGTCGATGGGCTGCACCGGTTGGGGCGCCAAGGACATCTTCCCGCTCTACAAGCGGCTGGAGACCAACGACGCCCCGGGTGAGCACCACGGCCGCAGCGGCCCGGTGACCCTGCGCAGCGTCCCGCCGAACGACCCGTGCGGTGTCGCGATGCTGCAGGCCTGCGAGGAGCAGGGCATCCCGACCACGGAGTTCAACTCCGGCAAGACCGTCACGCACGGCGCCAACTGGTTCCAGATCAACTGCAAGGAGGACGGCACTCGCTCCTCCTCGTCGGTGTCGTACCTGCACCCGAACCTGGACCGGCCGAACCTGGAGATCCGCACCCAGGCGTGGGCGAAGAAGGTCACCTTCGACGGCACCCGCGCCACCGGCGTGGAGTACCTGGACGCGGACCTGATCCACACCCGCACGGTCACCGCCCGCCGCGAGGTGGTGCTGTCCACCGGTGCCATCGACACCCCGAAGCTGCTGATGCTGTCGGGCATCGGCCCGGCCGAGCACCTGCGCGAGTTCGGCATCGACGTGCTGGTCGACTCCCCCGGCGTCGGGTCCAACCTCCAGGACCACCCGGAGGGCGTCATCAGCTGGGACGCCAAGAAGCCGATGGTCACCGACTCGACGCAGTGGTGGGAGATCGGCATCTTCACCACCACCGAGGACGGCCTGGACCGGCCGGACCTGATGTTCCACTACGGTTCGGTGCCCTTCGACATGCACACCGTGCGGCAGGGCTACCCGACCTCGGAGAACAGCTTCTGCCTGACCCCGAACGTCACCCGCGCCCGCTCCACGGGCACGGTGCGGCTGCGCAGCCGCGACTTCCGGGACAAGCCGAAGGTCGACCCGCGGTACTTCACCGACCCGCACGACATGCGGGTGATGACCGAGGGCATCAAGCTGGCCCGCAAGATCGTGGCGCAGCCGGCGATGCAGGAGTGGGCCGGCGCGGAGCTGTTCCCGGGTCCGGACGTGCAGACCGACGACGAGATCGCGGACTACTTGAAGCGCACCCACAACACCGTCTACCACCCGGCGTGCTCGGTGCCGATGGGCGCTGAGGACGACGCGAGCAAGCCGCTGGACCCGCGCCTGCGGGTCAAGGGCGTGCAGGGTCTGCGCGTCGCGGACGCCTCGGTGATGCCGTTCCTGGTGGCGGTGAACCCGAACATCACCACCATGGCCATCGGCGAGAAGTGCTCCGACATGCTGAAGGAAGACAACAGCTGATCCGGTGCGGGGGCACCTGGTGCCCCCGCACCTCCCATCGATCTCACCCGATCGATGCCGACGCCGGTGCTGTTCCCCGAAAGCAGCGTGGTGTTCGGTAGCTGCGAAGGCCCCTCCGGTCCCCCGCCCCGGAGGGGCCTTCGCCATTCCAATGAGGTTTTCCATCCCCGTCCTGCGTAGCGATGCGGGTAGCGGAACCTCAGCGGTGCAAGCGCCGAGTGTGGGCTATGCGCCTACGGCGCATGCGACCCTCGCCGCGCGGTGCCGGTCGTGCTTCGCGGTCACAGACCGTACCCTCCGCAAATTCAATGGAAATTGGACGTCCGATTTCCATTGAAATTGCGGAAGTTCTCCCAGACCGGACGACTTGTCCACATCCGTCGGCGTGTCAGGCGCCCGACACGCCGGGGTCCCGACACGCCCGGGTGTGCAGTTTCAATTGAAACTGTAAAACCCGGGCACGGCGGATCGCAGTTTCAATTGAAACTGTGGTCCTCGTGGTGGGGCGTGGGGGTCAGTTGGTGGTGACTCGGAGGATCTTGTCGTCTTCGCCGTTGGACGTCGAGAGGTAGAGGGCGCCGTCGGGGCCTTGGCGGGCTGCTCGGAGGCGGCCGAAGGTTCCGTTCAGCTCCGGTGGGATCAGCACTTCGCGGACCGCGCCGTCGGGGGCGGTGCGGAGCAGGAGGAGCTTGCTGCCGCGGAGGGTCGCGACGGCCAGCGCGCCGTCGAGGCGCCCCCACTGCGGGCCGGTCAGGAACGTCGCGCCGCTCGGGGCCAGGCGCTCGTCGCCGGAGGACCACACCGCCCTGATCGCGTCCGGGAAGCGGTGCAGGTCCGTCATCGGCACCGATTCGTCGTAGCCGCTGGTGGTGCCGCCCTGCGACGGGTTCCAGCCGTAGTTCCCGCCCGGCCGCAGCAGGTTGACCTCGTCGTCGTAGGCCGGGCCGTGCTCGGCGATGAACACCTGCCCGTCGGGGCGCGGCGCGACGCCCTGCACGTTGCGGTGCCCGAACGTCCAGATCAGCCGCTCGCGGGGGTCGGGCGAGCTGATGAACGGGTTGTCCGGCAGCGGCGCACCAGTGTCGATGTTCAGCCGCAGCACCTTGCCGCCCAGCGACGTGCGGTCCTGCGGTACGTCGGGGCGGGCGGAGTCGCCGGTGCCCACCAGCAGCGCGCCGTCCGCGGCGAGCGCGAGGCGGCAGCCGGAGTGCCGACCGCTGGGGTTCAGCGGGAGCCCGGTGAGCAGGTCGCCGACGCGGTCCGCGCGCGAGCCGTCCTCGGAGAGCCGCCAGGTGACCACCCGGACGTCCACCGCCTTGCCGCCGACCTGGTGGGTCTGGCAGGTGAGGAAGCGCCGGTCGGCCGCGAAGTCCGGGTGCACCAGCAGGCCCAGCAGGCCGCCTTCGCCCTTGACCAGCAGGTCGCCGAAGCCGGCTCGCACCGGGTGCACCAGGGCGCCGGGGCGGTGGTCGGCGAGCAGCGCCAGTCGGCCGGGACGTTGGTCGACCAGGGCCGTGCCGTCCGGCAGGAAGCCGATGTCCCAGGGATCTTGCAGGCCGCTGGCGATCACCTCGACGTGCAGCTGCGCACCGGGTTCCGGTGGTGCGGTGCTGGCCGGGGCCGGGCGGCCCGTGCTGTTCCCGCCGCAGCCCGCGAGCGCGAGGAGCAGGACCAACGCGGCGAATCGGCGCAGGAGCACCCGGCCAGTGTGACACCGGGCACCGAACTGGGGCGTGCGTCGGGCCGTCGTGTTCGTGTCGGGGCCGAGTCGTAGTCTGGGACTCCTCGCCCCGTCCGGCGTGGCGTTCGTCCCGGGCAGGGGTGTGCCCGCATTTCGCGATCTCTGCTGCGAGGTAGCTCCATGAGCCAGGCCGGTCCCCTGTGCGGACTGCTCCAAACCGTGCTGCGCGATCCCGCTTTCCAGCAGGTCGTCGGGGCAGCGGGCCGACCACGCCTGGTGCTGGAAGGCCCGGTCGCGGCGCGCTCGCTGGCCGCCGCGTCGCTGGCCGCCGAGGACGGCGCCGCGCGCCCGGTGCTGCTGGTCACCGCCACCGGCCGCGAGGCCGAAGAAGCCGCCGCCGCGGTCTCCGACCTGCTCGGGGCGGGCGGTGTCGCGGTGTTCCCGTCGTGGGAAACCCTGCCGCACGAACGACTTTCCCCGCGCGCGGACACCGTCGGCCGGCGGCTGGCCGTGCTGCGCCGCCTCGCGCACCCCGAAGAGCACGCGGACGGTCCGATCCGCGTGCTGGTGACCACCGTGCGCAGCCTGATCCAGCCGATCGCGCCGGGCCTGGGGGAGCTGCGCCCGGTGCGGCTGTCGGTCGGCGTCGAGCACGACTTCGAGGACCTGGTCGCGCAGCTGGCCGCGCTGGCCTACGACCGGGTCGACATGGTGGAGAAGCGCGGCGAGTTCGCGGTGCGCGGCGGCATCGTCGACGTGTTCCCGCCGACCGAGGAGCACCCGTTGCGGGTGGAGTTCTGGGGCGACGAGGTCACCGAGATCCGCCCGTTCGCGGTCGCCGACCAGCGCTCGCTGCCGGAGGCGCAGGACACCGAGCTGTTCGCCCCGGCCTGCCGGGAGCTGCTGATCAACGACCAGGTCGCGGAGCGGGCCGGCAAGCTCGCCGAGCAGCACCAGGCCGACGGCCACCTCGCCGAGATGCTGGGCAAGATCGCCGGTGGCGCCCCGGTCGAGGGCATGGAGGCCCTGATCCCGGCGCTGTGCGAAGGCGAGATGCAGCTGCTGACGGATCTGCTGCCGAGCGGCGCGCACGTGCTGCTGGCCGATCCGGAGAAGATCCACGCCCGCGCCGCGGACCTGGTGCGCACCGGTCAGGAGTTCCTCGAGGCGTCCTGGATGGTCGCCGCGGACGGCGGCAAGGCGCCGATCGACCTGGGCGCGTCGGCCTACCGAAGCCTGGCCGAGGTCGCCGAGCACACCGTGTCCGCCGGCCTGCCCTGGTGGCCGCTGACCCAGCTGACCAGCGAAGAGGGTGAGGACGACGACGAGGTCATCCGCCTGGTCCTCAAGCAGGTCGACGCCTACCGCGGCGAGATCGAGCGGGCCTTCGCCGACCTGCGCGCGCACACCGCGTCGGGCGGGGCAGCGCTGCTGGTGGTGGCCGGTGCGGGCACCGCGCAGCGAGCGGTGCAGCAGCTGCGCGAGGCCGAGCTGCCCGCGCGGCTGGCCGAGGACGGGTTGGCCGACGAGCCCGAGACCGGGGTCGTGACGGTGGTGCGCGGCGGTCTCGAGGACGGCTTCGCCGCGCCCGGCATCTCGCTGGTGGTGCTCACCGAAGCGGACCTGACCGGCGGTCGCGGCGGGACGTCCACCCGGGACATGCGGCGGATGCCGTCGCGGCGGCGCAACGCGGTCGACCCGCTGGCGCTCAAGACCGGCGACTTCGTGGTGCACGAGCAGCACGGCATCGGCAAGTACGTGGAGATGGTGCAGCGCACCGTCGGCGGCGCCACCCGCGAGTACCTGGTGCTGGAGTACGCGTCGAGCAAGCGCGGTCAGCCCGGCGACCGGCTGTTCGTGCCGACCGACCAGCTCGACGAGGTCAGCCGCTACGTCGGCGGCGAGACCCCGACGCTGAACAAGCTCGGCGGCTCGGACTGGAAGAACACCAAGGCCAAGGCCCGCAAGGCGGTCAAGGAGATCGCCGCGGAGCTGGTGCAGCTCTACGCCGCCCGCCAGTCCTCGCCGGGGCACGCCTTCGGCGCGGACACCCCGTGGCAGCGGGAGCTGGAGGACGCCTTCCCCTACACCGAGACCGGCGACCAGCTGGCCGCCATCGACGAGGTCAAGGCGGACATGCAGCGCGCGGTCCCGATGGACCGGGTGATCTGCGGCGACGTCGGCTACGGCAAGACCGAGATCGCGGTGCGCGCGGCGTTCAAGGCGGTGCAGGACGGCAAGCAGGTCGCCGTGCTGGTGCCGACCACGCTGCTCGCCCAGCAGCACCTGAACACCTTCACCGACCGGATGCGCTCGTTCCCGGTGAACATCAAGGGCCTGTCCCGGTTCACCGATCCGATGGAGTCCGAGCAGACGATCAAGGGCCTGGCCGACGGCGAGGTCGACATCGTGATCGGCACGCACCGGTTGCTGCAGACCGGCATCCGCTACAAGGACCTGGGCCTGGTGATCGTCGACGAGGAGCAGCGCTTCGGCGTCGAGCACAAGGAGCACATCAAGGCCCTGCGCACGCACGTGGACGTGCTGACCATGTCGGCGACGCCGATCCCGCGGACGCTGGAGATGAGCATGGCGGGCATCCGCGAGATGTCGACCATCCTCACCCCGCCCGAGGAGCGGCACCCGATCCTGACCTACGTCGGCGCCTACGACCAGAAGCAGGTCGCCGCCGCGATCCGCCGCGAGCTGCTGCGCGACGGCCAGGTGTTCTTCGTGCACAACCGGGTGCACGACATCGAGAAGGTCGCGCGGCAGCTGCGCGAGCTGGTGCCGGAGGCGCGGATCGTCACCGCGCACGGGCAGATGAACGAGGACCGGCTGGAGAAGATCATCCAGGGCTTCTGGGAGCGCGAGCACGACGTGCTGGTGTGCACCACGATCGTCGAGACGGGCCTGGACATCTCCAACGCCAACACGCTGATCGTGGACCGCTCCGACCTGCTCGGCCTCGCCCAGCTGCACCAGCTGCGCGGTCGCGTCGGGCGTGCGCGGGAGCGGGGTTACGCCTACTTCCTGTACCCGCCGGAGAAGCCGCTGACCGACACCGCGCACGACCGCCTGGCGACCATCGCGCAGAACTCCGAGCTGGGCGCGGGCATGGCGGTGGCCATGAAGGACCTGGAGATCCGCGGCGCGGGCAACATCCTCGGCGCCGAGCAGTCCGGGCACATCGCGGGCGTGGGCTTCGACCTGTACGTGCGGCTGGTCGGCGAGGCCGTCGACGCGTTCCGCAAGCACGCCGGGGCCGAGCCCGGCGAGGTGGAGGAGGAGCTCACCGAGGTCCGGGTGGACCTGCCGGTCGACGCGCACATCCCGCACGACTACGTGCCGGGGGAGCGGCTGCGCCTGGAGGCGTACCGCAAGCTCGCCGCGGCGGTGGACGAGGAGGCGCTGGACGCGGTGCGCGCGGAGCTGGTGGACCGGTACGGGCCGCTGCCCGAGCCGGTGGAGCGGCTGCTGAAGGTGGCGCGGTTCCGGCAGCTCTGCCGGGAGCAGGGCGTCCGCGAGGTGACGTTGCAGGGCACGTCGCTGCGGCTGGCGCCGCTGGAACTGCTGGACTCCAAGCAGGTCCGCCTCAAGCGCCTGTACCCGAAGGCGGTGTACAAGCCGGCGGTGCGCACGGTCTCGGTCCCGCGCCCGACGGAAGGCGCGGCCGGTGGCCGCATGGGGGCCCCGCCGCTCCGCGACGACGCCCTCCTGGACTGGTGCGCGAAGTTCCTCGCGGACCTCACCACGGCTCCGGCCCCCGTCGCCTGACCCCCCGTCACCCGGGCGGTGGTCGATTTCGCACGAAATCGACCACCATCGTCGGGTGTTGTGCGCCTGGTCTTGAGTTGCCGCCGGGTGCTGGTGGCGTGACCGTTGATCCGGCTCGTCATCGGTCACGAGGAGGCGCGGGATGGCCAGGAAGGGCTCTGAACGGGACGAAGCGCGCGCCCGTATTCCGCGGTCGCCGGAGGCCTTCACCGCCGTGCGCCGCACCGATGCGCTGGTCTTCGGGATCACCGCGCTCATCACGCTGGTCTTCGTCGGGTGGGGCGTGGCCTCCACCGAGTCGCTGGCGGTGGTGTCCAGCTCGCTGCTGTCCTGGCTGGTCACCAACATCGGCTGGGCCTTCGTGCTGGCTTCCACCGGGTTCGTGGTGTTCGCGCTGTGGCTGGCGTTCAGCCGCTACGGCGCGATCCCGCTCGGCCAGGACGACGAGCTGCCGGAGTTCCGCACGGTGTCGTGGATCGCGATGATGTTCAGCGCGGGCATGGGCATCGGGCTGATGTTCTTCGGTGTCGCCGAGCCGTTGGCGCACTTCGTGGAACCGCCGCCGGGCACCGTGGCGCCGCTCAGCGATGCGGCGGTGGAGACCGCGATGGCCACCTCGCTGTTCCACTGGACGCTGCACCCGTGGGCGATCTACGCGGTGGTCGGTCTGGCGATCGCCTACGGCAGCTTCCGCCGCGGCCGGAAGCAGCTGATCAGCGCGGTGTTCACGCCGTTGATCGGCAAGCGCGGCGCCGAGGGGCCGGTCGGCAAGCTGATCGACATCCTTGCCCTGTTCGCGACGCTGTTCGGGTCGGCCGCTTCGCTCGGGCTGGGCACGCTGCAGATCCGCAGCGGCATGCAGGCGGCCGGCTGGATCGGCGCGGTCGGCAACACCGTGCTGGTGCTGATCATCGTGGTGCTGACGATCTGCTTCATCGCTTCGGCGGTGTCGGGCGTGGCCAAGGGCATCCAGTGGCTGTCCAACATCAACATGGTGCTGGCGGCGCTGCTGGCGATCTTCGTCTTCGTGGTCGGCCCGACGGTCTTCATCCTCGACCTGCTGCCCACGTCGGTCGGCGTCTACCTGCGCGACTTCGGGTCGATGGCCTCGCGAGCAGGCGCCACCGGCGGCGCGGCGATGAACGACTGGCTGTCCAGCTGGACGATCTTCTACTGGGCGTGGTGGATCTCCTGGACGCCGTTCGTCGGCATGTTCATCGCCCGGATCAGCCGCGGTCGCACCATCCGCCAGTTCGTCGGTGGCGTGATCCTGGTGCCGAGCGTGGTGAGCCTGGTGTGGTTCGCGATCTTCGGCGGCAGCTCGATCTCCGTGCAGCAGAGCGGCGTGGACGTCTACCGCAGCGGCGGCGAGGAGGCCCAGACGTTCCGGGTGCTGGAGACGTTGCCGCTGGCGTCGATCACCACGGTGCTGGTGATGGTCCTGGTGGCGATCTTCTTCGTCTCCGGCGCGGACGCGGCCTCGGTCGTCATGGGCACCCTGTCGCAGCACGGTTCCATCGAGCCGCAGCGCTGGATCGTCGTGTTCTGGGGTGCCGCGACGGGTGCAGTGGCCGCGATCATGCTCATCGTCGGCGGCGAGAACGCCCTCAGCGGCATCCAGAACCTGACGTTCCTGGCCTCGGCCCCGTTCGCGGTGGTGATGATCCTGCTCTGCGTGGCCCTGATGAAGGACCTCCGCGAAGACCCCCTGATGCAGAGAGGTCTCAAGGGCGCCCAGGTACTGGAACAAGCGGTCATAGCCGGAACCGAACGCCACGGCGCCGAATTCCAGCTCGAAGTGGGCCCGGTCGAAGAAGAAGACTGAAGGGCACCCCCGGTCGAAGGTGCCCTTCTGGGGTCAGTCTTCGACTGTGATGGCTCCGGAGGGGCACATCGCTGCTGCTTGGTGGACTGCTTCGGCGTGTTCTTCGGCTGGTTCGGGGTTGAGGAGGACGACGATCCCGTCCTCGTCCCGCTGGTCGAAGACCTGCTCGACGGTCAGGACGCACTGGCCCGCGCCGATGCACTTGTCCTGGTCGGCTGTCACCTTCATGTCTTTCTCCTCGAGTGGGGTTCTACCAGGTCACCGGGAGTTCCGAGACTCCTCCGGTGATGGTGGGGCGGACCGGCAGCTCGTCGGCGTCCTTCGCCAGGCGCAGGCCGGGCAGGCGCCGGGCGAGGGTGGCGAAGACTATCCGGAGCTCGGTGCGGGCGAGGCTGGCGCCGATGCAGAAGTGCGCGCCGTGCCCGAAGCCGAGGTGGGTGCGCTCGGCGCGGTCCGGGTCGAAGGTCTCCGCGTCGGCGTAGGCGGACTCGTCGCGGTTGGCGGAGTTGACCGACAGGATCACCGCGTCCCCGGTGCGGATCGTGGTGCCGCCGACCTCGACGTCGGTGTGCGCGTAGCGCAGCAGTCCGAGGTCTCCGGGCGCGCCCAGCCGCATGATCTCCTCGACGGTGGCATCGACCCGGCCGTCGGGGTCTGCGGTCAGCGCGGTCCAGTGCTCCGGGCGGGTCATCAGGAACAGCACGCCCAGGCCGATGCGGTTGACCGTGGTCTCGTGCCCGGCGAAGAGCAGCCCGACGCAGAGCCGGACCATCTCGGCGTAGTCGAACCCTTCGTCGGCGCTCTGCGCGCGCACGAGGTCGGAGATCACGTCCTCGCCCAGCTGCCCGCGCTTGGACTCGGCGAGCCCGGCCATGTAGCGGCTGAACTCCTCGCGCGCTCGGTGCGCCTCGCCGCCCTCGGACGGGCTGGCCATCCGCTCGGACAGCGCGTGGAAGAGCTCGCGGTCGCTTTCGGGCACGCCGAGCAGTTGGCAGATGACCGCGACCGGCAGCGGGAACGCCAGCCCGGTGTGCAGGTCGACGACGTCCGAGGACTCGCGCTCGGCGATCAGCTGGTCGACGTAGCCGTCGACGAGGTCCTGGACGTGCTGGGAGAGCATCCGCATCCGCTTGGCGGAGAACGCCGGGGTGAGCAGTCGGCGCATCCGCTTGTGGTCGGCCTCTTCGGATTCGTAGGTGCCGGTGGGGCCGTCCTGCACGGCGGCCGTGGTGATGCGCGAGGCCCGCTCCGGCTCGGGGTGGGAGCGCCCGAGGCGCTTGTCGCCGAGCAGTTCGCGGACCTCGTCGTAGCGCGTGACCAGCCACGCCGGGTCGCCCGCTGGCGTGGTGACCGGGGTGACCGGCGCTTCGCGGCGCAGCACCTCGTACAGCGGGGCCAGGTCGAGCACGTTCGGCCTGTCGAAGGGCAGCTGCAGGCGTTCGGCAGCAACGCTCATGGGTCTCCTCCAGCTTTATTTATTGGCGCTCACTGTCAATAATGTTTGGGTCGGTTAAGGTGTGTCAACGCCAGTCCGCCGATGGAGGTGCCGATGGTCGAGCGGACCGCCCGCCGCGGACGCCCCCCGGTCAGCGACGAGCAGCGCCGGCAGCAGCGGCTCGAGATCTCGCGCCACGCGGTCCGGCTGTTCCGGGAGCAGGGCGTGGCGGCGACGTCGGGCGAGCAGATCGCGAAGGCCGCGGGGGTTTCCGAGCGCACGCTGTGGCGCTACTTCCGCAGCAAGGAGAGCTGCGTCGAACCGCTGCTGACCAAGACGATCGAGGCGTTCCAGCGGGTCCTGCGCAGCTGGCCGCCCGAGCTGGAACTCGCCGAGCACCTGCGCGCGGCCTACACGCTCGTGCCCGAGGAGTCCTGGTCCGAGGTCGAAGCGGTCCTGGCGGTCATCCGCATGACCCACGACGAACCGGCGTTGCGCGCGGCCTACCTCGTGCTGCGCGAGCGCGCCGAGCCGACGTTCGTCGAGGTCCTCGCCGAACGCCAGGGAGTTCGCAGCGATGCGCTCGAGGTCCGGATGCAGGCGGCGGCGGTGAGCGCGGCCCTGCGGGAGGCGACCGACGAGTTGGTGGCGATCACGGCCGCCGGCGTCGACTCGGAAGTCCTGAACCGGCACCGGGAGCAGCTCGCCGACGCGCTCCACTTCATCACCCGCCCGCCCGGGTAGTCCACAGAGGACGTCCGGGTCCCGCGGCCGGAAATGTGCTGGAGATCAGTTCTGCTCCGGTTGGAACCTCGCGCGCTGTGCGGCGTCTTTACGGGAAAGCCCCGTACGCGAAAGGTGCGACCGAGATGTCCTTGCGCAGCAAGCTGATCCTGGCAGCCGGCACGATGGCGATGTCCGCGTTGGCGGTGACCGGGTGCTCGGCGGGCGCGCAGCCGGCCTCCCCGGCGCCCGCGACCGCCCCGCAGCAGGTGCAGTCCGTGCAGTCCGAGACTTCCTCGTCGGCCGAGACCTCTTCGTCGGAGAGCAGCTTCCAGGCGCCGGTCTCCACCGACAAGCCGGGCATGCGCGCGGGCGTGCACGGCAACGAAGAGCGCGTGGTGTTCGACTTCAGCGGCCTGTCGGGCGTCGACGGCGTCAAGGTGATGAACCACGAGCTCAACGAGACCTCCCCGGTCTGGGGCGGTTCCGGCGAACCGGTCGAGGGCATGACCGGCACGAAGTTCCTGCACATCTACGTCGAGGTGGCGGACCCGGAGCGCCGCACGGCCGAGCCGGCGACCTTCGGCCAGCCGCTGGCCAAGAGCGCGGTGGTGAACGACAACTCGCACGGCACCGGTGAGCTCACGATCGGCCTGTCCGAGGGCGTGGACTACGAGGTCCTGGTCGAGGGCGAGAAGGTCATCGTCAACATGTCCGCCGGCCCGCTCGGCCGCTGATCCCGAGCCCGTGAGTCTTTTGGGCTGCTATGGCGACTCGAAGGACTCACGGGTCACGACCTGCGGAACCGGGCCGATCGCCCATCGAGATCAACCGATGGGACTCCGGAAACCGCCTTCACCGGACGTTGATCTCGTGAGAAGGTGCGGGGTGTGAGCTTCCGCACGCGCCACGGGCGCCTCCTCGCTTCGATCGCCGCGGCCGGATTCCTGCTCGCCGGCTGCGGTTCCGGGCCGAGCCAGGTCGGGGCCGCCGCGATCGTCGGCGACACCCGCATCCCCGTTTCCGATGTGCAGTCCTGGTTCGACGAGCTGCTCGAGCGGCAGCCGGACATCAAGCCGCAGCTGAAACAGCAGGGCTCGCTCGACGACCTCGGCCGCCAGCTGGCCTCGCAGCTGGTGCGGCAGGAGCTGGTCGAGGAGGCCGCGCGCGACGAGCGGCTGACCGTCACCGATCAGCAGGTCGCGGAGCGCGTCGGCCAGCTGGGCGGTCCGCAGGCGGCGACCGAGGGCATGATCTACGGCCCGCGGGAAGCCGGCGAGATGGTCCGCACCCAGATGCTGACCGCGGAGCTCGGGCGCAAGTACATCGACCAGCTGTCGATCACCTTCGACCTGACCCAGGCGAGCACTCGCGGTGAGGCGGAGAAGAAGGCCCGGCAGATGGCGCTCGGACCGCAGCAGGCGGCGGACCTGGTCGCCCAGGACAAGGCGGCCGGGCTGCTGACCGCGACCGACCAGCAGCTGCGCCCGGCGGAGAGCCTGGAGCTGGCGGCCAACACGCCGCTCTTCGGCGCCGAGCCGGGCACCGTGCTGGCCTTCGAGCAGTCGCCGAACAGCGGTCAGTGGCTGGTCGTCCGGGTCAAGGACCGGCAGGTCGATCCGAAGGCCCCGGCGCAGCTGGCCAACGGCGCGGGCGACGACGTGCTGCAGCAGTTCGGGACGTTCCTGCTCGGGGTGACGGCCGACCGGACCGGGGTGCAGCTCAGCCCGCGGTACGGGGTGTGGGACCCGGTGCACCTGACGGCGGTGCCGAACGAGGGCGAGACCACCGGTTTCCGCTTCCCCGCGCAGGCCCCGCAGGCCTGATCGTTGCAGCGGCAACCATTTTCGCGCGTCTGGTCTACGGATGGTGACCAACGACTCGGGGGAAGTGGTCACCTGCCCTGCGCGGACTTGGGACAATCGCCTCATGGACGAGGTTCGGGTGGCCGGAGGTTCGGCGGTGGTCGTGGTCGACGACCGGCTCGGTGAGGTCGTGCCCGCTGCGGCTGTGCCGCTGTTGCGCAACGCCGTTGTGTACGCCGAGCCCGGCCTCGCGCCCGCTGCGCGGGAGGCGCTCGCCGCGCCGGAACCGCCCGCGGACCTGCTGGCGCAGGCCGCCCGCGAGCCCGTCGTGCTGTTCGTCGGCGACCTCGGCTGCGCCGACGCCGAAGCGCTGCGCTCCGCCGGCGCCCGCGTGATCGGCGCGCCCGCCCCGGCCGGGGTGGAGCTGCTGGACGCCGTGACCGTGATGGACCGGCTGCGCTCGCCGGGCGGATGCCCGTGGGACGCCGACCAGGACCACGACACGCTGCGCAAGTACCTCGTCGAGGAGGCCTACGAGCTGCTCGACGCCATCGCCGATGGTGATCGGGAGGCGTTGCGCGAAGAGCTCGGCGACGTGCTGCTGCAGGTGCTGTTCCACGCGCGGGTCGCCGCCGAGGACGCGGCCGATCCGTTCGACATCGACGCCGTCGCCGCCGGTCTGGTCAGCAAGCTCGTTTCGCGGCACCCGAACGTGTTCGCCGACGAGAGCTCCGTGCTGGACGCCGAATCGCAGCACGCCCGCTGGGAAGAGCTCAAGCAGCAGGAGAAGCAGCGCGAGTCTATTGTGGACGGTGTGGCGCTGGGGCAGCCCGCGGTGGCGCTCGCCGCGAAGCTGGTGCAGCGCGCCAGCCGCGCCGGGATTCCGGCGGAGGTGCTGCCTCACGGCGAAGCCGTCGGCGAGGCGCTGTTCGACATCGCGGCGCGGGCCCGGCTCGCCGGCGCCGACCCGGAGGACGAGCTGCGCTCGGTGGCCCTGGCCTTCGCCGAGCGGATCCGCGAAGCCGAGCGGCGAGCCCGGGAGTCCGGGCGGGAGCCGTCGGAGCTCGCGGCCGACGAGTGGCGCGAGTTGATGTCGGATTTGTCCGACCCAGTCGCCGTGCGCTCCGAGTCGTGACGCACACTGGCCGCAGGCGCTTCGGCTGACGAACGCGAAATTCGATCAATATCCCCAGGTGGGCGGTGCGCTGGGTTCGACGCCCCGAAGTGTCCTGGCGTGCGAGGGAGGATCTTTGGTGCCGCGTCGGCTCTGGCTGTTGTTATGCCCTGCGCTCACCCTGGTCGCGTCGTGCGCGACCCCCACGCCCCCGCGGGTGGCCGAGTCGCCGTTCTCGCCGCCCACGGCGACCGCCCCGCCGGACCGCGGCATCGAGCCCCCCGAAGTGCAACTGCTCCAACCGGGCGGCCCGCCGCTGCCCCCGTCGCAACGACCGCAAGGCCAGCTCGCGAACTGGTCCGAGTCGATGGCCGACGAGCTCAACATCCCGCGCGCCGCTCTGCAGGCCTACGGCTACGCGCAGCGCTCCATCGAGGACAGCATCCCCGGCTGCGGCATCAGCTGGACGCTGCTGGCCGGCATCGGCTCGGTCGAATCCAGCCACGGCCGGCACGGCGGGGCCAGGCTCGACGAGACCGGCCGTCCCAGCACGCCGATCATCGGGCTGCCGCTGGACGGCAGCGACGGCGTCAAGAAGATCCCGGACACCGACGGCGGCGAGCTCGACGGCGACCGGCAGTGGGACCGGGCCGTCGGCCCGCTGCAGTTCATCCCGACCACCTGGAACGACTGGAAGGTCGACGCGGACGGCGACGGGGTGGCCGACCCGCAGGACATCGACGACGCGGCCCTCGCGGCGGGCCGCTACCTCTGCAGCGCGGGCGGCGACCTGACCGACGCCGAAGGCTTCTGGAAGGCCCTGCTGACCTACAACCAGAGCCGCGACTACGGCCAGGAAGTCCTGAACTGGGCCGACCACTACGGCCGATCCAGCCACCAGATCCCCGCAGTCGCCAGCGGCCGGTAGCTCCGCCGGTCTGCTCCGCGACCGCTGGTTTCAGCCGCGACTGAACACAGTTTCAATTGAAACTGCACATCCCAGGCACGGCGGATCGCAGTTTCAATTGAAACTGCGGGTCTCGAGGTGTGGACCATCCGCCGGGCGGAGGCTGGAAAGTCGGGCCTACTGCCGAGTAGCCTGTCCCGGTGATCAGGAACACTTCCGGCGTGGTCGCCGCACTCGGGCGGTTGGCCACCGCGTTCGGGCTGCTGGCCGCGATGGTCGTCGGAGTCGCTCTGATCAACGTCCTCGGCGCGCCGTCGTCGGCACCGTGGGCGGGACCGCCGGTCGAGCGAGAACCCGAGCCCGCGCCGGTGGAGCCGGGTTCGACCGCGCCCCCCGTGGAAGAGCCGCTGCCGCAGTCCATCCCCGGCGTCGACCCGGGCCAGCTCGAACCGGGCGCGGACCCGGTGCGCAAGTGGGCCGACGAGGTCGCGACCGTGGTCGACATCCCGGCGCGCGCGATCGTCTCCTACGTCAACGCGGACCTGGCGATGCGCCAGCACCAGCCCGCCTGCCGGATCTCCTGGGCGACGCTCGCCGGCATCGGGCGGATCGAGTCCAACCACGGCCGCTTCGCCGGGCGGATCCTGCGGGAGGACGCCCGATCGTCCAGCCCGATCATCGGGGTGCCGCTCAACGGCGGGCCAGGCGTCCGCGAGATCCCGGACACCGACGGCGGCCTGCTCGACGGCGACGTGGTGCACGACCGGGCGGTCGGGCCGATGCAGTTCATCCCGGGGACCTGGCGGAAGTGGGCCACCGACGGCAACGGCGACGGCATCGGCGACCCGCAGAACCTGGACGACGCCGCGGTCTCGGCAGCCCGCTACCTCTGCGCCAGCGGCCGCGACATGACCACCGGAACCGGCTGGTGGGCAGGCGTGATGACCTACAACAACTCGGTCGAGTACGCACAGAAGGTCTTCGCGCTCGCCGAGACGTACGCGGAAGCCGGCAACCGCCGCCGCTGAGCTGGTCAGAGGCCCTTGGTGGCGATGTGGGCGTTGATCTCGCCGAGCGCTTCCTGGTAGGCCGGGTCCGGGTACATCATCGCGGCCAGCCTGATCTGGGCGCGGGCCTCCTGGAGGCGGCCCTGGCGCTGCAGGGTCCGGCCCAGGACCAGCCGGGCGTAGTGGTCGGACGGGTCGAAGTCCAGGACCCGGAGGAACGCGCGTTCCGCGCGGCGCAGCTGGGCGGAGAAGTAGTACGCGCGGCCCAGCAGCAGCTGCACGCTGGGCTTGTCGGGGTCGACGTCGAGCACCGGTTCGAGGACGCGCAGGGCCTCGAGCGGGCGGCGCTGGCCGAGCAGCTCCTCTGCTCGGCGGAACGCTTCGACAGTGCTTTCGGTCGTCATGGCGGCGACAACGTTACGTGCCGATCCGGTGTTCCGAGACGTCCGACCGGATGGTCTTGGGCGCCGGATCCAGGCCTCCCGGCACGAACATCGGCCGAACGGCGGGTTGCCGGATGGGGGCGAATCGGGCGGCCTGATCGCGAGGCGTGCGAGTCTCCGGCGGCCGTGCTACCGGCCCGGTTAGGCTCGTAGGCGGTCGTCGGGCGTTCGGCCGGTTCGCCGCGCGCGGGAACGCCGCGGCGGTCCGCTTCGTCCATAGTTCAAAGGCTGGTTAGGAGCACACGTGGCGATCATCGAGCAGGTCGGTGCCCGCGAGATCCTGGACTCCCGCGGTAACCCCACCGTCGAGGTCGAGGTGGCATTGGAGGACGGCACGCTCAGCCGCGCAGCGGTCCCGTCGGGCGCTTCGACCGGTGAGCACGAGGCCGTCGAGCTGCGCGACGGCGACGCCGGTCGCTACGGCGGCAAGGGCGTGGAGAACGCGGTCGCCCTGGTGCTGGACGAGATCGGGCCGGAACTGGTCGGCTTGGACGCCACCGAGCAGCGCGTCGTCGACCAGAAGCTGGTCGACCTGGACGGCACGCCGGACAAGTCCCGGCTGGGTGCCAACGCGATCCTGGGCGTCTCGCTGGCGGTGGCCAAGGCCGCCGCGGAGACCTCGGGTCTGGAGCTGTTCCGCTACGTCGGCGGACCGAACGCGCATGTGCTGCCGGTCCCGATGATGAACATCCTCAACGGTGGCGCGCACGCCGACACCGGCGTCGACATCCAGGAGTTCATGATCGCGCCGGTCGGTGCGGACACCTTCTCGGAGGCGCTGCGCTGGGGCGCGGAGACCTACCACGCGCTGAAGTCGGTGCTCAAGGCCAAGGGCCTGGCCACCGGGCTGGGCGACGAGGGCGGTTTCGCCCCCGACCTGCCGAACAACCGCGAGGCGCTGGACCTGATCGCCTCCGCGGTGGAGAAGGCCGGTTACAAGCTGGGCCGCGACATCGTGCTGGCGCTCGACGTCGCCGCCACCGAGTTCTACTCCGACGGCGCCTACAACTTCGAGGGCGCCAAGCGCACCGCGGACCAGATGGCGGCGTACTACCAGGAGCTCATCGGCGCCTACCCGCTGGTCTCCATCGAGGACCCGCTGTCCGAGGACGACTGGGACGGCTGGACCAGCCTGACCGAGCAGGTCGGCGACCAGGTCCAGCTGGTCGGCGACGACCTGTTCGTGACCAACCCGGAGCGCCTGGACGAGGGCATCTCGCGGGGCGCGGCCAACGCGCTGCTGGTCAAGGTCAACCAGATCGGCACCCTGTCGGAGACCCTGGACGCGGTCAACCTGGCCACCTCGTGCGGCTACAAGAGCATGATGAGCCACCGCTCCGGCGAGACCGAGGACACCACGATCGCCGACCTGGCGGTGGCCACCGGCTGCGGTCAGATCAAGACCGGTGCCCCCGCCCGCAGCGAGCGGGTCGCCAAGTACAACCAGCTGCTGCGCATCGAGGAAGCCCTCGGCGACGCGGCCCGGTACGCGGGCGAGCTGGCCTTCCCGCGGTTCACCCCGGAGAGCTGAGCCATGCCGGTCGGGCGCGCATCGGATCCGCGGCGGCGCAGCCAGGGGGAGACCCCGGCTCAGCGCCGGGCCGAGCGCGCCCGCCGCAACGCCAGCCGGGGCAAGAGCACCGGTAAGCGGCCGGGGCGGCAGACGTCGTCCCGGCCGCGCTCCCGGCCCGGCACCGGGGGAGCTTTCAAGCTCTCCTCGACGCGTCGGGCGGCGGGCCTGGCCATGCTGTTCTGCGTGATGGCGCTGAGCGTTTCGGTGCCGCTGCGCACGTACATGAGCCAGCGCGCCGACCTGGCTGCGCAGGAGCAGCAGCGAACTGAGCTGCAGCAGCAGGTCAGCGATCTGGAGAAGCGCAAGGAAGAGCTCTCCGACCCGGCCCAGCTGGAGGCCGAGGCGCGGGCCAGGTTCGGGTACGTCCGGCCCGGCGAGACGCCCTACATCGTGGAGGCGCCCATCGCGCCGGCTCCGCCACCGCCTCCCGCGGAATCCGCCGACAGCGGACTGCCGTGGTACGAAGAGCTCTGGAATTCTGTTGTGGGGAAGGGATCTTGACGTTGAACTCGGGTGCGCCGGTGATCAGCGACGCCGACCGGGAGTGCATCCGGCGACAGCTGGGGCGTCCGCCACGCGGGCTGCACGCCATCGCGGCGCGCGACGCGGCGGGTGAGCCGACCGTGGTGCAGACCTGGCCGCGGCTGGAGGACGGCACCCCCTTCCCGACGCTGTACTACTTGACCTCCCCGCAGCTCACCGCGCACGCCTCGACCTTCGAGGCCGAAGGCCTGATGCGCGAGATGCAGGACCGCTTGGCCACCGACGAGGAGCTGGCGGCGCACTACAGCCGGGCGCACGACTCCTACCTGGCGGAGCGCAACGCGCTGGAGTCCCTGGGCACCGAGGTCAGCGCGGGGGGCATGCCGGACCGCGTGAAGTGCCTCCACGTGCACATCGCCCACGCCCTGGCCAAGGGCCCCGGCGTGAACCCCTTCGGCGACGAGGCGATCGACCTCATCGCCGAGCGCTGGCCCGAACACCGCTACTTGCTCAACCGCTGACCCCGGACCGTCCTGTTCGGACCTTCGACACTCCGCCCCTCGTTCCGCGGCCTTCGGCGGTCCGCAAATTCAATGGAAATCAGAGGTCTGATTTCCATTGAATTTGCGGAAGTTCTCCACAGGCCGGACGACCTGTCCACATGCGTCGGTGTGTCGGGTACCGACACACCGGTGGACCGCACGTTCTGTTGGTGGGCAGCACCTAGACCCGGAGGGTGCGGGTTGTCAAGTTGAAACCACAGTTTCAATTGAAACTGCGGAACCCAGGCACGGCGGATCACAGTTTCGATTGAAACTGTGGTCTCCGGTGGGACTCAGCGGGTTGGGGCGATGCGGTCCACCAGGGTTCTCGGGTTGGGGATCGGGGTTGCGCCGAAGGTCCGGGTTGCCGGGCCCAGGCGGGTTGTCGCGAAGGACTCCGCGACGTGGGTCGGCGCGTGGCGGAGGAGCAGTGAGGTCTGGAGCGTGAGGGCCAGGAGTTCGGCCAGGGCTCGGGCTCGTTCCGGGGCCGGGGAGTCCAGCTCGGTCCGGAGGCGGTGCAGGGCCGTGTCGTAGTGGGGGTTCGCGCCGGACGCCGGGGCCAGTTCCGCCTCCAGTGCGTCCCTTGTGGACGGTTGTTTCGCCAGGGCGCGGATGAGGTCCAGGGCCGTCACGTTGCCCGAGCCCTCCCAGATCGACATCAGCGGTGCCTCGCGGTACAGGCGGGGCATGCCGGATTCCTCGACGTAACCGTTGCCGCCCAGGCATTCCAGGGCTTCCGCGACCACGGCGGGCGCGCGCTTGCAGACGTAGAACTTCGCCGCGGGCAGCGCCAGGCGCAGCAGGTCGTGCTCGCCCTGCTCCACCGCCGCGGCCAGCCGCATCGCCAGCGTCGTCGCCGCCTCGGACTCCAGCGCCAGGTCGGCCAGCACGTTCTGCATCAGCGGGAGGTCCACCAGGCGTTCGCCGAAGGCGCTGCGGTGCTGGACGTGGTGGGCCGCTTCGGACAGCGCGATGCGGATGTTGGCGGCCGAGCCCAGCACGCAGTCCAGCCTGGTCATCGACACCATCTCGATGATGCAGCGGACGCCGCGGCCCTCTTCGCCGATCAGGTGGCCGATCGCGCCGGTGTACTCGATCTCCGCCGAGGCGTTGGACTTGTTGCCCAGCTTGTCCTTCAGCCGCTGCAACCGGATCCCGTTGCGGCTGCCGTCCGGCAGCACCCGCGGCACCAGGAAGCAGCTCAACCCGCCGGGCGTCTGCGCCAAGGTCAGGAACACGTCGTTCATCGGCGCCGAGGTGAACCACTTGTGCCCGACGAGCCGGTAGGTGCCGTCGGCGAGCCGCTCGGCGGTCGTGGTGTTGGCGCGCACGTCCGAGCCGCCCTGCTTCTCGGTCATCGACATGCCCGCCAGCAGCGCCGACTTCTCCGCGGGCGGCCGCAGCCCGAACTCGTAGCCCGTCGCGGCGAGCTTCGGCACGTACTCGGCGGCCAGCTCCGGGTTGTAGCGCAGCGCGGGCACCGCCGAGTACGTCATCGAGATCGGGCAGCTGTGCCCGGGCTCGACCTGCGACCACAGGTAGAAACCGGCAGCTCGGCGCAGGTGCGCACCGGGGCATTGCGTCCACGGCGCGGCGTGCAGCCCGTGCGCGATGGCGCGCGACATCAGCCAGTGCCAGGACGGGTGGAACTCGACCTCGTCGATCCGGTTCCCGTAGCGGTCGTGGGTGCGCAGCTGCGGCGGGTGCTCGTTGGCGAGCCGACCGTGCTCCCGCGCCTCCTCCGAACCGGCCTCCCTGGCCAGCCCGGTGAGGTCGCCGACGGCGTAGCGGGTCAGCGCCGAGCCCAGCGCCGGATCGCAGGCCAGCGGGTCGAATCCGGACAGCGGCGGTGGCTGGTTCTCCACCTGGTGGGTGCCGAACGCGGCCGGCTCGTGGATGAGCGTCATGACCGGAGAGTAGGCAGTTCCGGCCCGGTGAGCGGGAGATCGGCGGATCGCACCGCCCGGACGGAGCAGTCCGGGGCGTCACCGGCCGAGCCGAGGCCCAACGGACGGGTGACGTCCGGGCTCGCCACCCGGCGATCGTCCACCCGGTGGTGTATCCAGGAGGCCATCCGAATTTCGGGGTGAACGGTCCAGGTCGGGGGATGGACTAGTGACGGCTCGCAACAAGCGCCACGGAAAGCACATGTGGAAAACGGCTCCGCTCATCAGCGGGGAGTCCAGGAACCGGGCGCGGAGGTGGGTCGCGGTCACCGCGCTGACCCCTGCGCTGCTGCTCCCGGTGACGCTGTTCGGGGCGTCGAGCTCCTTCCTGGCGGCGCCGCAGGCCCCACCGGGGAGGACCGATCTGCGGGAGCTGGGCGTCACCGGGAACCTGCCGCAGGCCAAGAAGCCCAGCAAGGACCTGCTCGGTCAGGCAGGTGATCCGAAAGAGCTGGCCAGCGGTTCCGGCCGGAGCCTGGACCTGCCCAGCGGGACGCTCGGCATCCCGGACACCGTGCTCAACGCCTACCGGCAGGCCGCCGACCTGGAGGACCAGCGCAATCCGGGTTGCGGGCTGCACTGGTCGGTGCTGGCGTCGATCGGCCGCATCGAATCGGGCCACGCCCGCTCCGGCAGCGTCGACGTGCTGGGCACGACACCCCGCGCGATCCTCGGGCCCCGGCTGTCCGGCGGACCCGGGGTCGCGGCGATCCTGGACACCGACGGCGGCGCGCTCGACGGCGATCCGGTGTGGGACCGGGCAGTCGGGCCGATGCAGTTCATCCCGTCGACCTGGCGGAAGTTCGCGGTGGACGGCAACCGCGACGGGGTCGCCAGCCCGCACAACGTGCACGACGCCGCCGCGGCAGCGGGGCAGTACCTGTGCAGCTCCGGCGGCGACCTGCGCAATCCGCGCGACCTCGCGACGGCGGTGTTCCGCTACAACCACTCCGAGAGCTACGTGCGCACGGTGCTGATCTGGGCGACGGCCTACGCGAACGGCGCGCTGCCGACGCCGTCGGAGCTCTCGCCCGCGGTCGATGACGTGCTCGCGGGCGAGCGCCTGCCGGACGGTCCCGCAGTGCTGGCCATGCCTGAGGTGCCGGCACCGGCGCCGTCTGCTGCACAACCGCCGCCGACGGAATCCGCAGCGCCCTCGACTCCGCCAGGGGAGCTGCCGCCGGTCGCCAGTGGAGCGTTGCCGCACGAGCCCGGCGAGGTGAGCGTCGCGCCGCCGTCGGTCACGGAACCGACGCCGCCGAACCTGAC
>NZ_JAQGLA010000190.1 GCF_027853915.1 Saccharopolyspora oryzae
TCAGACACCATATAGTGAGTGCGAGTACATCCTTGTGGACAAGTCCTCGGCCTATCAGCACCAGTCAACTCCACACATTACTGTGCTTCCATATCTGGCCTGTCAACCCAATCATCTCTTGGGGGCCTTAACCCACAAAGGGGTGGGAGACCTCATCTAGGAACAGGCTTCCCGCTTAGATGCTTTCAGCGGTTATCCCTCCCGAACATAGCCAACCAGCCACGCCCTTGGCAGAACGACTGGCACACCAGAGGTTCGTCCATCCCGGTCCTCTCGTACTAGGGACAGCCTTCCGCAAGTCTCCTACGCGCGCGGCGGATAGGGACCGAACTGTCTCACGACGTTCTAAACCCAGCTCGCGTGCCGCTTTAATGGGCGAACAGCCCAACCCTTGGGACCAACTCCAGCCCCAGGATGCGACGAGCCGACATCGAGGTGCCAAACCATGCCGTCGATATGGACTCTTGGGCAAGATCAGCCTGTTATCCCCGGGGTACCTTTTATCCGTTGAGCGACACCGCTTCCACCAGCCAGTGCCGGATCACTAGTCCCTGCTTTCGCACCTGCTCGACCCGTCAGTCTCACAGTCAAGCTCCCTTATACACTTACACTCAACACCTGATTGCCAACCAGGCTGAGGGAACCTTTGGGCGCCTCCGTTACCCTTTAGGAGGCAACCGCCCCAGTTAAACTACCCACCAGGCACTGTCCCCGATCCGGATCACGGACCCGAGTTAGATGCCCAGAACGACCAGAGTGGTATTTCACCAACGACTCCACACCCACTAGCGTGAATGCTTCACAGTCTCCCACCTATCCTACACAAGCCGAACCAAACACCAATACCAAGCTATAGTAAAGGTCCCGGGGTCTTTCCGTCCTGCCGCGCGAAACGAGCATCTTTACTCGTACTGCAATTTCACCGGGCCTGTGGTCGAGACAGCGGAGAAGTCGTTACGCCATTCGTGCAGGTCGGAACTTACCCGACAAGGAATTTCGCTACCTTAGGATGGTTATAGTTACCACCGCCGTTTACTGGCGCTTAAATTCTCCGCTACACCCCAAAGGGTTCACGGGTCCTCTTAACGTTCCAGCACCGGGCAGGCGTCAGTCCATATACATCGCCTTACAGCTTCGCATGGACCTGTGTTTTTAGTAAACAGTCGCTTCTCCCTGGCCTCTGCGACCACCACCAGCTCCCCCAGCACGTGGGTTCACCAGCAGTGGCCCCCCTTCTCCCAAAGTTACGGGGGCAATTTGCCGAATTCCTTAACCACAGTTCACCCGACCGCCTCGGTATTCTCTACCTGACCACCTGTGTCGGTTTCGGGTACGGGCCATGCACACACTCGCTAGAGGCTTTTCTCGACAGCATGGGATCACTCACATCACCACAACGGCTACGCATCACCCCTCACCCACAATGG
>NZ_JAQGLA010000191.1 GCF_027853915.1 Saccharopolyspora oryzae
CCGGTCACCGACAGCCAGCGTTCGCGCTCCCCCACCGGAGCGGCGACGACGATCGAGGCGCGGGGGTCGCGGCGCAGGCGTCGCACCTTGAGTACGTCAGGGCCGGTGAACAGCTGGATCGTGCCCTCGGCAGTGGCCTCGAACCACACCGGACGAGGCTGCGGCGGGAGCGGCCCGCTGGCCACAGACAGGAATCCATGCAGGGGGCGCCGGAGGAACTCGAGGTCCTGGGCGGTCAGCGAACTGGTGCTCATGACGTCGATCGAACCCGGTGAGATCGGACGATCCCATAGGCGAGACGCCGGATCGGCTGCGCGTTCGTCTACCTTGGGAGGGGTGGACGTGTTCGGTGATCTGATCCGCGGGGTGCGAGCCCACGGCTCGCTGTTCGGCAGCTCGACCCTGTCCCCGCCCTGGGCGCTGCACTTCGTGGACGGCGCCCCGCTGACGCTGTGCACCGTCCTCGCCGGGGCGGGCTGGATCGTGCCGGAGCACGGCTCGCCCGAACTGCTGCGCGCCCGCGAGACGATCGTCGTGCGCGGTCCCGCCACCTTCACCTTCGTCGACGAGATCGGCACCCGAGCCGAACCGATCGCGTGCGGCGAGCACTGCGCAACGCCTGACCAGGGCGGGACCCGGCACCGGCTCGGCTGGCACGACAGCGGCGGGGACGACCGCGATGCGACGACCCTGATCGTCGGCGCCTACCCGGTGCGCGGCGAGATCAGCCGGCGCCTGCTGGACGCGCTGCCCGTCGTGCTGCGCGTGGGCGCCGGGGGCACGGCTGACGCCGTGCTGGACCACGTCGCCGCCGAGGTCGCCGTCGACGCACCTGGCCAGCAGATCGTGCTCGACCGGCTGCTGGACTGGATGCTGGTCTGCACCCTGCGCGAGTGGTTCGAGCGCCCCGGGGGCGAACCCCCGGCCTGGTGGTCCGCCCAGCGGGACCCGGTGGTCGGCGACGCGCTGCGCCTGCTGCACGCCGAGCCGGCGGCACCGTGGACGGTCGCCGCGCTAGCCGAGCGCACCGGGGTATCGCGTTCGACGCTGGCCAAGCGGTTCACCGACCTGGTCGGCCAACCACCGCTGACCTATCTGACCCACTGGCGCATGACGCTCGCCGCAGACCTGCTCGTCGAACAGGACGCCGCAACCGTCGCGCACATCGCCCGCAGCGTGGGATACGCGGACCCGTTCGGGTTCAGCGCAGCGTTCAAACGGGTCCGGGGCGTCACCCCGAGCGAGTTCCGGCGCGCCCGGTCGACCGAGCGGATCTAGCGGGAGCACTCCGGCAACCGCTGCTAGGACTTCGCGGCGGGCGGCACTTGGAGGGCCGCCCAGCACGGACACCATCCCTTGTGGACAGTTCTACTCGCAAACCATCGACCCGGTGGTCAACAAGGCCGCGCGCC
>NZ_JAQGLA010000192.1 GCF_027853915.1 Saccharopolyspora oryzae
ACGGTGGCCTACCTCGGCAGCTTCACCTACCTGCAGCTGGCCATCGGCTACCTGATCGGCCGGGTCGTGGTGGCGTTCGTGCTGCTGCCGAAGTACTACGCCGGGAACTTGGTCAGCGCCTACGAGTTCCTCGGCCAGCGGTTCGGCGCCGGCCTGCAGGGCACCGCCTCGGTGACGTTCCTGATCACCCGGCTGCTGGCCGACGGGCTGCGGCTGTTCGCCACCGCGATCCCGGTCAAGGTGATGCTGGCGGCGTTCGGCGTCGACCTCGCGTACTGGCAGATCGTGCTGGTCCTGGCGGTGCTGACGGTGATCTACACCTACCTGGGCGGGATCAAGGCCGTGGTGTGGGTCGACGCGATCCAGATGTTCGTCTACGTCGGCGGCGCGGTGGCGGCCGCGGTCGTGCTGGCCGGTCAGCTGCCGTCGGACTGGTTCGCCACCGCCGTGGACGCCGGCAAGCTCCAGCTGCTGGACTTCACCTCGTCGATCATCACCGACCAGTACGCGTTCCTGACCGCGGTGCTCGGCGGTGCGGTGTTCGCGATGGCCTCGCACGGTGCCGACCAGCTCATGGTGCAGCGGCTGCTGGCCTGCCGGAACGTTCGGGACAGCCAGAAGGCGCTGATCGCCAGCGGTGTCGTGGTCGCCCTGCAGTTCGCGCTGTTCCTGCTGATCGGCACCATGCTGTGGTCGTTCTTCCGCGGCGCGACGCCGGCCTCGATGGGCATGGCCAGCAAGGACGAGCTGTTCCCGACGTTCATCGTCAACGACCTGCCGCCGGGGCTGTCCGGGCTGCTCATCGCCGGGATCCTGGCCGCCGCGATGAGCACCCTGGCCTCGTCGCTGAACTCGCTGTCCACCTCCACCGTCAGCGACCTGTACCAGCGCTTCTCCAAGCGGAAGCTGGACGACGCGGCGGTCCTGCGGATGGGCAAGATGTGGACGCTGGTGTGGGCCGTGGTGTTCGTGGTGTTCGCATCGATGTTCAGCAGCACCGACAACCCGGTGGTCGAGGTCGGGCTCAGCATCGCCAGCTACACCTACGGCGCGCTGCTCGGCGCGTTCCTGCTGGGGCTGTGGAACAAGCGGGCCCGGCAGACCGACGCGAAGATCGCGTTCTGGGCGACGATCGTGGTGGTGCTGGCCTTCGTGGTCTGGGTGCAGTTCCCGGACGGCGAAGGCGGCGAGGCGTCCCTGGCGTTCCCCTGGTACACGCCGCTGGGCGTGATCGTGACGCTGGTGGTCGGCGGCCTGCTGTCGCTGCGGCACGACCGCCCCGCCCCCGAGTCCCGGGTCGAGCGCGCCGAAGCATGAGACGAGGGGTGGCGGTTCCACTCGGAAC
>NZ_JAQGLA010000194.1 GCF_027853915.1 Saccharopolyspora oryzae
GATGCAGAGCTGCTAGAAGCGGCAGCCGTTCTCCATGACGTCGGCTACGCGCCAGATCTCGCAGAGACCGGCTTTCACCCTCTGGACGGTGCCCGGTTCCTTGAGGCGCTTAATGCTCCTCGGCGTCTGGTGCACCTCGTGGCTCACCATTCGTTCGCTGCCCTAGAAGCGGACCTGCGCGGTCTTGCCGATCAGCTCGCTGTCTACGAGGACGAAGCGACTGCCACTCGTGATGCGCTGTGGTGCTGCGACCTCACCACGACGCCCGACGGCGAACCTGTCGACGCCCGCGAGCGGATCGCTGAGATCAAGCACCGGTATGGCCCCGGTGACCTCGTTACCGAGTTCATCACCAAGGCCAGCCCGGAACTGCTGGGGGCAGTCGATCGCACTTGGGAGCGGGTCGGCACCGCCCGCTGAGGAACGGCACCTCCGGAAAGCGATGGGGAACTCCTGAGTGATGGAGGCTCGCCCGAGGCGGAAGCAGACCAGCAGGCAGACTTGTGACCATGTCCATCCGAGAGGTCCAGATCAGCGGCTACAGCAGCCGGGACGACGTCCCGGGAAAAATGACCGAGCCGCCCGAGCAAGTCCTTAACGTCGCAGTCATCCAAGAAACAGCGTTCTTGGAAGTTCAGCCCATGGACAGCAACGGCCATGCTGGCGAGGCGGTTGCGGCCATTCAAGTGCCCGCAAAGTCACTTGTCCGGGCTCTCAGGGTCCTCATCGAGGATGACGAGAGCAGAGCTTCGCATACCGCCTAGTCTCTGTTGCCTGCTAGCCAGCCGCTGAGCAAGAGAGCTGGCCAGCAGGCAACTAGTCCTCAATCAGACGAGCCTGGAGACATAGCCTGCGTCAACGAGCCGGCGGTACGCAGCATCTACCTCCGCCGGGACATCTTGGGGGACTGCAAAACCTCGCTCGGCGTAGACGGTGATGCGCTGGGTATCTCCAACGAGCATGTTGATCACGCGGCTGACGTCCCCGATTGCGCGCACGTACTCGTCCAACGGCAAACGTTGCGAGCTGCACACGATTTCGACATCCGGCCAGATCTTCTTGGCCGTAGCGAACGCTCGGCGCTGCTGGTAGGGCCGCGACACCAACAGCATCGAACTGACTGGGATGCCCTCGGTGTCCAGCAGTTCTCGGGTGTACTCGATGTTCTCAGCTGTGTTAGTTGCCCGCGGCTCAACCAGAACCGCCGAATCCGGGACTCCAAGCTCAAGGGCGCG
>NZ_JAQGLA010000195.1 GCF_027853915.1 Saccharopolyspora oryzae
CCCCAACCCCAGCCCCAGTTGCTGCGGAGGTTGCTGAAGACGGTGCTGACGTTCATATTCATCCCTCGTCGATCCTGGACGAGTCCAGTGCCGTCGGAATTCCGTCGAAAACGATGCGCTGCGTGGGAGTTCGCAGCACCAGCGGACCTCCCCGGCGGTGACCGGCGGAGGAACGCGTTCACAGTGCTCCTCTGATCCAGCTACCTGGATGCGCTTTCATGTGCGCACCAATCACGGTAGTCCCGCGAGATGGTTGTACAGGAGAGACTTTTGCCCCGAATGCATTGCGTAGCAACCAGTTGCGCTCTGCACACGGCATTCGTCCACTGGGGACCTCGGAGTCGGGGGCGGGGGAGTGTTTGCGGTTTCCGCAAAGAAGTTTGCCGGGAGCGCCGGCGCGGCCGCATGGTGGTCGCGGAGGTGGTCGAGGTGACCGAT
Source organism: Saccharopolyspora oryzae (assembly GCF_027853915.1). GTDB lineage: Bacteria > Actinomycetota > Actinomycetes > Mycobacteriales > Pseudonocardiaceae > Saccharopolyspora > Saccharopolyspora oryzae. The sequence continues at coordinate 439 of NZ_JAQGLA010000195.1, forward strand.
CAGTTGGCGAACGGTTACGACGTGGTGGTGGTCGGCGGCGGTGCCGCCGGGCTGAGCGGGGCGCTGATGCTTGCCCGGGCACGGCGCTCGGTGGCGGTGATCGACGCGGGTTGCCCGCGCAACGCGCCCGCGCAAGGCGCGCACGGGCTGCTGGGGCGGGACGGGATCCCACCGGCCGAGCTGCTCGAGCGCGGCCGGGCGGAAGTGCGCGGATACGGCGCCGACGTGGTGTCCGGTGAAGTCGGCTCGGTGGCCCGCGACGGCGACGGGTTCTCGGTGGCGCTGGCCGACGGCCGCGCGACGCGTGCCCGACGCGTGCTGGTGACCACCGGGCTGGTCGACGAGCTGCCGGACGTCCCGGGCCTGCGCGACAGATGGGGGCGGGACGTGCTGCACTGCCCGTACTGCCACGGCTGGGAGGTCCGCGACGGGGCCATCGGCGTGCTGGCCAGCGGGCCGATGTCGGTGCACCAGGCGCTGCTGTTCCGCCAGTGGAGCAGCGACGTCGTGTTCTTCGCCCGCACCGCCGCGCCGCTGGGCGAAGAGGACGCCGAGAAGCTGGCCGCTCGCGACATCCGGGTGGTGCACGGCGAGATCGCCGGGCTGGAGGTCGTCGAGGACCGCATCACCGGCGTGCGGCTGGTCGACGGGACCGTGATCGCACGCGAGGCGCTGGCGGTGGCGCCCCGGATGGTCG
>NZ_JAQGLA010000196.1 GCF_027853915.1 Saccharopolyspora oryzae
GTGCTGGCCGAAGCCGTCCGCACCGCGCACGCCAACGTCGCGATCACCTCCCCCGACGTCGACGGCCGCACGTGGGACCTAGCCTTCGGCGACCAGCTCGACATCCGCCCGATCCGCCCGGTCAACGCCACCGAGGTCGAAGACGACCGCGGGGTGATCACCGATGACCGGCTGGCCTCCTACGTCGCCAAGTACGCCACCAAGGGCACCAGCACCAGCGAAGCCGCCGACCGGCGCATCCGCTCGCAAGCCGACATCGACCGACTCCAGATCTCCGCCCACCACCGGCGGATCATCCAGACCGCCTGGGACCTGCCCGAACTCGTGCCCTGCCCGGACTGCCACCCCGACGGCCACCACGAGCCCGACGGCTGCGGCTGCCAGCAGCGCACCCACGCGAACTACTGCGCCACCTGCAACAACGGCGGCGAGGTCACCCGCACCACCCGCCGGCAGTTCCTACACCCCGAACTCGGCGACAAGCCCGACCCGATCGACGCGCTCAAGCTCCGGCGCTGGGCACACATGCTCGCCTTCCGCGGCCACTTCCTCACCAAGTCCCAGGCTTACTCGGTGCCGTTCCGGCAGATCCGCGACGACCGACGCCGCTACCAGCACGAACACACCCTCGCCGAACTCGGGATCACCGACGAGGACTCGATCACCGTCGTCAACGACTGGGCCATGACCAGCGTCGGCCACCGCACCCCCGACGAACGCGAACTCGCCGCCGCCATCGCCCAACGCCAACGCGACATGCGCAAACACCGTCACGCCACCGAACGAAAGGACTAGCCATGATCCGCAACCTCTGGGGCCCTCAACAGGTCGCCGACTACCTAGGCGTCCCTGTCGGCACCGTCTACCAGTGGCGAAGCCGTGGAGGCGGACCGCCCGGACGCCGCGTCGGCAAACACGTCCGCTACAAGCCCGATGACGTCGAATCCTGGTTCGAGTCCCTGGATGAGGGGGTGATCTGATGCCCCGGCCACCGATGCCGATCGGCACGCACGGCAAGATCCGCTTCTACCGGACTCCGACCGGCTGGCGCGCGATGACGAACTTTCGCGACGAAGACGGCGTGACTCGCCCAGTTGAGCGGATGGGCCCGACA
>NZ_JAQGLA010000197.1 GCF_027853915.1 Saccharopolyspora oryzae
TCGACCGCGTACCGCGCCGAGCAAGACCCGCACTCCTGCGCCGTCGGCGGCCTGGCACCGCTGGTGGGCGACACGCAGCGGTGCTCGGCATTGCTGTCCCTGGTCAAGGTCGCCCTGTGCCACTACCGCGCCGACCTGCCGCCGACCCCCTTCGACGGCGCCGATCTGTCCGAATTGGACGGTGCGCCGTTCTGCCGCCTGGAGGCACCGCAGCCGTGGCTGAGCCGGCACCAGGACCGGCCGAGGTACGCGGCGATCAGCTCCACCGACACCGGGAGCGCTGCCCACGTGGTGGTCGCCAGCGCGGACACCGCCGGTGCGACGCATCAGGTGACGTGGGACGAAGGCATCGGAGCCGTGCTGCTGCCGCTGGACGGCGACGACGGCGAGGAGCTCGCCGAGCAGGCACGTGAGTGCCTGGCCGAACTGGACTCCGGCCGGGACCTCCGCGCCTTGGCGGGGGAGCGCTGGTCGGACCGTCAGCCCGCGCGCTGCACCGCCGTCCTGGTGGCGATGGACGAAGCCGGCATGCGGGTGGAGCTCGAAGCGGCGCAGCGGGGCTTGCCGCAGACCGTCGCCGAGGGCGGCGAGTGGGCGACCCCGTCCGGCAGCTTCTGCACGGCACGCCCGATCGGCCCCGGGCGGATCGCCTTCGTCTACCCGGGTGCGTTCACCGCGTACCCCGGCGTCGCGCGGGACCTCTTCCGGCTATTCCCGGAAACCCTGGCGCTGTTCGAGGAGAACGCCGAAGAGCCTGCGCACCGGTTCCGGCACCGGGCCCTGTACCCCCGGGCGGTCGGCGGCCTGGACCGGCGGGCGTTGCTGCGGCACGAGGCCGACCTGCTCGACGACACGCCCTCCATGCTCATCGCCGGGAGCAATCTCGCCGTCGTGCACACCCAGGTGCTGCGGGACGTGCTCGGCATCGAGCCGGACGGTGCCTTCGGGTACAGCCTGGGCGAGGGCAGCATGCTCGCGGCCACCGGCGTCTGGCAGAACTCGCCCGCCAACGACGCGGCGATCATGAGCACCCAGCTGTTCCAGCAGGAGCTGGTCGGGCCGAAGCGCATGGTGCGCGAGACCTGGGGCGTGCCCGACGACGTCCCGGAC
>NZ_JAQGLA010000019.1 GCF_027853915.1 Saccharopolyspora oryzae
AGCGGTCCACCGATGCCACCAGGCCTGGTGACACCACCCCCCGGATCATCCGTTCGACTGGGGGACAAAGTCATGCCAGGCCTGGCGACCAGGGCTCTTGATCAGAGCCACGAAAACGGTAACGGGGGGAGCGTTGAAGAGATAATTTACCAAACATTGTCACTTCTTCCTCCAGTTCCCAAGTACGATGAGTTGGCATATCAAGTGGAAGATGACTCGTGTGCTCACCCTGATGAAATTGGCCACGCAGAGATGGCGCTGCGCGCTCGTCGGGCACTCAGACAGGGCGCATACCTTGTATCGGTTGAAATTTGCTCCGAAGCAGGCGAAGAAAGCGACAGATACGACGATGAACGATGGAGCCGCCTCGGCCGTGTCATGCTCTGGACAGCTGAAGATCCCTTTTCTATCGAGAGGCGCCGGGCCCTGATTCGCAGTTACGATCTCTATCTACAGAGGCACTTCAGGTTCCAACGCATCGAGCCCCTTGACATTTCGGCACCCGAATCCTACTCCAAAGAACTAAGAAAGGAGGCCCGACGATACCGAAGGTCAGTCAACCGAAAGCTGATAAGCAATATATTCTCCTTGGCAAACATCGCCACCGTGATCGGGGCGACAATTACGGCCGCCGTTGTTAAATACATCACCGACGACAAAGTCGGTAATAAGATAAATTCGCTTTTCTGGAATCTGATTGAACGTTTCTTCGACTGACACTTAATTGCCCTCAGGTGCCCCTACAAGGGAGGGCCTCTGTCCTCACCCCGTCGACCTCTCGAAGACCGATCGGGCTGTGTCAAGAGGGCAACCGGCGATGCCAACATGACGTACCGGCAGAAGCTTGCCCTCTTGACGCGGCCTGATAGCCCTGTGGGAGGTCGATGGGGTGAGGACAGAGCAGCCACGACCAAACCGCAGCGTTCGATCTTGAACCCTCACCCTGGAGACCTGCCCGTCCGGCGAGGACATCCTTTTGCGGTTCAGCGGGCGCCTTCTAGCGGTGCGGGGCCGCCTGCCTTCCCGTCAGCCCGGGACGCGGGGGTGCCAGAGGCGGGGGCCCGGCGGCCCCGCTGGCCCGGCCAGGAAAACAGCAGGCAGGCGGCCCTGCAGGGGCCGCCCTTGATGAAAGGAAAGAAACTCTGAACACGAGTGCTGCGGTAGGCGGACGCCCTAAGCGGGGACAAGCCTGGAGACGTAGCCAGCGTCAACGAGTCGGCGGTACGCGGCGTCAACTTCCGGCGGCACGTCTTGGGGGATCGCGAACCCGCGCTCCGCGTAGACGGTGATGCGCTGGGTGTCCCCAACGAGCATGTTGATCACCCGGCTGACGTCTCCGATGGCACGCACGTACTCGTCCAACGGCAAGCGCTGCGAGCTGCACACGATCTCGACCTCTGGCCAGATCTTCTTAGCTGTGGCGAACGCTCGACGCTGCTGGTAGGGACGCGACACCAACAGCAACGAGCTAACGGGAATACCCTTCGACCCCAGCAGCTCCCGGGTGTACTCGATGTTCTCAGCCGTATTGGTCGCCCGCGGCTCGACCAGGATCGCCGAGTCAGGAACCCCGAGCTCAATGGCGCGCTCGCGATAGTGCACAGCTTCCCCCCGGGGAAAATGGCCCGCCGTCGTCGGGGCGTTCGCACCGGTGAACACGATCAGCGGAAAACGCCCTGCCCGGTAGAGGTCGACGACGTGATCAGCCACACCGAGATCGTGGCCGCCTAGGCCCACACCTACATCGCAGGGGCGAACCTCATGGTGGAGGTCGTGGTAGTCCCACAGCTGCCCTACATCCGCCCGCAGGCTCCCCGGAACTTCCACTGTCGGTGCGTTCATCGCAGCTCTCTGCCTCAGCTCAGTCGGGGATCTTGAAGCTGTACGACCAGGCAAACCGCGAAGCCGAGTGCACAGCACGGGCGAATTCGACCACCCGGCCACTTGCAGTGGATGTCACCCGGTTCAGGATCACGACCGGTTCCCCGGCCGGTAGTAGCTCGTAACGCGTGTGTCGGCGTTCCCTGATCTCTCGGCACCGTGCCGCGGATCGGCTAGCCGACGGGGCCAGGTTGTACCGGATTCGTACCGGTGCGACCTGACCCCGTTCGCGTTGGGGCGTTTTCCCTGCTACGGACCCCACTCCGGGGTGAGTTCGCGGTAGAGGCCTCGCTTGGAGATGTACTGCACGATCCCGTCCGGGACCAGGTACCAGACCGGCAGCCCGGCTCGGACGCGGTCGCGGCAACCGGTGGACGAGATCGCCATCGCCGGGATCTCCACCAGGGACACCGCGCCGGCCGGCAGGTGCGCGCCGTTGAGCGAGTAGCCCGGCCGCGTCACGCCGATGAAGTGCGCCAGCTTGAACATCTCGTCGACCCGGTGCCAGGACAGGATCTGCTCCAGCGCGTCGGCGCCGGTGATGAAGTACAGATCCGCGTCCGGGTACTCGGCGTGCAGGTCGGTGAGGGTGTCCGCGGTGTAAGTCGGGCCGGCGCGGTCGATGTCGACCCGGCTGACCAGGAATCGCGGGTTCGAGGCGGTGGCTATCACCGTCATCAGGTAGCGGTCCTCGGCGGGGCTGACCGCTTCGTGGCTCTTCTGCCACGGCTGCCCGGTCGGCACGAAGACCACCTGTTCCAGGCCGAACTGGGCCTGCACCTCGCTGGCAGCCACCAGGTGGCCGTGGTGAATGGGATCGAAGGTGCCACCCATGACCCCGATCCGGCGACGAGACATAGCTGCCAAGCCTAGAAAGGCACCTGCCCGCAACGCTCGCTGGGGCGGCGTGACGTGTCGCACGGCACCCGTGAAGCCCGGCCCAGCCCCTCAACCAGGCCGGGCTCCACGCCCCTCATCAACCGTGTGGTCCGGCCTGGGGCTCCCCCCTCCCAGGCCAGGCCGCACGGCCCCGCCGACTGCGGAGCCCGGCCCAAGCTCCCCCCTGAGCCGGGCCCCGCAGCCCTGCGCGAACCTCGGCGGCTGGGGGCCCACCTCGGTTCGCGGGCGCTGCCGTATTTCAGGCGCGCACCGGTGTGACCCCGTGACCTGAGGGCTATGACGCGACCTCGAATGTGTCCTGCGTCACTCTTCCGGGGCAACCACGCGGCCTGATTCGACGTCCTTGACCAGGATCGCCTCGACCGGGCACGACTCGGCGGCGTCGACCACCTCGTCAGCCGGTTCCACCTGCGACTCCTTCGCGACCGAGTAGCCCTCCTCCAGCTCGAAGTGATCCGGGGCGACCCCGGCGCACATGCCGCTGCCGATGCAGGTATTCGCGTCGATCTCGATCGACCAGCTCATTCGCCACCTCTTTCGGATATGGGGGAGATCACTCGTCACCTTGCCACGTCAGCAGCATCTTCTGAGGGCCTCGGACGAGCATTCCGCGCTTCCACTCGACGTCCTCGGCAGACGTCGCGAAGTCCAACCCCGACAGCCGCGTCAGGAGCGTGCGCAGCGCGACCTGCAGTTCCATCCGCGCGAGCTGGGCTCCGAGGCAGTGGTGCGGACCGTGCCCGAAGCCGATGTGCGAGGCCTCCTGGCGGGTCAGGTCGAGCAGTTCGGGATCGCTGAACACCGATTCGTCGCGGTTGGCGGCCGCGGCGCTGACCATGACCGGCTCGCCCGCGCGCACGAGCACCCCGCCCAGTTCGACGTCCTCGGTGGCGTACCGGGGGAATCCGGCGCCGCTGCCCAGCGGCACGAAGCGCATCAGCTCCTCCACCGCCTGCGGGATGCCGTCGAGGTCCGCGCGGAGATCGGCCAGCTGCTCAGGATGGGTCAGCAGGACGTAGACGAAGTTGGGGATCTGGGTGGCGGTGGTCTCGTGCCCGGCCACGAGGATCCCGGCCGCCAACCGGACCAGTTCTTCCTCGGACAGCTTGTCCTGCTCGTCGCGGGCCGCGATCAACGCGCTGAGCAGGTCGTCGGCCGGTTCCGCACGGCGCTCGGCGACCAGCCCGGCCATGTAGCCCAGCATCCGGTCGATGTAGTCGGTGACCTGCTCCGGGCTGAGCTTGGTGGTGGACAGGAACGCGTCCGACCACACCCGGAAGTCCGAGCGGTCGGCGTAGGGCACGCCGAGCAGCTCGCAGATGACGGTGATCGGCAGCGGCAGCGCGAAGTCCTCGACCAGGTCGGCCGGGGCACCGCGCTCGAGCATGCCGTCGACCAGGCCGTTGGCGATCTCTTCGGTGCGCGGGCGCAGCTGTTCGACGCGGCGTGCGGTGAAGGCCTTGGCGACGAGCTTGCGCAGACGCGTGTGCTCGGGCGGGTCCATGGTCAGCAGCCCGCCGGACGGGGCGTTCGGCCGCATCCTCGGCACGTCGTGGTGCAGTACCGCGGCTCGGCTGAACCGCTGGTCGCCCAGCACCGTCTTGGCGTCTTCGTAGCGGGTCGCCAACCACGCGGTTTCGCCGTAGGGCAGCTGGATCCGGCTGAGCGGTTCCTGCTCGCGCAGTTGGGCGTAGAGGGGATCGAGGTCCAGCTCGTCGATCTCGCTGAACGGGTAGGTCCGCGGTTCCGTGGTGGGCATGCACAGCTCCCGGTGGACTCGTTAGCAAGCGATGCTTACGAATTCACCGTACGCAGCAACCGGGATGCTCGGAACCGGAACGAAGGCCCGCGCCGTGGTCGCGGCGCGGGCCCCCGATCAGCTCAGCAGGAGCTCTGGTTCGCCGGGGCGCTTCCCGGCCGCACGTGCCCGTCGCCGAAGGCCAGCCACTTCGTCGAGGTCAGCTCCGGCAGCCCCATCGGACCGCGGGCGTGCAGCTTCTGCGTGGAGATGCCGATCTCCGCGCCCATCCCGAACTCACCGCCGTCGGTGAACGCGGTGGAGGCGTTGACCATCACCGCCGCCGCGTCGACCTGCGCGGTGAACTGCCGCGCCGCGCGGACGTCGCTGGTCACGATGGCCTCGGTGTGCCCGGAGCCGTGTTCGCGGATGTGCTCGACCGCGGCAGGCAGCGAGTCGACCACTGCTGCTGCGATGTCCAGGGACAGGAACTCGGCGTCCCAGTCCTCGTCGGTCGCGGCCACCACGTTCGAGCCGCCTACGGCCACCACCCGCTCGTCGCCGTGCACCGTCACGCCAGCGCCGTGGAGCTCGGCGAGCGCGCGCGGCAGGAACTCGGCCGCGATGTCCTCGTGCACCAGGAACGTCTCCGCGGCGTTGCACACGCTGGGACGCCGCGCCTTGGAGTTGAGCAGGATGCGCAGCGCGGTGTCGATGTCGGCGCTGGCGTCCACGTAGACGTGGCAGTTGCCCACCCCGGTCTCGATCGCGGGCACCGTCGCGTTCTGCACCACCGCCGAGATCAGCCCGGCCCCGCCGCGCGGGATCACCACGTCCACCAGACCGCGCGCGGTGATCAGGTGCTGCACCGAGGCCCGGTCGTGGCACGGCAGCAGCTGCACCGAATCCGCGGGCAGACCGTGCTCGACGACCACGTCGGAGAGGATCTCGACCAGCGCGGTGTTGGAGTTCTCGGCCGAGGACGAACCCCGCAGCAGCACGGCGTTGCCCGCCTTGAGCGTGAGCCCGGCGGCGTCCACCGTGACGTTCGGACGACCCTCGTAGACGATCCCGACCACACCCAGCGGCACCCGGACCTGCTGCAGCTGCAAACCGTTGGGCAGCACGTTGCCGCGCACGACCTCGCCCACCGGGTCCGGCAGCCCGGCGACCGTGCGCAGGCCGTCGGCCATCGCCTCGATGCGCTCGGTGCTCAGGCTCAGCCGGTCGATCAGGCCCTCCGGCATGCCGGACTCGCGGCCGTTGGCGACGTCGCGCTCGTTGGCGGCGAGGATCTCCGGCCCGCGCTTCACCAGCGCATCGGCCATCGCGTGCAGCAGCTCGTCCTTGGTGCTCCGGGTGGCCTGCGCGAGTTCGGCGGCCGCCCGCTTCGCCCGCCGAGCAGCGTCGAGGACCTGGTCCTTCAGCTGCTCACCGGTCGCCCTGTCTGTAGTGGTGGTCACGCGCCCAGACTAATCCGTTCCCCCAATGGTCAGACACCGGATTTCCGCGCGTCCCAGCCCCCGGACGACGCACGTCGGAGCCGTCCGGTAGGAATCGGGGCGTGGATGAACAGGCGCTTCGCGAACTCGCCGACGAACGACTCCGCGCCCTCGCCGGACCCGGGGCGACACTGCGCGAGGACCAGTGGAGCGCGATCCGCGCCCTGGTCCTGGAGCGCCGCCGCGCGCTGGTCGTGCAACGCACCGGCTGGGGCAAGTCGGCCGTGTACTTCATCGCCACCGCGCTGCTGCGCGAGCTCGGCGAGGGACCGACCGTCATCGTCTCGCCGCTGCTGGCGCTGATGCGCAACCAGGTCGAGGCCGCGGCCGCCGCCGACGTGCACGCCGCGACGATCAACTCGGCCAATCCCGAGGAGTGGGCCGACATCGAGGAGCAGGTCGCCTCGGGCGAGGTGGACGTGCTGCTGGTCAGCCCGGAACGGCTGAACAACCCCGACTTCCGGGACACGATCCTGCCCGAGCTCACCCAGAACGCCGGGCTGCTCGTGGTCGACGAAGCGCACTGCATCTCCGACTGGGGCCACGACTTCCGCCCGGACTACCGGCGGCTGCGCACCCTGCTGACCGAGCTGCCGGAAGGCGTTCCGGTGCTGGCCACCACTGCCACCGCGAACGACCGCGTCGTGCAGGACGTCTCCGACCAGCTCGGCGTCGGCGGCGAGTACACCGACCCGCAGGAAACGCTGGTGCTGCGCGGCACCCTGGACCGCGAGAGCCTGCGGCTGGGCGTCGTGCAGCTGCCCACCGCCGAGGCCCGGCTCGGCTGGCTGGCCAGCCACCTCAAGGAGCTGCCGGGATCCGGCATCATCTACACGCTGACGGTGGCCGCCACCGAGGAGATCTCGGCCTACCTGCGCGATCAGGGCTACGAGGTGGCCTCCTACTCGGGCCGCACCGACACCGCCGAGCGGCAGCAGGCGGAATCCGACCTGCTGAACAACAAGGTCAAGGCGCTGGTGGCGACCTCCGCGCTGGGCATGGGTTTCGACAAGCCCGACCTCGGGTTCGTCGTGCACCTCGGGGCGCCGTCCTCCCCCATCGCCTACTACCAGCAGATCGGCCGCGCCGGGCGCGGTGTGCAGCGCGCCGAGGTCCTGCTGCTGCCCGGCCCGGAGGACCGCGAGATCTGGAGCTACTTCGCGTCGCTGGCGTTCCCGCCGGAACCGACCGTGCGCGCGGTGCTCGACGCGTTGGCGCAGCACGGGAAGCTGTCCACGGCCGCGCTGGAACCGCACGTGGAGCTCGGCCGCAGCCGGCTGGAGATGGTGCTCAAGGTCCTCGACGTCGACGGTGCGGTGCAGCGGGTCAAGGGCGGTTGGGAGAGCACCGGCGAGCCCTGGCAGTACGACGCCGAGCGCTACCGGCGCATCGCGGCCGAACGGAAGTCCGAGCAGCAGGCGGTGATCGACTACATCGGCACGTCCTCGTGCCGCATGGAGTTCCTGCGCCGGCAGCTCGACGACGCGCACGCCGAGCCGTGCGGGCGCTGCGACAACTGCACCGGATCGGGCTACTCCGGCGACGTCGACGACCAGGCGGTCCAGCAGGCCGAGGAGCGGCTGCGCAGGCCGGGCGTCGAGGTCACCCCGCGCAAGATGTGGCCCAGCGGCATGGACGCCCTGGGCGTGTCGCTGTCCGGGAAGCTGCCCGCCGACGAGCAGGCGGGCACCGGGCGCGCCGTTGGCCGGCTCACCGACATCGGGTGGGGCAACCGCCTCCGCGAACTGCTCGCCACCGGCGCACCCGACCAGGAGCTGCCCGAGGACCTGTTCCAGGCCGCGATCAAGGTGCTGGCCGCGTGGGACTGGGGGCAGCGCCCGGTCGGCGTGGTCGCCCTCGGCTCGCGGACCCGCCCGCAGCTGGTGCGCAGCCTGGCCCAGAAGATCGCGGGCATCGGGCGCCTGCCGCTGCTCGGCGAGGTGCTGACCAACCCGAACACGACGCCGCGCCGCGCCACCAACAGCGCGCAGCACGTCGCTTCGCTGTGGCAGCAGTTCAAGGTGCCGGAGGAGCTCGCCGGGAAGCTGTCCGCATTGGACGGACCGGTGCTGCTGATGGACGACTACGCCGACACCGGGTGGACCATCACGGTGGTCAGCCGCCTGCTCCGGCAGGCCGGTGCGCCCTCGGTGCTGCCCTTCACCCTCGCCACCACGAGCTGACGCGCTAGCCGGTCCAGTCGGCGACGACGAGGTCGAGGACGGGCAGCGGGAGCGTCCCGCTGCCCAGCACCACGTCGTGGAACTCCCGCAGGTCGAAGGCCGCGCCCAGCGCTTCCCGGGCGCGCTCGCGCAGGCGCTGGATCTCCAGCCTGCCGACCATGTAGGACAGCGCCTGCCCCGGCGCCTCGAGGTAGCGGTCCACTTCGGACTGGATCTCGACCTCGGGCATCACCGCGTTCGCGCGCAGGTACTCCACCGCCTGCTGCCGGGGCCAGCCGAAGGCGTGCAGGCCGGTGTCCACCACCAGCCTCGCCGCGCGCATCGAGTCCATCGCGAGCATGCCGAGCCGGGCGACGTCGTCGGTGTACCAACCGGCTTCGTCGGCGAAGCGCTCCGCGTACAGGCCCCAGCCCTCCATGTAGGAGTTGACCCAGGCGAACTGCCGGATCTTCGGCACCCCGGTCAGCTCCTGGGCGAGGGTGATCTGGACGTGGTGCCCGGGCACGGCTTCGTGGAACGCGGTGGCTTCGGCGAGGAAGCGCGGGCGCTGCTCGGCCAGGTGCGTGTTCGCGTAGTAGGTCCCGGGCCTGGAACCGTCGATCGGACCGGGCAAGTAGTACGCGGCGGACGCGTTCGGTCCCCGATCGGCCGGGACCGGTTCGACCTGGCAGCGCAGGGCCGGCAACCGCCCGAACCACTCCGGTGCGGCGCGCTCCGCCCGCTCGATCGCGGTCCTGGCCGCGTCCAGCAGCTCCGGCCCGTTCGACCAGAGCAGCGCGGGATCGGTGCGCATCCGATGCTGGACCTCGGCGGCCGTGCTCACCCCGAAGACCCGCGATCCGATCTCCGCGTACTCCTCGGCGAGTTCGGCGATCAGCTCGAGACCCGTCCGGTGCAGCTCTTCCGGGGTTCGGTCGGTCGTCGTGTGCATCCTGGCCAACGCCGCGTAGGTCGCGGCGCCGTCCGGCAGCCAGCACAGCCCGGCGCGTTCGTCGGGCCGCCCGTGGTCCTGGACCTCGGTGCGCAGGACGTCGCGGTACGCGGCGAAGGCAGGCCGGACCACCTCGGCGAGCAGCCTGTCGCGTTCCGCCGCGGCCTCCAGCGGAACCTGGTGCAGCGGGTCTGCTTCAGGCGCGGCCAAGTGCGCGTCCAGGTATGCGACGGCGGCCCGCACGCGGCGGGCGATCGGCACCCGGCCAGCGGCGAGACCGGTTCGGAGGCGGTCCGCGGCATCGGCCAGGAACTGCGGGATCGCGGCGAGCCTGGCCAGGAAGTCCTGCTCCTGCTGCGCACCGCTCGGCCGCGTGCTGGGCAGCAGATCCAGCAACTTCCCCAGCGGTGAGACCTCGATGTCGTGCACGGTGTGCTCGACGAGTCGGGCGTCGATCCTGGTGATGACGGACTCCGCCTGCTGCACCACGACGCCGAGCGTGATCCGGTCCTCGCCGGTGGCCTCGATCCGGCGAGCGGTCTCGACGATGCGGCACGCGCGATCGCGGATCGAGCGCTCGGCTGCTTCGGACAGGTCGTTGAGGCGGTCGCCGGTGCCCGGTAACCCCTGGAGCAGCTCGTTCAGCGGATCCGCGGCGGCGATCAGTTCGAGGGCGTCATCGGCCAGCTCGCGCACTGTCGTCATGAGCCCAGTCTGCTGCTGCGGTCAACGCATTTTCACTCGGTCGGTGCCGAAACCGCGTATTTTTCAGGGACTTTCCGGCACTCGGCCGGTTCAGCGGTGCCCCCTCCCCGCGGGGCACCGCGGTGGTCAGCCGTCGAACCGACCTGCGCGGATCCCCGCGACGAAGGATCGCCACTGCGCACCGGAAGCGGTGAAGTACCCGCCCGCCCGGTGCTTGGAGTCGCGAACCGCCGCACCGTCACCGCAGCGGCCGACCTCGACGCAGTCGGTTTCCTGCGCCGACCTGCTCGACTTCCGCCAACCGACCGGCTGTGCCGTAATCACGCAAGAGCCTCCATCTCGTTCGCACACTTCGTGATGAACGCGATCGACTCGACGTCGTCCATCGCGATCGAGAGCAGGGTAGTGATCGCGTCGAGGTATTCCTGCGCTAGTCCGGGGTTGTAGAGGAACGCGGCGGAGCGGTAGTGCTCCAAGTGGACGATCGGCTGGGCCTTGGGGAACTCGAACACCACGAACGGTCCGACGTGCCCGGGGTGCCAGGTCGTGAGGCCGCTGGGCACCACCCGGACGTCGATGTTGGACCACTCGCCGAGCTCGGCCACCTTGCGGAGCTGCTCGGCCATCACCGCGTGCCCGCCGATCGGCTCGCGCAGCGCGTTCTCGCTGATGATCGCGGTCAGCTGCGGGGCGTCGCGGGCGGCTAGCACCTCGCGGCGGCCGAGGCGCATGAGCACCAGCTTCTCGACCTCTCCGACCGGTTTTCCGCGCATCACCGCCCGCGCGTAGTCGGAGGTCTGCAGCAGGCCGGGGACCAGTCCGGTGGCGACGTTGGTGATGCGGGTGGCAGTGCGCTCGAACTCGATCAGCGCGGTCAGCTCCTGGCGCACCCCCGCCCGGTCCGCGGTGAGCCAGTTGGGTGCGTCGGCGTCGCGCGCCATCTCCACGAGTCGATCACGTTCAGTAGCCGAAACGCCCAGCGCGGTCACGAAAGCAGCAACCACTTCCGGTGACGGTACGGAACGTCCGGTTTCGTACCGCATCAGCTTGACGTGGTTGGTGTCGAGCTCGTGTGCCAGCGCACGCAGGCTCCGACCGACCGCTTCCCGGGCTTCACGCAGCTCAGCGCCGAGCGCGCGGGCCTTCGGCGTACCGCCGGTGGTACGGGTCATGAAACACAGCGAAACAGAATTCTGCCCCGGTAACTACTACCTGTTCAGGTAATTGGCCCCCCGTTTCAGTACCAGCAGAATGGTACGCGCGACGACGACCGGTCAGGAGCACACCATGCGGACACCCCCCGATGCCGCAGCGACGAGCGCCGCACCCGCGGTGGCGCGAGGCGCGCGGCAATCCGGTTCCGCGGTCCTACCGCCGTCTCGCCACCGAACCCGGCTGCCAGGAGGCACCCCGCCCGCGGCGGTCGCCTCCGGTCGACTTGGAACAGGCGGTGATCGCACATGCCACACCCGTTTCGCTGGCAACCCGGCGAAGGTCAGCGGCACGCCACGCTGAAACCCCGCCCGAAGGGCGGATTTCCGGACGACGTCCAGATCGAAACGTTGTGCGGCACGCAGATCACCGCGGACAACTCCGACGTGGCCTGGCTCTGGACGACCTGCCCGGAGTGCAACAAGGGCGCCCACGAGCTGGCCGGAACCCCGATAGTCCCCGGCTGACCCCACCAGTTCGCCGCGCCTGCGTCTTCCAACCGCCGAAGACGTTCAACACCCCGGCACGGGCACCGCCACGCGAACCGGCCACCGGGGGCAAGGGCTTCTCACTGGTTGAATTCGGATCTTCCGAACGGGCGATCCAGACCGTACTGTGTCGTTCACCCGTTCGAGGTCCGGTGCGCATCGACATGCCTGCCGGACGCGGGCGTCCTGCCACGACACCGGAGGATGCGATGTCCCAAGGCACGGCGACGACCGGCGAATCCCGGCTGCCCTTGCGCACTTTGGTCGCAGCGAGCATCGGCAACGCCGTGGAGTGGTACGACTGGACGGTCTACACCGCGTTCAGCGTCTACTTCGCGCACGCGTTCTTCCCCGGCGAGCTCGCGCTGATCAACACCCTGGCCACCTTCGCGCTGGCGTTCTTCTTCCGCCCGCTGGGTGGTTGGCTGCTCGGCCGGTTCGCCGACCTGCGCGGCCGGAAGACCGCGATGCTGGTGACCATCTCGCTGATGGCCGGCGGCTCACTGGTGATCGGGTTGCTGCCGACGTTCGACACGATCGGTTGGGCCGCGGCGATCCTGCTCGTCCTCGCCCGGGTCAGCCAGGGACTTTCGCTGGGCGGCGAGGTCTCCAACGCCTCGGCGTACCTCGCGGAGATCGCCCCGTCCGCCAAGCGCGGTCGGTACTCGGCGTTCTTCTACATCTCGACCGGTTCCGCGCTGCTCATCGCGTCGCTGCTGGGTTACGTGCTGACCGCGCTGCTGACCAAGGAACAGCTCACCGAGTACGGCTGGCGCATCCCGTTCCTGATCGGTGGCGTGCTCGGCCTGGCGGGCATCTGGTTGCGCCGCACGCTCGAGGAGACCGAGCAGTTCGAGGAGAACCAGGTCAAGGCCAAGGCGCTGAAAAATCCACTGTGGACGACGCTGACCCAGCACCCGAAGGCGGTCGGGCAGCTCGTCGGCTTCTCCATGCTCTCGACGCTCTGCTACTACACGTTCTTCAGCGCGCTGACCCCGTTCGCGGTGAACAGCCGCGGCGCCGATGCGACGGACGTGTTCTTGGCGCTGTCGATCGCCACCGCGTTGTTCATCGCCCTGCAGTACCCGGTCGGCGCGCTGTCGGACCGCTTCGGCCGCAAACCGCAGCTGCTGATCTGGTCGGCGGCCACGGCCATCCTCATCGTGCCGCTGTCGAGCCTGGTCCGCCCCGGTTTCGGCAACCTGCTGGTGGTCTTCTGCGTCGGGATCACGCTCTACACCGCCATGACGTCGATCGCCCCGGCGATCATGTCCGAGCTGTTCCCGACCGAACTGCGCGGCCTGGGCATCGGCGCCTGGTACAACCTGACCGTCGCGATCTTCGGCGGCACCGCGCCGCTGGTCATCCAGACCCTGGCCCGCTACGAGCTGTCGTCGCTGTTCTTCTGGTACATCGCGGTCGGCGCGGCGATCGCCTTCTTCGTCATCCGCACCCTCCCGGAGACCAAGGGCACCGAACTCCGCTGATCCGATCCGGCGAAGGGCACCTCTGACCGGCTGCGCCAGGGGTGCCCTTCTCCTGTTCTGTCAGCGGAGCGGGACGAGGTCGTCCGCGTGGACCACCTCTCGGCGTTGCTCCGGGGGGAGCTGGTGGGAGGAGCGGCCGATGAGCTCGGGGAGTTCCGCCGCGTCGTAGGCGACCACTCCGCGGGCCACCACGTCGCCCGCCGGGTTGACCAGTTCCACCACGTCACCGCCGTCGAAAGCGCCCTCCACCGCGGTGACTCCCGCGGCCAGCAGGGAACGGCGCTTCTTGACCACTGCCGTGACCGCGCCGTCGTCCAGCCACAGGCGCCCGTTGGCGTCGGCCGCGTGCGCGAGCCAGAAGCGGCGGGCCGACAACCTGCTGCCGGTCGCCGCGAAGGCGGTTCCGACGTCGGCGAGCCCGAGCGCGCGCTCCGCGTTCGCGGACGAAGTCAGCAGGACCGGGATGCCCGACGAGCAGGCGACCCTGGCGGCGCCCACTTTGGACGCCATGCCACCGGTTCCGAGGCCGGACGCGCCGGTGCTGCCCGCGCGCACGCCGATCATGTCCGCGTCCCCGTTGACCTCGCTGATCACCGAAGCGCCGCCGTGCCGGGGATCTCCGTCGTACAGGGCGTCCACATCGGACAGCAGGATCAGCGCGTCGGCACCGACGAGGTGCGAGACGAGGGCGGCGAGCCGGTCGTTGTCGCCGAAGCGGATCTCGGTGGTGGCCACCGTGTCGTTCTCGTTGACCACCGGCACCGCGCCGAGTCCCAGCAGGCGGTGCAAGGTGCGCTGGGCATTGCGGTAGTGGCCTCGGCGCATCACGTCTTCCGCGGTCAGCAGCACCTGGCCGACCGTCAGCTGGTAGCGCGAGAAGGACTCGATGTAGGCGTGCGCGAGGGCCTGCTGGCCGACGCTCGCGGCAGCCTGCTGGGTCGCGAGGTCCCGCGGCCTGCGCCGCAGTCCCAGCGGCGCGAGGCCGGCAGCGATCGCACCCGAGGACACCAGCACCACCTGGCAACCGGACGCCACGCGCTTGGCCACCGCGTCGACCAGCGCAGCCAGCCGATCGGTGTCCAGACCGCCTTCGGTGGTGGTCAACGACGAAGAGCCGACCTTCACCACGATCCGCTGCGCGGTCGCGACCGCCTGCCGGGTGGCCGAGAGCTCGTCGCTCACGCGTCCTCCCCGCCGGCCCCCTCGCGGAACTGGCCGAACTCGTCCAGCGAGCTGCGCCGGGCCTTCTTCGCGGCCTTGCGCTCGTGGGCGGAGATCCGGTCGTCCTGCTCCATGCGCAGGTCGGTACCGCGGCGGCCCATCACACCGGCCACGCCCGCCGGGGTCGACGGCTCCCAGTCGAAGGTCATGTTCCCGATGGTCACCTGGCTGCCCGGCTCGGCGCCCTTCTTGGCGAGCGCCTCCTCGACACCCAGCTTCGCCAGCCGGTCGGCCAGGAAGCCGACGGCCTCGTTGTTGGCGAAGTCGGTCTGCCGCACCCAGCGCTCGGGCTTCTCGCCGCGCACCACGTAGGCGTCCTCGAACTCGGGGTCCTCCTCGACGGTGAACCCGCCGTCGTCAACCGCGGTCGGGCGCACCACCACGCGCGCAGCCTCCGGCTCCGGGAGCTGCTCGCGGTAGCGCTCGACCTCGGCGGCCATCGCGAAGCTCAGCTCGCGCAGGCCCTCGCGGGAGGCGGTGGACACCTCGAACACCGGCCAGCCGCGCTCCTCGACCTCGGCGCGCACCAGGTCGGCCAGCTCGCGGGCGTCCGGCACGTCCATCTTGTTGAGCACGACCATGCGCGGGCGTTCAGCCAGGTCGACGCCGCCCTGCTCGGCCTTCAGCGCCGGCGTGTACTGGGCGAGCTCGTTCTCCAGCGCCGCCACATCGGACATCGGGTCGCGGCCCGGCTCGAGGGTGGCGCAGTCGACGACGTGCACCAGGACGGCGCAGCGCTCGATGTGGCGCAGGAAGTCCAGGCCCAGGCCGCGGCCCTCGCTGGCGCCCGGGATGAGCCCGGGCACGTCGGCCACGGTGAACACGGTCTCGCCCGCGGTGACCACGCCGAGGTTGGGCACCAGCGTCGTGAACGGGTAGTCGGCGATCTTCGGACGCGCTGCGGACAGCACCGAGATCAGCGACGACTTGCCCGCCGACGGGAACCCGACCAGGCCCACGTCGGCGACCGACTTGAGCTCCAGCACCAGTTCGGCCTCGTCACCCGGTTCGCCGAGCAGGGCGAAGCCCGGGGCCTTGCGAGCCTTCGACGCCAGCGCCGCGTTGCCCAGACCACCGCGACCACCGGCGGCGGCGACGAACGTGGTGCCGTTGCCCACCAGGTCGGCCAGCACCTCGCCGTCCGGGGTCAGCACGACGGTGCCGTCCGGGACCGCCAGGACCAGGTCTTCGCCCTGGGCGCCGTTGCGCATGCCGCCCTGCCCCGGCTTGCCGTTGGTCGCCCGCGCGTTGGGGCGGTAGTGGAAGTCCAGCAGGGTGTGCGCGTTGGGGTCGACGACGAGCTGCACGTCGCCGCCCTTGCCGCCGTTGCCGCCGTCCGGCCCGCCCAGCGGCTTGAACTTCTCCCGGTGCACCGAGGCGCAGCCATTCCCTCCGTCGCCAGCCGCGACGTGGATGGTCACGCGGTCAACGAACCGCGACACGAATGCCTCCAGGAAGATCAAGCCGAGCGGTGCCCGGCGGTAGAACGCGCCGAACCTGATCCGCGATCAGGTCTGGAAAAACAGCAACGAGGGGCGGACCGGACTAGCCGGACCCGCCCCTCGTCGGGAAGTACTCGCAGCCGAGAGCCGGATCAGGCCTCGGCCGGCTTCACGCTGACGGCCTTGCGGCCGCGGTACCGTCCGAACTCGACGGTGCCGGCGGACAGCGCGAACAGGGTGTCGTCGTTGCCGCGACCCACGTTCAGACCCGGGTGGAACTTGGTGCCACGCTGACGGATCAGGATCTCACCGGCCTTGACGACCTGGCCGCCGTAGCGCTTCACCCCGAGGTACTTGGGGTTAGAGTCGCGGCCGTTCCGAGAGCTGGATGCGCCCTTCTTGTGTGCCATGACTACTCAGGTCCTCACTTGTTGATGCCGGTGACCTCGACGCGGGTCAGCTTCTGGCGGTGACCCTGTCGCTTGTGGTATCCGGTCTTGTTCTTGAACTTGTGGATGCGGATCTTGGGGCCCTTGGTCTGCTCGACCAGCTTGCCGGTCACCGACACCTTGGCCAGCGCATCGGCGTCGGTCGTGACGTCGGTACCGTCGACGACCATCAGTGCCGGGAAACTGACCTCGGAGCCCAGCTCGCCCTCGAGCTTCTCGACCTCGACGACGTCCCCGACAGCCACCTTGTACTGCTTGCCGCCGGTCTTGACGATCGCGTACATGAGTCGGAAGTCTCCTGCTGCTCGGTTCTCGCTACTTTCACCAGGTCTGCGGCGGACGTCCACCCCGACCCGAAACGGATCGAGGATTCCTACCACGCCGCTGGTGCAGCGCCTCGGTGGGGTTCCCGTCCCAGGCAGCGCGGAGCACCGCTCGAAACAGGCGTTTTACCTCTCCGCCCGTCCGGCGGCGAGAAGTTCTCACCCATCATACAGTCCGCGTTCCGGGTCCCGATCGGGCGGGGCCGCACCACGCGGGGCGCACGACTGGAAAGCCGGCGACAGGCGAGCCGCGACAGCGTAAGACGGGCCTCCGGACGAGGTCAAATCGGCCATCCGAAAGAAGGTGCCGGACTTGTCCGATCGCTTGCTACGGTAGGTCGCCGTTCTACTTGATCTGGGGAAACACCTCGTGACTGACATCGCACCGGGGGCGGAGCTGGACGATCGCTCCGACTCCGGAACCTCGCCGCGCCCCGGCCCGGTGCAGCGGTTCGGACCGCTCCTGCTCGGGCTGTCGGCGATCGTGCCGCCGCTGCTGATGCTCCGGGAAGTCCTGCGCTACCCGCAGATGCACTTCTACGACTACTGGTGGGTGCTGCTGGACCTCACCAACGACGACGGCACGCTGCGCCCGGAGGCGCTGCTGGGCTTCCGCAACGAGCACCCGTTCGTGCTCCCCAGCCTGCTGTTCTGGCTCAGCGCCCGGTACGGCCACGGCCTGAACCAACCGCTGGGCCTGGTGATCATCGCTTTCGGCGTGATCAGCGTGCTGCTGGTGTGGGCGATGCTGCCGAAGGAGCTCAACCGGTGGCAGCGCGCCGGACTGGTCGCGGCCACCTCGACGCTGGTGTTCAACCCGCACGGCATCCACAACTACGTGCGCTCGATGAGCGGTGCGTCCTGGATCCTCGCGCTGATGCTGGTGCTCGCGGCACTGCTGGCGATGCAGCGCCACCACCGACTGTGGGCGATCGTCTTCGGCCTGCTCGCCTCGATCAGCTACGGCACCTCGTTCGCGGTCTGGCCCGCGTTGTCCCTGCTGGCCTGGCTGCGCGGCGACCGGCGCAAGTGGGTGGCGGCCCCGATGGCGGTCGGGCTGGTCGTGGTCGCCGCCTGGCTGGTGCTGCGCGGACCGCAGGGCGGCGGAGGCGCGTCTCCCACCGATGACCCGGCGCAGGCGCTGCTGGCCGGGCTGAGCATGCTCGGCATGGTGTGGACCGGCACCGAACCGGCGATCGCCCTGATCGCCGGCGTGGCCGGGATCGCCGCGCTGGTGATGCACGCGCAGCAGCAGACGCCGGAGCAGCGGCGCAACGCCGCACCTTGGTGGGGGCTCGCGGTGTACGCCCTCGGGTGCGCGGTGATGATCTCCGGTTCGCGCGCCGCGTTCGGCGAAACGGCCGGGCTGCAGAGCCGGTACAACAGCATGACCGCCGCGCTGTGGATCGCGCTGCTGGTGATCGTGGTCGCCTGGCCCAGGCTGCCGAAGCTGCGCACCGTCACCGTCGCGGGCACCGTGCTGGCCACCGTGGCGCTGGGGGCGCCGATGGCGCAGAGCGTCCGCTCCGACGCACCGAACCAGGACCTGCTCGCCATCGCCGCGCGCATCGGGCACCCGGACGCCTTCACCGACCGGTTCCCGGAGCCGGACCGCCTGCTGCCGCGCTTGCAGGCGCTGGGCCACTACCCGTTCTCCCCCGAGTTCACCCTCAACTGCCCCGACGGGCTGGAGCTCGGCGACCGGGTCAGCACCGCGAACTGGCGCCAACCCAGCCAAGGCGCGTTCCGGGAACCCCGCCCGGACGGCCGGGACGTGATCCTCAACGTCGAGACCGACCAGGTCCAGGGCGGGGCGCGGATGCTCAAGGGCTGGGCGATCTCCGGCATCGAGCGCGCCAGCTGCGTCGCGGTGCTCGACCAGAGCGGCACGGTGATCGGCGGCGGCGTCGTCGACATCCCGCGCTCGGACGCCGAATCGCAGACCCCGGGCATCGAGATCGGGCTCGGCTTCGAAGCGGTCGCGCCGGCCCAGCCGGGTCTGCTGCGCGTCGCCTTCCACTTCCCCGACGGCTGGTGGATCCGGCCCCTCACCGAAAGTCCGCAGGTCGCGTCATGACGCAAACCCCCTTACCGCAGGTCTCGCTGCTCACCCCGGCGAAGAACGAGCAGGACAACCTGCCGCGGCTGTTCGCCGAGATCAGCGAGGCCATGGAGCAGCAGGACCGCAGCTGGGAGCTGCTGGTCGTCGACGACGGCAGCACCGACGGCAGCTGGCAGGTGATCAGCGAGCACGCGGCGCGGGACCCGCGGATCCGCGGCATCCGGCTGCGCCGCAACTTCGGCAAGGCCGCCGCGCTGGCCGCCGGGGTCGCCGAGGTCCGCGGCGAGCTGCTGGTCACGCTGGACGCCGACCTGCAGGACGACCCGGCCGAGATCCCCCGGCTGCTGGCCGAGCTGGACGCCGGTGCCGACCTGGTCAGCGGGCACAAGGCCAACCGCCAGGACCCGCTGGGCAAGCGGCTGCCGTCGAAGGTGTTCAACTGGTTCACCGGGCTGATCACCGGCCTGAAGCTGTCCGACCACAACTGCGGGCTCAAGGCCGCCCGGACCGAGGTCTACCGGCGGGTTCCGCTGTACGGCGAGCTGCACCGCTACATCCCGGCGCTGGCGCACCAGCTCGGCTACCGGGTCGTCGAGCAGCCCGTGCACCACCGGGCGCGCCTGCACGGCAAGTCCAAGTACGGCCTGGAGCGCTACCTGCGCGGCGCGCTGGACCTGCTCACGGTCGTCGCGCTGACCCGCTACGGGCGGCGCCCGGCTCACCTGTTCGGTGGACTCGGGATGCTGGCCGGGACGATCGGCACGCTGATCCTGCTGTACCTGACCGGGGTGTGGATGTTCACCGACCAGCCGATCGGTACCCGGCCGCTGCTGACGCTGGGCATCCTGCTGGAGATCTTCGCGGTCCAGATGATCTCGGTGGGCCTGCTCGCCGAGCTAGTGCTGCACCGCACGGGCCGGGACCGGGACGTCGAGGTCCTCGTGGCTGATCAGACACCGGTGAAGGCCTCCGCCGCCTGATCCCGCAGCACCTTTTCGAACTGCAGGTTTCAGTCACGACTGAACACAGTTTCAATTGAAACTGTGGTTGACGCAACGACCGGTCCGCTGATCGACTACTGATGCGTAACGGCGCGAGGTCCGGGCGATAACGGCGCGCTCACCGCCGGGGGTGCACTCGCCCGCGCGCGTAGGCACCCCCGTAAGGTGCTGCGCGTGCACTCGGCGAAGCGACTTCGGCTGTCTGCCGCAATCCTCGGAATCGTCGGGACGGTGCTTGCGCTCCTGATCCCGTTCCTCCCGGTCAATCACAACATCACCACGCTGAAGTGGCCGACCGCGGAAGGCACCAGATCGGTGTCGGCACCGCTGGTCGCGTACTCACCGCTGTGGTTGAACGCGGAGGTGCCCTGCGCTGCCGTCCGGAGTCTGGACGAGCGCACGGCCGGGCCGGGCATGCTGCTCAGCACCAATCCCCCGTCCTCGGACTTCGGCAAGCTGACCGGTCTGGTCCTGCAGGTCGACAACGGCCAGGCCGCGCTGTTCTCCAAGGGGCAGCAGGTCGGCACGGTCGAGCTGCCGCCAGGTGATTGCGCGATCAAGCTCCGCGCCGACGCCGGGGGCACCACCGCCACCGTCGGCGGCAAGCAGTGGGCGAGCGTCCTCGGCGACCAGCGGCCCCAGCTGACCGGCATCTACTCCACGCTCGACAACAACGTCGACGACGTCCACGGCCTGTCCTTCGAGGCCCGCGTGGACAACCGGTTCAGCACCGAGGCCACCGCGCTCAAGCTGGTCGTGATGGCGCTGACGGTCGCCGCGTTCATCGGCTCCGTGTTCTGCCTGCGGCGACTGGACGTGCGCGCCGGGCGGCGCGCGCCGAAACTCGCCCCGATCGGGTGGTGGAAGCCGACGCTGCGCGACGCATCGGTGTTCATCGCGCTGGGCGTGTGGTGGCTGATCGGGGCGATGACCTCCGACGACGGCTACGTGCTCAGCATGGTGCGCTCCGAGCAGAGCGCCGGGTACGTCAGCAACTACTACCGCTGGTTCGCCAACCCCGAATCGCCGTTCGGGTGGTTCTACGAGGTCTACGCGCTCTGGGTGCAGGTCTCGACCGCGACCCCGTGGGTGCGCCTGCCCGCGCTGCTGATGGGCATCGTGTCCTGGCTGCTGATCAGCCGCGAGGTGCTGCCGCGCCTGGGCCAGCAGGTCCGGCGCTCCAACGCCGCGGGCTGGGCCGCCGCCGCCGTCTTCCTGGCCTTCTGGCTGCCGTACAACAACGGCCTCCGCGCTGAGCCGGTCGTGGTGCTGTTCTCGCTGCTGGCGCTGTGCGCCGTCGAGCGCGCCGTGGCCACCGGGCGGTTGATGCCCGCCGCGCTGGGCTTGGTGGGCGCGGCGCTGTCGGTCGGCGTCAACCCGCACGGGTTGGTCGCGGTGCTGCCCTACATCGCTGCGATCAAGCCGCTGTACCGGTTGGTGCGCAAGCGGGCCCAGGAGTTCGGCTGGCTGCCGGTGCTCGCGCCGATCAGCGCGTCCGGCTTCGTGATCCTGACCTTGGTGTTCTACGACCAGACCTTCCGGTCGGTCCTGGACTCGATGGAGCTCAAGACCACCTTCGGCCCCAACGGCCGGTGGTACGAGGAGCTCAGCCGCTACGCCCTGCTGTTCAGCCAGAGCCCGGACGGCTCGATGACCCGGCGCTTCCCGGTGCTGCTGGTCATCCTGTGCCTGGTGATGTGCGCGGTCGTGCTGCTGCGCCGCAACCGCATCCGGGGTGCGGCGCTGGGCCCGAGCCGGCGCCTGCTGGCGATCACCGCGATGTGCTTCGCGGTGCTGGCCCTCACCCCCACCAAGCACACCCACCACTTCGGCATCTTCGCCGCGTTCGGCGGCGCGCTGGCCGCGCTGACGGCGTTGGCGACCAGCACCACGGTGCTGCGCTCGCGCCGCAACCGGGCAGCGTTCATCGCCGGGCTGATGGTGATCCTGGCCTTCGCCGCCACCGGCCCCAACGCCTGGTGGTACGTCTCGGGCTGGGGCATCCCGTGGTTCGACAAGCCGCCGTCGATCAAGGCCTACAACTTCAGCACGCTGTTCCTGTTCTTCGCCGCGGTCGCGGGCATCATCGCGCTGATCGAGCACCTGCGCATCGACGAGAACAACCCGAAGATCGTCGACGAGAGCTGGGACAGCCCGGAGAAGCGCAGCCGCGCGCTGCGCCTGGGCACCGCGCCGCTGTCCGTGCTGTGCGCGTTGCTGGTGGTCTTCGAACTGGCGGGCTTCGGCAAGGCCATCCAGAAGCAGGACGACACGTACAACCTCGGTGTGGACAACATCAAGCAGCTGACCGGGTCCAGCTGCGGGCTGTCCGACTACATCGACGTGGAGACCGATCCGCGGGCCGGCGTGCTGCCGGTTTCGCCCGAGCAGCCCACCGCGGCCGCTCCGGTGACCGACAAGGCCGTGCCGGTTCCGCCGAAGCGGCTGGTCGGCCACGAGACCGCCCAGGAGTACCTGAAGCCGAAGGAAGTCGGTTTCAGCCGTCCCGGCGTGCCGCCCACCAACCCCAACGACCCGGAGGAGCCGAACTTCCGGCCGCCGAACCAGTTCGGCGGGGACGACGCCCCGGTGTGGGGCAGCTACGACGAGGCCGGCCTCGGCACCGGCGAGCTGCGCACGCCCTGGTTCGACCTGCCGGAGGAGGCGCTCAGCGGCAAGGTGCCGGTCGTGCTGAGCATGGCCGGCGCGGAGACCGGGGCGAACTCGGTGGTGCTGGAGTTCGGCCGGGACACCCCCCGCGGCTTCGAGATCACCGGCCGCTACAAGGCCGAGCAGGGCCCGCCGCCCGGTTGGCGCGACCACCGCTACACCCTCGGCGCCGAGGCCGAGGGCGCCACGAAGATGCGGCTCATCGCGGTCGACCAGGCGCTCGGCGCGGACGGCTGGCTGGCGGTGAGCACGCCGCGCGTGCCGAAGCTGACCGACATGACCCAGCTCGTGGGCAACGCTCCGACGTTCGTCGAGTGGCCCGCCGCGCTGGTGCACCCGTGCCTGCAGATCTCGGGCCTGTACGACGGCATCGCCGAGATGCCGCAGTTCCGGGTGTCGGCCGGTGAGCTGGTACGCGACGTCGGCGAGGGCTGGTCCTCGCCGGACGCGGGTGGTCCGTTCGGCTGGCTGAACGTGGCGTCGAGCGTGCGGGAACTGCCGACCTACCTGCGCGGCGCCCCGCAGCAGGACTGGGGCTCGCTGTACGTCGTGCACCCGTACGACGCGAACGCGCTCCCGGCGAAGGCGGCGCTGGAGATCCACCCGGAGACCCACTGGGGCACGTGGTCGCCAGGAGAGCTGACCCAGGCGGTCCAGCTGCCGGGTGACATGCCGAGCTCGGACGACCGGACCGACATCCCCACGTTCGACTCGAACCAGCAGAACTGACGGAACACCCGAAGGGCCCTTCCGACCGGCGGTCGGAGGGGCCCTTCTTTCACGTCCGGGACCGGCCGACACTCCTCGCCGGGTCCGCGAGCGTTCGGCCTGGGGACCCCACCGCTCGAACTCAGGTGGTGCGCCGCCGGGTGAACTCGTGCACAAGTAGAACGGGCCGGAAAAGCAGAATGGCCGATCCGTTCGTGAACGGATCGGCCATTCCCGGCTGTTCGGTCAGCCCTCGACGGGCGGGCCGGCGGGGCGCGACGACGACCGGCGACGCACCCGGCGGACCGGGGCTGCCGGCGCGACCTCGGGCATGCCGTTGTCGGCGGGCTTGGCCGGCTCGGCGGGCTTGGTGATCACCAGCGGCGCCACCGGCGCGCCAGCGCTCGCGGTCGCTCGCGTCGCCTTGCGGCGACGGCCGTTCGCTCCGGCCTTCGCCGCCGGGGCGGCTTCGGCCTTCGGCTCCGCCGCGGTCGGCTCAGCGGCCTTCTCGGCCGGCTTCGCCTCCTCGACCGGCTTCGCCGACTCGACCGGCTTCGCGGCCTCAGCGGGCTTCGCCGCTTCCGGCTTCTCCACCGGGCGCTCCTTCGGAGCTTCCGCGGGCTTCGGCTCCGCCTCGCGCTTCTCGGCGGGCTTCGCCTCCGGCGCCTTCACCTCGACCGGCTTCGCGGGCTCCGCCTTCGGCTCCTCGGCCTTCGGCGACTCCTTCACCGGCTCCGGGGCCTTGGCCTCGGTGCGCTCGGGCTGCTCGTCCTGCTGCTTGCCGCGGTTGCGGTTGCGGCGGGAGCCGTTGTTGTTGTTCCCACCGCCGCCACCGCCGTGGCCGTTGTGGTGCTGGGTCGGCTCGGTGGAGACCAGCAGGCCTCGGCCGCGGCAGTGCTCGCAAGTGCTGCTGTAGGCCTCGAGCAGGCCGGTGCCGACCCGCTTGCGGGTCATCTGCACCAGGCCCAGCGAGGTCACCTCGGCGACCTGGTGGCGGGTGCGGTCGCGGCCCAGGCACTCGGTGAGGCGGCGCAGCACCAAGTCGCGGTTCGACTCCAGCACCATGTCGATGAAGTCGATGACGATGATGCCGCCGATGTCGCGCAGCCGGAGCTGGCGGACGATCTCCTCGGCCGCTTCCAGGTTGTTGCGGGTGACGGTCTCCTCGAGGTTGCCGCCCGAGCCGGTGAACTTGCCGGTGTTGACGTCGATGACCGTCATGGCCTCGGTGCGGTCGATCACCAGGTAGCCGCCGGAGGGCAGCCAGACCTTGCGGTCCAGGGCCTTGGCGATCTGCTCGTTGATCCGCTGCTCGGTGAACACGTCGTTCTTGCCGACGTGCTTGACCAGCCGCTGCGCCAGGTCGGGCGCGACGTGCTGGACGTAGGCCTCGATGGTGTCCCAGGCGTCGTTGCCCTGGACCGTCATCTGCGAGAAGTCCTCGGTGAACAGATCGCGGACGACCTTGATCAGCAGGTCCGGCTCCTCGTAGAGCAGCTGCGGGGCCTGCGCGCCGGGGGTCTCGGCCTTCTCCTTGATGACCTCCCACTGCGCCTGCAGGCGGCGCACGTCGCGGTCCAGCGCTTCCTCGCTGGTGCCCTCCGACGCGGTGCGGATGATCACCCCGGCGTTGTCCGGGACGATCCGCTTGAGGATCTCCTTGAGCCGCTTGCGCTCGGTGTCGGGCAGCTTGCGGCTGATGCCGGTGGCGCCGCCACCCGGCACGTACACCAGGAAGCGACCGGGCAGGCTGATCTGGGTGGTCAGCCGGGCGCCCTTGTGACCGACCGGGTCCTTGGTGACCTGCACCAGGACGCTGTCACCGGTCGACAGCGCCTGCTCGATGCGGCGCGCCTTGCCGGCCAGCCCGGCGGCGTCCCAGTCGACCTCGCCGGCGTAGAGCACCGCGTTGCGGCCGCGGCCGATGTCGACGAAGGCGGCTTCCATGCTGGGCAGCACGTTCTGCACGCGGCCCAGGTAGACGTTGCCGACCAGCGAGCCGGTGCCCGACGAGGTCACGAAGTTCTCGACGAGGACGTTGTCCTCGAGCACCGCGATCTGCGTCTGGTCGCCGTTCTGGCGGACGGCCATCTTGCGGTCCACCGACTCGCGGCGGGCCAGGAACTCGGCCTCGGAGAGCACCGGGGCGCGGCGGCGACCGGCCTCGCGGCCGTCCCGGCGGCGCTGGCGCTTGGCCTCCAGGCGGGTCGAGCCCTTGACCGCGCGGACCTCGTCGTCGCTGCTGTCCTGGCGGGTCTCGGCGGCGGCCGGCTCGCGGACGTGCACGACGGTGTTCGGCGGGTCGTCCTCGCGGGCACCGCTCTCGTCGTCGGACCCGCCCTTGCGGCGGCGACGACGACGGCGACGGCGGTTCGACTCGCCGGAGCCCTCGGACTCGGCGGCCGGCTGCTCCTCGGTGGTCTCCGCCTCGGCGGGCTGCTCGGCGGCCTCGGCGGTGGTGGTCTCCTCGGAAGCCTCCGACTCCCCGTCACCGCTGGTCTCGCCATCAGCACCGCGACCGCGACCGCGACCGCGGCGACCCCGGCGACGGCGGCGACGGCCACCGCCCTCGGAGTCCTCCTCGGACTCGGTCTCCGCCTCGGTCGCAGCCGGTGCTTCGGTCTTGCTCTCGGCCGGCTCCTCCGCCGCAGCGGGTGCCGGCGCGGTCTTCTGCTCGGGACGCGGCTCCTGCGGCGACGGGGCCAGGAACATGGCCTCCGGCGCGGCGAACGTCGGCGTCAACCCGGCGGACGCGCCGCCCTCGGGGGTCGCTTCCCGATCGGCCGACGCGAAGTGCGCAGCGGGCACCGCCGGAGCCTGCTCGGGCTCCGGGGCGGCTTGCTCGGCAGCCGGTTCCTCGGCCGCGGGCTGCTCGGGCTCGGCCTTCTCCTCCGGCGCGGCGGCCGGGGCTTCCGGCTGCTCGGCCGGGGTCTCCGGCTCCACCAGCTCCGGGTTCAGGGCCTGCACGACCTGCAGCGCCACCTCGCGGGTGATGTTCGACTGAGCGCTGCGAACCGATTCGCCGATCGACTCGAGCGTGTTGATGATCTCCCGGCTGCTGGAACCCAGCAGCTTGGCCAGTGCGTGCACGCGGAGCTTGGCCGGCAGTTCGATGCTGCCCTGCTCTGCTCCGGTAGGTGTGGGCGATTGCCCGCTGGCGCTTCCAGCGGGCGTATCCGTGTTCAACATCCAGCTCCTCCGCCCCCGGGCGCGTCCGGGTGGACGCGGCCGCACAGAGGCATGTGCGTTCTTCGGTCTCCGCCGCCCGCGGGCGACGGCAATTCTTCGTGGTCCCTCCGCCCCCAGCCTTCAGGCCGGGAAGTCACACGGCGGGTCGACGACGTCCGCGCCGTCCGTCACCCGGCCGTGGGCTCCCCCGCCGGGCTCCGGTCGGCGCCTGAGTCCTGGGCCAACGGGTCGGCGATACCGCCTCCGTCGTCGAGCCGACCCTGTTCCAGCCGGGTCGCGCTCGCGGCGGCCGACGGTGCCAGACCGGCGACGACACGCAGGGCGCTCAGTACGTCGTCGGGCCGTACGACGGGTGTTGTCTGCCGCACGACCGTTACAAGTATCCCATACGGTTCCGATGCCTTCGGCCAATCGTCCACCTGGGCGGTTGCGACCGAATTTTGATCACTCTGCGCGACCGCTCCGCCGGACTCCTGGCCCTCCGCGCTGAGCAGCGCCGCCCGCGCGTCGATGGTGCGGCGACCGTCCTTGGTCATCCGCTCCACGAGCGCGGTGTCGGCCGCCATCAGCGCGGTGACGGCGTCGCGCAGCTCCGCGACGTCCGTGCCGGGCAGGTCGATCCGCCACCTGCTGACCTCGAGCTTGTCCGCCAGCGGGCCCGGCTGGGCCGGCACGGCGTCGAGCACGTCGATGCCGTCGGGCAGCGCGGCGTTGAGCTCGGCGCGCAGCGCGGCCGGCTCGACCTGCTCCACCAGCTGGAGCTCGACGTACTCGGCAACGCTGGACACCCCGGTGGGCACCGCGCCCGCCCAGGACACCTTCGGGTGCGGGCTGAAGCCCTGGGAATACGCCATCGGTACCCCGGCCCGTCGCAGCGCGCGCTCGAAGGTGCGCGCCACGTCGCGGTGCGAGGTGAACCGCAGCCGTCCCCGCTTGGCGTAGCGAAGCCGCAGCTTCTGCACCGGCGCAGCCGAGGGATTGGGGTGATCTCGCCGACTCAGGATGCCCTCCCGACCATGATCGTCATCGGCGGTCCTGGAACGACCGCTCCAATGCCGATGCTTGCTTGCTCAACCGCAGTGTGACAACACCTGCGGGCCAGTTTTCGAAGGACCGTACCGCGCGGAGCGCCCCCGCACCGAGCTCTCGCCCGACCGGCCGCCGGCCCGGTGGGATCCGGCGGCCGTTCCGGGCGAACGGCCCCGACCAGCGCTTCCGGCCGGCGTCAGCCCTGGGTGAAGGCCGGGTTGCGGACCGGCGAGCCCTGCCCGACCGGGGAGATCGGAAGCAGCTTGCGGCCCGTCGGACCGACCTCGATGTCGGTGCCCATGGTCGGGCACACGCCGCAGTCGAAGCACGGCGTCCAGCGGCAGTCGTCCTGCTCGCGGGCGTCCAGCGCGTCCTGCCAGTCCGCCCAGAGCCACTCCTTGTCCAGGCCGGAGTCGAGGTGGTCCCACGGCAGGACCTCGCCCTCGGTCCGCTCCCGGGTGGTGAACCAGTCCAGGTCCACCCCCAGCGGCTCCAGCTCGGCCGCGGCGCAGGAGACCCAGCGCTCGTACGAGAAGTGCTCGTTCCAGCCGTCGAACCGGCCGCCCTCGCGCCACACCCGCTCGACGACCCGCCCGATCCGCCGGTCACCGCGGGAGAGCAGGCCTTCGATCATCGACGGCTTGCCGTCGTGGTAGCGCATGCCGATGTTGCGGCCGATCTTGCGGTCGGAGTTGATCGCCTCGCGCAGCTTGCGCAGCCGGGAGTCGACGGTGTCCGGGTCGGTCTGCGAAGCCCACTGGAACGGGGTGTGCGGCTTGGGCACGAACCCGCCGATGGAGATCGTGCACCGGATGTCCTTGCGCCCGGAGGCCTCGCGACCGGCGCGGATGACCTCCTTGGCCATCTCGGCGATCTGCAGCACGTCGTCGTCGGTCTCGGTGGGCAGACCGCACATGAAGTACAGCTTGACCTGCCGCCAGCCGTTGGCGAAGGCCGCCGAGACGGTGCGGATCAGGTCCTCCTCCGACACCATCTTGTTGATCACGCGGCGGATCCGCTCGCTGCCGCCCTCCGGGGCGAACGTCAGACCGGAGCGGCGACCGTTGCGGGACAGCTCGTTGGCCAGGTCGATGTTGAACGCGTCCACCCGGGTGGACGGCAGCGACAGACCGGTGTTGGTGCCCTCGTAGCGGTCGGCCAGGCCCTTGGTGATCTCGGCGATCTCGGAGTGGTCGGCCGAGCTCAGCGACAGCAGCCCGACCTCCTCGAAACCGGTGGCCTGCAGACCCCGCTGCACCATCTCGCCGATGCCCTCGATGGAGCGCTCGCGCACCGGCCGGGTGATCATCCCGGCCTGGCAGAACCGGCAGCCGCGGGTGCAGCCGCGGAAGATCTCCACGCTCATCCGCTCGTGCACGCTCTCGGCCAGCGGGACCAGCGGCTGCTTCGGGTACGGCCAGTCGTCGAGCTCCATGGTGGTGCGCTTGAAGACCCGGTACGGGGCACGCTCCTGGTTGGGCACGACCTGGTCGATGGCGCCGTCGTCGCGGTAGCTGACGTCGTAGAACTTCGGGACGTACACGCCGCCCGACTCGGCCAGCCGCAGCAGCAGCTCGTCGCGGCCGCCCGGCCGCCCCTCCGCCTTCCAGCGGCGGATGGCCTCGGTGACCTCCAGGACGGCTTCCTCGCCGTCGCCGAGCACCGCCGCGTCCAGGAAGTCCGCGATCGGCTCCGGGTTGAACGCCGCGTGCCCGCCGGCCAGCACGATCGGGTGGTCGTCGGTGCGGTCGACGGCGTGGATCGGGATCCCCGCCAGGTCCAGCGCGCCGAGCAGGTTCGTGTAACCGAGTTCGGTGGCGAAGCTGACGCCCAGCACGTCGAAGGCACCGACCGGGCGGTGCGCGTCCACGGTGAACTGCGGGATGCCGTTCTCCCGCATCAGCTCCTCGAGGTCCGGCCACACCGCGTAGGTGCGCTCGGCCAGCACGTCCGGCTGCTCGTTGAGGATCTCGTAGAGGATCTGGACGCCCTGGTTGGGCAGTCCGACCTCGTAGGCGTCGGGGTACATCAGGCACCACCGGATGGCGGTGTCGTCCCACGCCTTCACCGTCGCGTTGAGCTCCCCACCCACGTACTGCACGGGTTTGGAGACACGCGAGAGCAGCGGTTCCAACCTGTCGAAAACGGACTCCACACGCACCCAACCAGGGTAAAGGCCCCGGTCCTCAGAAAAAGGGCCCGGGGCGAGTTCAAATGGTCTCCACCCGCTGGGGTGCTCAGAGCTCCGGGAACCAGAGCTTGAGCTCGCGCTCGGCGGACTCGGTGGAGTCCGAGCCGTGCACCAGGTTGAACTGGACCTCCAGGCCGAAGTCGCCGCGGATGCTGCCCGGCGCCGCCTTGTCGACCGGGTCGGTGCCGCCGGCCAGCTGGCGGAAGGCCGAGATGGCGCGCGGGCCCTCGACGCACGCGGCCACGACCGGGCCGGAGGTGATGAACTCGATCAGCGAGCCGAAGAACGGCTTGCCGTCGTGCTCGGCGTAGTGCTGCTCGGCCAGCTCGCGGTCGACGTTCTTCAGCTCCAGCGCGACCAGCTTCAGGCCCTTGCGCTCGATCCGGCTGATCACCTCGCCGACCAGGCCGCGCTCGACACCGTCGGGCTTGACCAGGACCAGGGTGCGCTCGCTCACGGTTTCCTCCTTAAGCCACCTTCGGCGCCGGTGCGACCACGCACGGCGCCCGATTTGCCCGCCAGCGTATCGATGCAGGTGACACGCCCGACGCCGGGGCGCCATCACTCCGGCGCAATCAGCTCCACCGTCGGGAAGTACGTGCGATATCGGCTCGCATCACGCGTCAGGAGCCGAAGGCGGCTGACCGCCGCGTGGGCACCGATGTAGAAGTCCGGCAATGGCGACCGCTTCTCCCCTCCCCGCTTCCGGTACTGCGCAAAGCACTTCGCCGCCAAGAACCCGGCGGACCACGGCAACGGCGTGCGGACGAAGAAATCGTCCGGAAACGCCTCTTCGACCTCTTCGATGGTCTGAAAGCGCACCGACACCTCCGCGAAGATCAACGGGTTGATCACCAGCAGACCGTCGTCGGCGGCCTTTTCCAACGAACCGGCGGACCACTCGAACCACTCTGAGTCCGCGATCACCAGATCGAGCAGCACATTGGAGTCGACGAGCGTGGTGGGCGGCCTAATGGGCTCACTCACCACGCGTCAACTCCATAATCTCGTCGGTGGACAGTCCCTCGCCGCTAGCCCGCCCTCGCAGGTGCTCGACGATCCGCCGTCCACGACTGGGCGCCGAATGGTCGCGGGTGAGGATCAGCGCGTTTCCCTCCAATCTGATCTCGATCTGATCCCCGGGGCGCAATCCCAGTTCGCGGCGCAGGTCGACCGGGATGGTGACCTGCCCCTTCTCCGTCATCTTCATGAAGTAAGAATACGACTTTTCCTACTCCAACTTCTACCGAATTACCCGATCGTGGCCGGTCAGCGCTGCGGGTCGAGGGTCTTGGCCCAGAGGGAGCGGCCGGTCTGGTCCCGGAGGTCGACGGTGAGCTGGCCGGTCCGGGCGTCGATGTTGACCTCGCCGAAGTGCTGGAAGCCCTCGAGCGGGGAAGCGCCCTGGCGGGTCGGGGCGCTGAGGAACACCTGGTCTGGGCCGAAGGTCGGGTCCAGCTTGTTCGGGCCGAACGCACCTGCGTGCAGCGGGCCGGAGACGAACTCCCAGAACGGGTCGAAGCCGTCGAAGGCGGCGCGCTCCGGGGAGTACTCGATCGCCGCCGAGTAGTGCACGTCCGCGGTCAGCCAGACCGTGTTGCGCACCGAGCGGCGCTTGATCTCCTGCAGCACCCAAGCCAGCTCGGCCTCGCGGCCGTTGGGCGCACCGGGCAGGCCGTTGGCCACCGCCTCGATCGCGTCGCCGTCGGGCACCACGATGCCGATCGGCATGTCCGAGGCGATCACCTTCCAGGTCGCCCGCGAGCGGCCCAGCTCCTCCACCAGCCAGCGGGCCTGGCGCTCGCCGAGGATCCGCTCCGGGCTGGTGCCCGGCGAGTTCGGGTCGCGGTAGCTGCGCATGTCGAGCACGAACACGTCGAGCAGCGGACCGTGCGAGACCTTGCGGTACACCCTGCCGTCCACCGCGTCCTGGCGGCGGGCCGGCTGCCACTCGTGGAACGCCTGGAACGCCCGCGCGGCGAGCACGTCCACGCGCTTCTCGGTGTACTTGTCCGAGTCCAAGATCTCGCCGGGGTACCAGTTGTTGGTGACCTCGTGGTCGTCCCACTGCACGAGCTGCGGCACCTGCGCGGTGAAGCGGCGGAAGTTCTCGTCGAGCAGGTTGTAGGCGAACTGCCCGCGGTACTCGGCCAGCGTTTCGGCGACCTTGGACTTCTCCGGGGTGACGATGTTGCGCCACACCCGCCCGTCCGGCAGCGTCACCGACTCCTGCAGCGGACCGTCGGAGTACACCGTGTCGCCGCTGTGCAGGAAGAAGTCCGGGTTCCGGGCGGCCATCGCGTTGTAGATCGTCATGCCGCCGAGGTCCGGGTTGATGCCCCAGCCCTGCCCGACGACGTCACCGGACCACAGGAAGCGCACGTCCCGGCGGACCAGCGGCGCGGTGCGGAAGGTGCCGGTCAGCGGCTCGCTGTCCACCCGGCCGTCCAGGTCCTGGGCGACGACGCGGTAGTGCACCTGCTGACCCGGCGGCAACCCGCCCAGCAGGACCTCGCCGGTTCCGTCGGTCTCCGGGGTCAGCAGCGGACCGGGGATCCGGCGCGCGTCGCGGAAGTCGGCGTGCCCGGAGATCTCGACGAACATCCGGGACGGCCGGTCGGCGCGGGTCCACACCACGGCGCCGTCCGGTCGCGGGTCGCCGAGCTGCACGCCGTGGGTCAGCGCGGGGCGTCCGGAGCGGGCGAAGGCCGGGGCGCCGGGCAGCAGCAGACCGGAGGCGGCGAGGCCGGTGGCGGCACCCTTCAGCAGGGTGCGCCGGTTCAGCGCGGGATTGGTGCTCATGCGCTGGTTCTATCCGCGCGAAACGGCTTGCGGTCCACCGGTGGTCGACGTCCAGGTGAAGAGTTCGTGCCCAATCCCAAGCCTGGTGCGCGGCGGTCCGGCGCGATAGCTTCACCTGCAAACCGACTGGCCGGTCTGACGAGGAGGGCCCGGATGCGCGCCGCCGTGCACACCGCTAGCAACCAGCCGATGCGGATCGAGGAACTCGCCGATCCGACGCCGAAGGCCGGTGAGGTCGCCATCGACGTGCGTTCCTGCGGTGCCTGCCACTCCGACCTGCACGTGCTCAAGGGCGAGCTGCCGTTCCCGGCGCCGGCGGTGCTGGGGCACGAGGTCGCGGGCGTGATCTCCGAAGTCGGTCCGGGCGTCACCGGGCTCGCGGTGGGCGACCCGGTGGTCACCAGCTTCATCATGCCGTGCGGCCAGTGCGCCCAGTGCGCTGCCGGGAACGAGGAGATCTGCCTGGACTTCTTCCAGTTCAACCGGGCCAAGGGACGGCTCTACGACGACGAGACCAGGCTGTTCCGGCCGGACGGCGACCCGGTGTGGATGTACTCCCAGGGCGGGCTCGCCGAGCGCTGCGTCACCCCGGCGACGTCGGTGTACAAGGTGCCCGGCGGTGTTGAGCTGGCCGACGTCTCGTCGGTGGGCTGCTCGACGATGACCGCCTACGGCGCGCTGCGCCACGCCGCCGACCTGCGCGTCGGCGACACCGTAGCGGTCGTCGCGGCCGGCGGTGTCGGTTCGGCGCTGATCCAGCTGGCCGCGGTGTTCGGCGCGTCGATGATCATCGCGGTGGACATCAGCGACGAGAAGCTGGCCGGCGCCCGCGAACTCGGCGCGACGCACGTGGTCAACTCGGCCGAGGTGGACGCACCGGCCGCGATCCGCGAGCTCACCGGTGGGCGCGGGGTCGACGTCGCTTTCGAGGCGCTCGGCGCGGTGCCGACGTTCAACGTGGCCCGCGACTCGGTGGTCGAGGGCGGGCAGGTCGTGGTGGTCGGCATCGCCGCCCGCGGCACCACCGGCGAGTTCGACCTGGCGACCATCGCCCGCCGCAAGCTGCAGATCAAGGGCTCCTACGGCGCGAAGCCCCGCCGCGACATGCCGGTCCTGCTCGACCTGGTGGCCCGCGGCCTGCTCCGCCCGCAGGACGCGATCAGCCGCCGCTACACCTTCGACCAGGTCCAAGAGGCCTACGACGCCCTAAACCGGGGAGAGATCATCGGCCGAGCGGTCGTCGACATCAGCTGAGGCCCCTGGAACGACATCGCGGGAGCTCGAACGCCGAGCTCCCGCGAAATCGACCGGACGTCAGTCGGCCTGCTCCTCCGGCGGGTAGCCCGGAGGGTGGCCGAGCTGGTCGTAGAGCTGGCCTTCGCGCATGCGGCGGGCGACGTCGTTGCGGAGGTAGAGGATGTAGCCCCAGATCGCCGCGAAGATCGCGCCCATGATGCCGACCGACGGGTGCACGAAGTAGCACGCCATCATCGCCACCTGCAGCGCGAGCGCCACGCCGAGGCCCCACGGGCGGCGCTGCACGAACGCCGCCACCAACATCAGCACCGACAGCACCGCGACGATGGCGAACCCGGCGCCGGACACGCCGCCACCGAAGCGCCAGACCACCGGAAGCGCCAGCAGGAACGTGATGAACTCCAGCACCAGCGTGCCGGCCATGATCCCGCGCAGGCCCTTCCACGGGTCCCGCACGCCGGGCGGTGCCTCGGGCAACCCCTTGCCCGGTTCGGGCAACCCCTTGCCCGGTTCGGGCGTCTGCTCGTCGGTCACAGTCACAGTCCCGCCTCTCCACGATTCACAGGGCTGCTCACGCCGGTTCCTTGCCGAACAGGGCCCGGGCTTCACCCGCGGTGACCACTGAGCCGGTGATCACCACACCGCCGCCGGACACCGCCTCGCCTGGTTCTTCGGTCTCCTCGGCGAGCTGGATCGCGGTCTCGACGGCGTCGTCCAGGCGCGGTTCGACGACGATGCGGTCCGGGCCGAAGATGTCCTTGGCCACCGCCGCCAGCGCGTCGGGGTCCATCGCGCGCGGCGAGGAGGTCTTGGTCAGCACGATCTCCTCGACCACCGGCTCCAGCTCGGCCAGAATTCCGCGCGCGTCCTTGTCGTCGAGCACACCGACCACGGCGACCAGGCGCCGGAAGGAGAACTCCGAGCTGAGCGCATCGGCCAAGGCCCGGGCGCCGTGCGGGTTGTGCGCGGCGTCGACCAGCACCGTCGGCGCGGAGCGCACCCGCTCCAAGCGGCCGGGGGTGATGACGCCGGCGAAGGCCTCGCGGACCCGCTCCACGTCGAGCTGACGATCGGCGCCGGCTCCGAAGAACGCCTCGGTCGCCGCGAGCGCGAGGGCGGCGTTGCGCGCCTGGTGTTCTCCGTGCAGCGGCAGGAAGATCTCGTCGTAGACACCGCCGAGGCCTTGCAGGCGCAGCATCTGCCCGCCGACCGCGACGGTGCGGGCCAGCACGCCGAACTCCTGGCCCTCGCGGGCCACCGTGGCGTCGACCTCGGCGATGCGGTCCATGATCACCTGCTGCGCCGCCGCGGGCTGCGCGGCGACCACGGCGATCGAGCCGGGCTTGATGACCCCGGCCTTCTCCTTGGCGATCCCGGCGATGTCGTCACCGAGGTACTCCGCGTGGTCCAGCGCGATCGGGCAGACCACCGCGATCTTGGCGTCGGCGACGTTGGTGGCGTCCCAGCTGCCGCCCAGCCCGACCTCGACCACCGCCGCCTCGACCGGGGCGTCGGCGAAGGCCGCGAAGGCCATCCCGGTGAGCACCTCGAACTTGCTCATCTTCACGTCGCTGCGGGAGTCCACGATGGACACGTACGGCGCGACGTCGCGGTAGGCCTCGACGTAGGCCTCCGGGCTGATCGGCTTGCCGTCGATGCCGATCCGCTCGGTGGCCAGCTGCAGGTGCGGGCTGGTGTAGCGGCCGGTGCGCAGGCCGAGACCGCTCAGCAGGGCGTCGGTCATCCGCGAGGTGGACGACTTCCCGTTGGTCCCGGCGATATGCACCACCGGGTAGCTCCGCTGCGGGTCGGCGAGCAGATCGGTGAGCAACTGGATCCGGTCCAGCGACGGTTCGATCTTGGTCTCCGGCCAGCGTTCGTTGAGCTCGGCCTCCACGGCGCGCAATTCCTGGAGCGCGGTGGGATCGGTGCCGGACAAGTGCCCACTCCCCTGCGAACGACGAAATGTCGAGGTCAGTCTACGGCTCTCCCCAGCTCGCGGACCGAAGCCCCGCACGCCGGAGGCCGCAGTTTCAATTGAAACTGTGAATGCTCGTGGGCGGGATTCGCAGTTTCAATTGAAACTGCGGTTCAACGGGCGCTCGCGGGGTCGGCCAGTTCGTCGAGGGACCGCTGGAAGTTCGGGCACGTGGCGATGTCGGCGTGGTCGCAGTCCAGGGCGCACTCGACGAGGTCCAGGGACGCCTGGAGCTCGTCGATGCGGCGGCGGAGCTCGTCGCGGTGGCGCTGCATGATCCGCTGCCGCGCACCGAGATCCGCGGGCGCCAGCATCTCCCCGATGGCGTCGAGGCCGAGTCCCGCCTGCTTGGCGCGGAGGATGATCGCCACCCGGTACAGGTCGTCCCGGCCGTACCGGCGACGTCCCGACACCCGGCGCGGCGCGAGCAGCCCCACCGACTCCCAGTGCCGCAGGACGTGCGTGGCGAGCCCGAAGTGCGCGGCCAGATCGCCGATGGCGAGTTCAGGTGTTGACTTCACGTCGACATGAAGTCGCAGGCTCGGCGGCATGTCAACCGCGAACCTCATCGAGATCCTCGACCGCTTCGACTCGCTGCCCGCGGCCGTGCAGCTGCGCGAGCGGTCCTACCAGCTGCTTCCCGGCTCGGGCCCGGTCGCCGACATCGGCTGCGGGCCCGGCAGGGCCGTTGCCGAACTCCAGGACCGCGGCGTCGCGGCGATCGGTCTGGACGTCGACGAGGACATGATCGCGACGGCCCGCGACCGGTTCCCCGGGATCGACTTCCGGGTCGCCGATGCCGGCGCGCTGCCCTTCGCCGACGGCGAGCTGGCGGGCTATCGCGCGGAGAAGGTCTTCCACGCGCTCGCCGACCCGGTGGCGGCGCTGGCCGAGGCCAGGCGCGTGCTGGCGCCGGGCGGGCGCATCGTGCTGCTCGGCCAGGACTGGGACGGCATCCTGATCGACTCCGACGACATCGCGGCCACCCGCGCGGCGGTGCAGGCCCGGTCGAGCACCCTCCCCAGCCCGCGCGTCGCACGGCAGTACCGGAACCTGTTGCTGGACAGCGGTTTTCGCGATGTCACCGTCGAGGCCAACATCGGCGTGCTCACCGACGACGTCGTCCTGCCGCTGCTGATCGGTATGGCCGAAACCGCCCGCGAGGTCGGCGCGCTCACCGACGCCCAGGCGCAGGCGTGGACCGCCGAGCAGTGCCGCCGAGCCGAGACCGACCGGCTCAGCTGCGCCATCCCGATCTTCGTCGCCGCCGGCACCAACCCGTGACGAAGCGAAGGGCGCCTCCGACCACGCGGAGGCGCCCTTCGGACAACGCTCGATCAGGCCTGCGGGAGGGCCTCCAGGCGGCCCTTGATGCGGTCGATCTCGATCTGCGCCGTCTCGCGGCGGGCCTTGATCTTGTCGACCACCTCGGCCGGGGCCTTGTCCAGGAACGCCGGGTTGTTCAGCTTCTTGTCCGTCCCGGTCAGCTCCTTCTCGGCCGCCGCCAGGTCCTTCTCCAGGCGCTTGCGCTCGGCGGCGATGTCCACCGCACCGGACAGGTCCAGCTCCACCGCCACGTTGCCGCCGGCCAGGCCGACCTCGATGGACGCCGAGGAGGTGAAGCCGTCGGCCGGCTCGGTGATCCGGGCCAGCGACCGCACCGCGGGCACGTGGTCGGACAGGCCGAGCTCGTCGACGCCGCCGAGCTTGGCCGCCACCCGCTGCCCCGGCTTCAGGCCCTGGTCGGACCGGAAGCGCCGGATCTCGGTGATCAGCTTCTGCACCGCGGTGATCCGCTGCGCGGCCGCCTCGTCGGCCGCCGCGCCGCCGGCCTGCGGCCACTCCGCGATGACCACCGACTCGCGGCCGGTCAGCGCGGTCCACAGCGTCTCGGTGATGAACGGGATCGTCGGGTGCAGCAGGCGCAGCAGCACGTCGAGGACGTGGCCGAGCACCTCGCGGGTCCGCTCCGCCCGGTCGCCGCCGGCGTCCAGCTGGACCTTGGACAGCTCCAGGTACCAGTCGCAGAACTCGTCCCAGGTGAAGTGGTAGAGCGCCTCGGTGGCCTTGGCGAACTGGAAGTCCTCCAGCAGCGCGTCCACATCGGACACCAGCTGGTCGGCGCGGTCCAGGATCCACCGGTCGGCGTCGGTGAGCTCGTCGCGGTCGGCCAACCGCTCCGGCACCTTGGCGCCGTTCATCATGGCGAACTTGGTGGCGTTGAACAGCTTCGTGCAGAAGCTGCGGGACGCCGCCACCCACTCCTCGCTGATCGGCGAGTCGGTGCCCGGGTTGGCGCCGCGGGCCAGCGTGAAGCGCAGCGCGTCGGTGCCGTAGGTGTCCATCCACTCCAGCGGGTCCACCGTGTTGCCCGCCGACTTGGACATCTTCTTGCCGTGCGCGTCGCGGACCATGCCGTGCAGCGCGATCGTCTTGAACGGCGCGACGCCGTCCATCGCGTACAGGCCCATCATCATCATCCGGGCGACCCAGAAGAAGAGGATGTCGTAGCCGGTGACCAGCACGCTGGTCGGGTAGAACTTGCGCAGGTCCGCGGTGTCGTCCGGCCAGCCCATCGTGGAGAACGGCCACAGGCCCGAGGAGAACCAGGTGTCCAGCACGTCCTCGTCCTGGTGCCAGCCCTCGCCCGACGGCGGTTCCTCGTCCGGCCCGACGCACACGACCTCGCCGTTCGGGCCGTACCAGATCGGGATCCGGTGGCCCCACCACAGCTGCCGCGAGATGGCCCAGTCGTGCAGGTTGTCGACCCAGTCGAAGTAGCGCTTCGACATCTCCGGCGGGTGGATGGCCACCTGGCCGTCGCGGACCGCGTCACCGGCCGCCTTGGCCAGCGGACCGACCTTGACGAACCACTGCAGCGACAGGCGCGGCTCGATCGGCTCCTTCGACCGGGAGCTGTGCCCGACGCTGTGCCGGTACGGGCGCTTCTCCTCGACGATCCGGTCCTGCTCGCGCAGGGCCTCGCGGACGGCGACCCGCGCTTCGAAGCGGTCCATGCCGTCGAACTGCGTGCCGGTGTGGGCGATGCGGCCCTGCTCGTCCATGATCGTCAGCATCGGCAGGTCGTGCCGCTTGCCGATCTCGAAGTCGTTCGGGTCGTGCGCCGGGGTCACCTTCATCGCGCCGGAACCGAATTCCTTGTCGACGTACTCGTCGGCCAGGATCGGGATCTTGCGCCCGGTCAGCGGCAGCTCGATCTCGGTGCCGATGAGGTGCTTGTAGCGCTCGTCGTCGGGGTGCACCACGACGGCGGTGTCGCCGAGCATCGTCTCGATCCGGGTGGTGGCCACCACGATCGAGCTGTCCCCGTCGCCGTAGCGCATGGAGACGAGCTCGCCGTCGATCTCCTTGTGCTCCACCTCGATGTCGCTGATCGCCGAGCGCATCTCCGGCGACCAGTTCACCAGGCGCTCGGCCCGGTAGATCAGGCCGTCGTCGTAGAGCTTCTTGAAGATCGTCTGCACCGCGCGGGACAGGCCCTCGTCCATGGTGAAGCGCTCGCGCGTCCAGTCGACGCTGTCGCCGAGGCGCTTCATCTGGTCCAGGATCGCGCCGCCGTGCTTCTCCTTCCACTGCCACACCCGGTCCAGGAAGCCCTCCCGGCCGAGGTCGCGGTGGTCGATGCCCTCGTCGCGGAGCTGCCGCTCGACCAGCGCCTGGACCGCGATGCTGGCGTGGTCCATGCCCGGCAGCCACAGCGCTTCGTAGCCCTGCATCCGGCGGCGCCGGGTGAGGATGTCCATCTGGGTGTGCTCATAGGCGTGCCCGATGTGCAGGCTGCCGGTGACGTTCGGCGGCGGGATGACGATGGAGAACGGCGGCTTGTCGCTGTTCGCGTCGGCGGTGAAGTACTCGGCGTCTACCCAGCGCTGGTACAGCTCGGCCTCTACGTCGGCTGGATTCCAGGACGACGGAAGTTCACGTTGCTGAGCGGCATGGGTCTGTGTCACGGGGTGGATTCTACGAGGCCCTGTTCAGCGGTTTTCCCGGGCATCGCCCGGGCCGCGACGGGCTCCGCGGTGAAGCTCGACACCCCTGGTCGTTGCCTCGCCGCGCGCGGTGTCGCAGGCTAGGCGCATGTCGCGTGGAGCCCCTGAGCAGGACATCGACGAGAACGGCCTCCGGGTCGGCGAGCCCGGCCACGCCGCGGCCGGGGTCAAGGGAGTGCTGGTCTCGCTGCAGCGCAGCGTGGAGCAGATGGGCGTGGCCCGCACGGCGCGCACGTTGCCGCTGCTCAACCAGCGGGACGGCTTCGACTGCCCGGGCTGCGCGTGGCCGGACCCGCGCGCCGAGGAGGGCGACAAGCGCAAGATCGCCGAGTTCTGCGAGAACGGCGCGAAGGCGGTCGCCGAGGAGGCCACCACGCGGCGCGTCGGGCCGGAGTTCTTCGCCCGCCACCCGGTGGCCGAGCTGACCGAGCGCACCGACTACTGGCTGGGCCAGCAGGGGCGGCTCACGCACCCGATGATCCTGCGCGACGGCGACACCCATTACCGCCCGATCGAGTGGTCCGAGGCGTTCCGGGTGATCGCCGACGGCCTGCGCGAGCTCGACTCGCCGGACGAGGCGGCGTTCTACACCTCGGGCCGCACCAGCAACGAGGCCGCGTTCCTCTACCAGCTGCTGGTGCGCAGCTTCGGCACGAACAACCTGCCGGACTGCTCGAACATGTGCCACGAGTCGTCCGGGTCGGCGCTGACCGAGACCATCGGCATCGGCAAGGGCTCGGTGTCGCTGTCCGATGTGGAGCACGCCGATCTGGTGCTGGTGGTGGGCCAGAACCCGGGCACCAACCACCCGCGGATGCTGTCGTCACTGGAGAAGGTCAAGAAGCGCGGCGGGCGGATCATCGCGGTCAACCCGCTGCCGGAGACCGGGCTGATGCGGTTCAAGAACCCGCAGAACGCGCGCGGCGTGGTCGGTGACGGCACCCGGCTGGCCGACGAGTTCGCGCAGATCCGCCTCGGCGGCGACCTGGCGCTGTTCAAGGCGCTCAACGCGCTGGTGCTCAAGGCGGGCGCGGTGGACCGGGACTTCGTCGACGGCTGGACGCACGGCTTCGACGAGTTCGCCGAGCAGGCCACCGAGGTCGACTGGGACGCCACCGCGCTGGCCACCGGGTTGGAGCGGGAGCAGATCGAGCGGATCGCCGAGATGGTGATCCGCTCGCAGCGCACCGTGGCCTGCTGGGCGATGGGCCTGACCCAGCACAAGCAGGGCGTGGCGACGATCCGCGAGATCGTCAACCTCCTGCTGCTGCGCGGGATGATCGGCAAGCCCGGCGCCGGCGTGTGCCCGGTGCGCGGCCACTCCAACGTGCAAGGCGACCGCACGATGGGCATCTGGGAGAAGATGCCGGAGAAGTTCCTGGCCGCGCTGGAGTCCGAG
This sequence comes from Saccharopolyspora oryzae, assembly GCF_027853915.1. Lineage (GTDB taxonomy): Bacteria > Actinomycetota > Actinomycetes > Mycobacteriales > Pseudonocardiaceae > Saccharopolyspora > Saccharopolyspora oryzae. Next base: position 40,759 of record NZ_JAQGLA010000019.1, read on the forward strand.
TTCGGCGTGCCGGTGCCGCGGCAGCACGGTCTGGACACGGTGGACACCATCCGCGCCATGCGGTCCGGGCGGGTCAAGGCCTTCATCGGGATGGGCGGCAACTTCGTCTCGGCGACGCCGGACACCGACGCCACGATCCGGGCCCTGCGCGACTGCGACCTGACGGTGCAGGTGTCGACCAAGCTCAACCGCTCGCACGTGACGCCGGGCCGCACCGCGCTGATCCTGCCGACGCTCGGCCGCACCGAGCGCGACGTGCAGGCCGGCGGCGAGCAGTTCGTGACCGTCGAGGACTCGATGTCGGTGGTGCACCGCTCGCGCGGTCGGCTCGCCCCGGCCTCGGACCAGCTGATCTCCGAGGTGGCGATCATCTGCCGGCTGGCCCGCGAACTGCTCGGCCCAGAGCACCCGGTGCAGTGGGAGTCCTTCGAGCGCGACTACGACGTGATCCGCGACCACATCGCGAACGTGGTGCCGGGTTGCACCGACTACAACCGCAAGGTCCGCGAACCGGACGGCTTCGTGCTGCCGCACCCGCCGCGCGACAGCCGGACCTTCCCCACCGCGACGGGCAAGGCGAACTTCTCGGTGAACGTCCCGGAACCCATCGAGGTCCCGCCCGGACGCCTGCTGCTGCAAACCCTGCGCAGCCACGACCAGTACAACACCACGATCTACGGCCTGTCCGACCGCTACCGAGGAGTCGAGGACGGCCGCCGAGTGGTCCTGGTCCACCCGGACGACATCGCGGAACTCGGCTTCGCAGCGGGAGATCTGGTCGACGTGATCTCCGAGTGGCAGGGCGAGGAAGGCCTGGAGGAACGCCGAGCGGACCGCTTCCGCATCGTCGCCTACCCGACGGCCCGGGGCTGCGCAGCGGCCTACTACCCGGAGGCCAACCCCCTGGTCCCGCTGAACTCGGTGGCGGAGAAGTCCAACACCCCGGTGTCGAAGGCAGTCATCATCCGCCTCGAACGCGCCTGACCCGATCCCGGTTTCGCCGCTCAGAACCGAATCCGAGCGGCGAAGCCGGGATGCGCCTCCCCGCGTGTGCTGCGGTGTCGTGAGTACTTTGGGGTGTTATAGCGCCCCAAAGTGCTCACGACTTCTGCACTGCCGTTGGTGGTCGTCGAGGAGCGCGTGGGCAACTCCGGTCAGGGGATGATCCGGCGCTTGCGGAGGTCGTCGAAGATCTCCTGGAACATCGCTTCGGTGTCGACGAATTCGTGGAAGCCGAAGCGGCGGGCCTTGGAGCCGTCGGCGAACATGTCGTAGTCCCAGGAGAAGACGAAGTCGCCGAAGCCCCAGGACGAGACCTCCTGGTAGGACAGCGGTTCCAGGTCGTGCTCGGCGACCATGCGCTGCCACAGCTCCGCCTTGTCGGCCATCACGTCGGTCAGCGACATCGGCAGCGGGTCGCCGACCGCCAGGTCGAAGTGCGCGGCGATCTTCGGCCACATCTCCCGCCAGCGGAACAGATCGCCGTTGTTGATGTTGAACGCCTGGTTCTGCGCCTGCTCGGCGTTCGCCGCCCAGACCGTCGCCTTGGCCAGCAGGCGCGCGTCGGTCATCTCCAGCAACGAGTCGTACGCACCCGGCTTGCCGGGGAACCGCAGCGGCAGGCCGAGCTCCTTGGAGATCGCCGCGTAGACCGCGATCACCAGCGCCAGGTTCATCGGGTTGCCGAGCGCGAAACCGGCCACCACCGAGGGGCGCAGTGCGGTCCACGCCCACGCCTTGCCCTGCTGGCGCTGCTCCAGGAAATCCTGCTGGGAAGCCATGAACTCGGGCGGCATCGGACGGGCGTCGGTCTCCCGCGCCGGCGTCTTGAACGGACCGAGGTGCGCGCCGTAGACCTTGTATCCCTGCATGAGGCTGATGTGGCGCAGTCCGGGCGCAGCGGCCTCGACCGCGTCGACGACGTTGGTCAGCATCGCCATGTTCGGCGGCACCAGCTCGGCCCAGGTCGGCCGGTCCTGGTAGGCCGCGTAGAAGAGGTGCGTGACACCGGTCAGCCCGCTCAGCTTCTCCCGGGTGTCCTCCGCGTCCAACAGGTCCACCGCCAGGTACCGGACCCGGTCGGTGTCCTGCCCACCCCGCCTGGACACCCCGACGACCTCCCAGTCCGGGAGCGTGACCAGGTGATCGACGAGGTTGCGGCCAATAACGCCATTCGCACCAACAACCAGGGCAGTCCCGCCTCTCCGCGATTCACAGTGGTGGTCGCGTTCGGGGTCGATCTCGCGTTCCGGGGTTTCTTGTGGCTGGTTTGCGTCACGGTCCCCTGAGGTGCGGTCGAGCGGGGCTCGGGTTGACGCCGGATTGCTCATGCCGTCAACTCTCGTCGGCGCCGATCGATAAGTCCAAGGCTTGTTTCTTCTGGCACTGATAAATTCTGCTCATGGCAACGTTGCGGCAGTTCGAGTACCTGGTGACCGTGGTCGACACCGGGTCGTTCACCAGGGCCGCCGAGCTGCTGCACGTCACCCAGCCCGCGCTGTCGCACCAGGTGCGCGCACTGGAGCGCGATGCGGGCGGGCCGCTGCTGGAACGGCTGCCGCGCTCCGTCCGGCTCACGCCGATGGGCCGCGCGATGCTGCCGCACGCGCGGGCCGCGCTCGCCGATGCCGAGCGGGCGCGGTCGGCCGCTCGGCAGGCGTCCGGGCTGGAGTGCGGCGAGCTGCAGCTGGCCACCGTCTACTCCGCGAGCCTCGGCGTGCTGCCACCGGCGCTGCGCGCGTGGCGGCGGGATCACGGCGGCGTGCGCGTCCACCTCTTCGAGCACCGGCACGGCGCCGAGCTCGAGGCGTCGATGGCCGCCGGGCAGGCCGACATCGCGGTCGGGCCTGCACCGTCCGATTGGGACGGTCCAGTGCACGAACTGGGGGTGGAGGAGTTCGTCGTCGTGCTGCCGCCGGACGATCCGCTCGCCGACGGCGCGAAGGACGTCGAACTACCGCTGCTCGCCGACCGCGGCTGGGTGCACTACAGCCCGGAGAACGGCCTGGCCGAGGTGCTGGACCAAGCTTGCGCGAGAGCCGGATTCCAGGCGCGCGCGGCAGTCCGCACCGAGCAGACCGCCGCGGCGCCGATGCTCGCCGCTGCCGGGCTCGGCCCGGCGCTGGTGCCGGCGAACATCATCCCGAAGCAGTTCGGCGGCACCCTCCTGCGGCCCGACCCGCCGGTCCAGCGCACCTTGGCCGCCTACACCCGAAGCAGCCCCGACCCGCTCACCGCGGCATTCGTCGACACCCTCGCCCGCAAGGCCGCGGTGTTCCCCGACCACGTCCGCCGCCGCATCGTCGGGTGAGCGGCGCTCACCCGGTGAACAGCTGCGCGACCTTCTGGACCAGCTCGTAGACGCCGTAGGCGAAGGGAACGGTCACCCAGACCCACGACACGGCCAGGACTGCTCGGCGGTTCATCGGACCTCCGGTTCGTGGAACTTCGGGTTGACCGGGCGGACCAGTTCGTTGGCCGCGAAGCCGACCACCAGCAGACCGATCATGATCACCAGCGAGGTCGTGTACAGGTCCGGACCCGTCGCACCGGCCGCTTCGCGGGCGTCGGCGATGGCGTTGACGATCAGCGGTCCCAGCACGCCGGCCGCCGACCACGCCGTCAGCAACCGGCCGTGGATCGCACCGACCTGCGCGGTGCCGAACAGGTCCTTCAGGTAGGCCGGGATGGTGGCGAAACCACCGCCGTAGAAGGACAGGATCAGCATCGCGCACAGCACGAACACCGGGATCCCGGACGATCCCGCCAGCAGGATTCCCAAGTACAGCAGGACACCGCCGCCCAAGTAGACGCGGTAGATGTTCTTGCGCCCCACGACGTCCGATGTGGACGACCAGATGAACCGGCCCGCCATGTTGGTCAGCGACAGCAGCGCGACGAACCCGGCCGCCGCGCCGGCCACCACCGGCGTCGAGCTGTTCGCGAAGAAGCCGCTGATCATCGGCGCCGCCTTCTCCAGGATGCCGATGCCCGCGGTGACGTTGCAGCACAGGACCACCCACAGCAGCCAGAACTGCGGGGTGCGCACCGCGTTGCGGGCCGTCACGTTCGCGGTGGTGATCATCGGCTTCGACACCGGTCGCGCGCTCGATCCCGGGTTCCAGGCCGGCGGCGGCGTCCGGATCAGCAGCACGCCCAGCGACATGAACACCGCGTAGACCACGCCGTGGACCAGGAAGGTCAGCGCGATGCCGGACCGGTCGCTGCCGAAGGACGACAGCATCTGCGTCGACCACGGCGAGGCGATCAGCGCGCCACCGCCGAAGCCCATGATCGCGATCCCGGTGGCCATGCCCGGCCGGTCCGGGAACCACTTGATCAGCGTCGACACCGGGGAGATGTAGCCGATGCCCAGCCCGATGCCGCCGACGAAGCCGTAGCCGAGCACCACCAGCCAGTACTGGCCGAGCGCGACGCCCGCCGACGAGATCAGGAACCCCAGCGAGAAACAGGTGGTGGCCACCGCCATCGCCCACCTCGGGCCGCGGCGCTCCACCGTCGTCCCGCCCAGCGCGGCGGACAACCCGAGCATCACGATCCCCAGCTGGAACGGCAGCGCGCTCAAGGTGCCGTTGAGGCCGAGCGCGTCCTCCAGCGGCGGTTTGAAGACGCTCCAGGCGTAGACCTGCCCGATGGCCAGGTGCACCGCCAGCGCAGCGGGCGGCACCAGCCAGCGGTTCCAGTCCGCGGGCGCGACGATGCGAGTGGGAGAGAGCAGATCTGCGACCATCAGGCCTCCGGCCACGTGCTGTCGATCACGGCGCGCCGAGGATACTTGTGGAACGGCGGTCCGACGAGGGTTGACTTCCGCCGAGCGAACGGGTGAGTGAGGGACTGATGGGACGCGTCACCGTACGCCGACCGGTGCTGAGGATCGCCGCCAACGGCACCAGGAGCAGACCGGACGCGCTCGCCGCCGAGGAGCCGCTGGAGATCCGCGTGGACGGCAGCCCGCTGTCGGTGACCATGCGCACGCCCGGTCACGACGTCGAGCTCGCGCACGGGTTCCTGCTGACCGAAGGCGTCATCCACGACCGCGAGCAGCTGGCCACCGCGCGCTACTGCGACAGCCCCGGGCCGGACGGGCGCAACACCTACAACGTGCTGGACATCGCGCTCGCCCCCGGCGTGCAGCCGCCCGACTCGTCGGTGACCCGCAACTTCTACACCACGTCGTCGTGCGGCGTGTGCGGCAAGGCCGCGCTCGACTCGGTCCGGTTGAGCACCCGCCACTCCCCCGCCGCCGATCCGCTCACCGTGACAGCGGACACCCTCATCGGCCTCCCCGACCAGCTGCGCGCCGCCCAGCGCGTCTTCGACACGACCGGCGGCCTGCACGCGGCCGGCCTGTTCAGCGGCGACGGCGAGCTGCTCGCCGTGCGGGAGGACGTGGGGCGGCACAACGCGGTCGACAAGGTGCTCGGCTGGGCGTTGCTGGCGCAGCGCGTGCCGCTGTCCGGGTGCGTGCTGATGGTGTCCGGGCGCGCGTCGTTCGAGCTGGTGCAGAAGGCCGCGATGGCGGGCGTGCCGGTGCTCGCCGCGGTCTCCGCACCGTCGTCCCTGGCCGCTGACCTCGCCGATGAACAGGGCATGACCCTGATCGGCTTCCTGCGCGGACAGTCCATGAACGTCTACACCGGGGCCGAGCGCATCGTGACCAACGACATGACGGACTAGCGGCGGAGCGCGCCCGGCGTTGGCACGATGGAGAGCAAGACCGCCACGGGAGGGATGCATGCGCGATTCGCAGGGCCCCCTGCTGCCGCGCCGCAGTGTTCTCGCCGCCGGGATCACCGGCGTCGCCGCTCTCGGGCTGGGCGTGGGCGGGCGGATCGGGTCCGCACCGCCCGAGACGCCGGTGGCGTTGTCCACCGAGTCGAACGTGTCCGTGGAGCGGCTCTACTCGCACGCCAGGAACTGCTTCATCAACTTCGTCCTGATGTTCCCGAAAGGCGTTGCGCGCCAAGGACTTCCGGTGTGCCTGATGCTGCACGGCCGGTTCGGCGATGCGCGCAAGTCCGTGTTCGGCCTGCCGGACTGGCTGTCGGACGCCGTCGCAGCGCGCCGCATCCCGCCGTTCGCGTTCCTCGCGGTGGACGGCGGCGGGAACAACTACTGGCACCGGCGCCCGAACGACGATCCGCTGTGGATGCTGCTCGGCGAGGTGCCGCGCTGGCTGGCCGAGCGCAACCTCGGGGGAAGCCGTCACCAGCCGTTCGCCTCGGCGGGCATCTCGATGGGCGGCTTCGGCACGCTGCTCTACGCCCGGCGCAGGCGCGAGATGGGCGACCCGCTGTCGGCGGCCGCAGTGGTGTCGCCGGCGCTGATCACCAGCTGGCCGGAGATGCGCAAGCGCAAGGCGTTCGGCAACGAGGCGGAATGGGCGGCGATCGACCCGCTGCGCCACATCAAGTCGCTCGGCGATCTGCCGCTGGGCGTGTGGTGCGGCACCGAGGACCGCTTCATCGAGGGCACCCGCCGCTTCATCCAGCTGGCCGACCCCGACTACGCCTCCACCACGCCGGGCGGCCACAACAGCCGCTACTACCGAAAAGCCCTCCCCGAACTGGTGAACTTCATCGGCGGGAAACTTCCCAACCCCGGCACCAAGTAGTGCCTGGTCAGACCCCGTGCGCACTTTCCGGGGCCAGAGCACCAGAAAGTGCTCACGGGTCAGGACCTGCCGAAGAAAGTCGGAGCACCCACTGAGGCTTTTCCATCCTGTTCGGGCTGCGACCGCGAAGCACGTCCGGCACCGCGCTGCGAGGGTCGCATGCGCCGCAGGCGCATAACCCACCCTCGCAACTCGCACCGCCGCGGGTTCTCAGCGTTCGCCTGGCGAGGACGGCCAACCCGCCGTGTATTGGCATACATAAGGGTTGGCACCCGCAGTCCAAGCGGGCGCTGAGGTTCCGCCACCCGCACCGCCACGCAAAACGCGGATGGAAAAGCCTCACTGGAACCTCACGCCAAGCGGAGCTTCCTCGGTTCCGCGGTGTAGGTGTCGGCTCCGAAGCGGTCGTTGAGGGGCACCGTGCCGTAGAGGGTCCAGCGCAGGATCGCCGGCCAGGGACCGTAGCCGGCGTCGGTGTTGAGGTGTTCGCCGTCCAGTATCACGTCCATCTCCACCTGGAGGGCTTCCGCGAGGCCGTGGGCCTGGTACATCGACAGGTACGGGTCACCGGTGCCGACCACCAGCCGCGTGATGCCCGCTGCGCGGCGCAGCGCCGACGAGTCCGTCGGGTACGGCGCGATGTCCTGGGCGTCCGGGTGCTGCCAGTCAGGGGCCGGCGGGGCCACCAGGAGCACCCGGTCCGCGCGCCGAGAACGCCCCTCGATGGTCGCCGCGTGGTGCAGCCACAACGCCACACCGCAGGAGTGGGCCGCCACCACGAGTTCGGCTTCCTTCGGCACTGCCTCCAGCCGCTCGCGCAGCACCGGCAGCCAGTCCGCCAGCACCGGCCGGTCCGGACCGGGGAACGGGGGCAGTTCGACGTCGACGTCTTGCTCGCGGAGCTGACCGGCGAGCCACTGCTGCCAGTGCCAAGGGCCGGATCCCGTCATCCCGTGAATCAGCAGGACGTGCATCTCGCTCATGGCAGCCGCTCCCCGGAGAGATGATCTGGTCTGTACCCAAGGATCATCTAACCCGCCGCGGTCCGCAGCGGAGACGCCCGGGGGCAAACGTGAAACAGCCCGCGACGGGAAGCCGTCGCGGGCTTGGACGTTTCAACGACACGAACTCGAAAACCGCTGGCCTGCAGCAAGTTCCGCGCCGGAAGCGCAGAAACGGGCCGGGTCAGGCCGACTTCTCGCGGCGCTCTCGACGCGTTGCCTGGCGTGCCACGATCGTTGGGTTCACGTTCTCCCGGACCGTCTGCTCGGTGATCACGACCTTGGCGACGTCCGACCGGCTCGGGATGTCGTACATCACCGGGAGCAGGACCTCTTCCAGGATCGCGCGCAGACCGCGGGCACCCGTGCCGCGCAGGATCGCCTGGTCGGCGATCGCCTCCAGCGCCGTCTTGGTGAACTCCAGCTCCACGTTGTCCATCTCGAACAACCGCTTGTACTGCTTCACCAGGGCGTTGCGCGGCTCGGTCAGGATCTGCACCAGCGACGCCTTGTCCAGGTTCGTCACGCTGGCCACCGTGGGCAGCCGGCCGATGAACTCCGGGATCAAGCCGTACTTGATCAGGTCCTCGGGCATCACGTCGGAGAAGTGGTCGGTGGTGTCGATCTCGGCCTTGGAGCGCAGCTCCGCGCCGAACCCGACGCTGTGCTTGCCGACCCGCTCCTCGACGATCTTCTCCAGCCCGGCGAACGCGCCCGCCACGATGAACAGCACGTTCGTGGTGTCGATCTGGATGAACTCCTGGTGCGGGTGCTTGCGGCCGCCCTGCGGGGGCACGCTGGCGGTGGTGCCCTCCAGGATCTTCAGCAGGGCCTGCTGCACGCCCTCGCCGGAGACGTCGCGGGTGATCGACGGGTTCTCGCTCTTGCGGGCGATCTTGTCGACCTCGTCGATGTAGATGATGCCGGTCTCGGCGCGCTTGACGTCGTAGTCGGCCGCCTGGATCAGCTTGAGCAGGATGTTCTCGACGTCCTCGCCCACGTACCCGGCCTCGGTCAGCGCGGTGGCGTCGGCGATCGCGAACGGGACGTTCAGCATCTTCGCCAGCGTCTGCGCGAGGTAGGTCTTGCCGCACCCGGTCGGGCCGAGCATCAGGATGTTCGACTTGGCCAGCTCGACGGCCTCTTCACCACGGCTCTCCCGGCGCTCACCGGCCTGGATGCGCTTGTAGTGGTTGTAGACCGCGACCGACAGGTTCCGCTTCGCCGGGTCCTGCCCGATGACGTACTGGTCGAGGAACTCGTGGATCTCCGCCGGCTTGGGCAGCTCGTCGAGCTTGACCTCACCGGCCTCGGCCAGCTCCTCCTCGATGATCTCGTTGCAGAGATCGATGCACTCATCGCAGATGTACACGCCGGGGCCGGCGATGAGTTTCTTCACCTGCTTCTGGCTCTTCCCGCAGAAGGAGCACTTCAGCAGGTCGCCGCCGTCACCGATACGTGCCATGACCGCTGACCCCGTCCCCTCCGGCGCGCCGTCCGGTAGCGCGCCTGACCGTATGTGCTTCCGACGGTACCTGGCGTTCCCCGAGTTCGGGGAGACTCACAGTGTCCGCCATGGCCAAGCGTGATGTGACCAGCACAGCGCTCGGCGTGTCGTGATCCCCGCTGCCGGGCGTGCCGCCCGACCGCGTTGCCGGGAGGCTACGCGTTCCCACCGGCCGCAGCAGCTGTTTTCTCCGACTGCTGAATGCGCCGCAGCGCACGCCCGGCCGAAGCCGGCGTGCACGACCACCCATGGGTTGATACCTGCCGGACGGCACGGCCGCTACCGGCGGAAACGCGATGTGACGCACGACTCGCGCCGCTGCGTCCCCAGTCGTGCTCGTGCCCCGACGCCACCCGGGTGATCGACCCGCGACGGGGCGATGCACCCCGCCGCAGGCCCGCAGGGGCCGCCTCACCCGGACACCCGGCCCGGCTGAGACGGCCCCTGACCAGCTGTACTCGCAGCCCCTGGAAATCAGGCCTTACGCCTTCTGCTCCGAGAGCTTGCGGTACGGGACGACCTCGTCGATGATCCCGTACTCCACGGACTGCTCCGCGGTCAGGATCTTGTCGCGGTCGACGTCCTGGCGGACCTGCTCCTGCGAGCGGCTGGTGTGCTTGGCCAGCGTCGACTCCATCAGGTCGCGCATGCGCTGGACCTCGGCGGCCTGGATCTCGAGGTCCGAGACCTGGCCGTAGATGCCCTCCACGGACGGCTGGTGGATCAGCACCCGCGAGTTCGGCAGCGCCTGGCGCTTGCCCTTGGTGCCCGCCGCCAGCAGCACCGCCGCCGCCGACGCCGCCTGCCCGAGGCAGATCGTGCGCACGTCGGGACGTACGTACTGGATGGTGTCGTAGATGGCCATCATCGCGGTGAACGAGCCGCCCGGAGAGTTGATGTACATCTGGATCTCGCGGTCCGGGTCGTCCGACTCCAGGAAGAGCAGCTGCGCCATCACGTCGTTGGCGGAGGCGTCGTCGACCTGGACGCCGAGGAACACGATGCGCTCCTCGAACAGCTTGTTGTACGGGTTCGACTCCTTGACCCCGTACGCGGTGCGCTCGACGAACGAGGGCAGCACGTACCGGGACTGCAGGGACTGGTAAGGGTTCACGGCGGGTGACTCCTCAGTTGCTAGGTCCGGGCGGGATGGTCAGCTGCGCGGCAGGTTCGCGGCACTCGCCACGTGGTCCACGAACCCGTACTCGCGGGCCTCCTCCGCGGTGAACCACCGGTCGCGGTCGGAGTCCTGGGTGATCCGCTCCACGGTCTGACCGGTCTGGTCCGCGATCAGCTCGGCCATCTCCTTCTTGTGCCTGGAGAACATCTTGGCCTGGATCTCGATGTCCGAAGCCGTACCGCCGAGACCGGCCGACGGCTGGTGCATCATGATCCGCGCGTGCGGCAGCGCGAACCGCTTGCCCTTGGCGCCCGCGGACAGCAGGAACTGCCCCATCGAGGCCGCCATGCCCATCGCCACGGTCGCCACGTCCGGCTTGATCAGCTGCATGGTGTCGTAGATCGCCATGCCCGCCGTCACCGAACCGCCCGGCGAGTTGATGTACAGCGAGATGTCGCGATCCGGGTCCTCGGCCGCCAGCAGCAGCAGCTGCGAGCAGATCTGGTTCGAGATCGAGTCCTCGACCTGGGAGCCGAGGACGATGATGCGCTCCCGCAGCAGCCGCTCGTAAACCGAGTCGTTGAGCGAGAGTCCGTTGGTACCCGTCCGCATGGACGGCGCCTGCGCGTCGGACGCCGGAGTCAGGTGCTGCGTCACGTCTCCCCTGCCTTCTCCCACATTGGGCTCTTACTCGTGGGCCACTCCGGTCACTCGCGCCGCTTCCGGTCCGCTTCCACAGTGGACCGAGCTGGTCGGCGGGCGACTTCGACGGCCCTGCTTCCCTCTCGGGTGATCCGCTACAACCGACCCTAACGAAAGTGGGCGGCACCAGCTTCCCAGTACCGCCCACGTTCGCTTAGAGCATGTTTATCGAGTTGTCGAGCGAGAGACGGGTCACTCCGCCTTCTCGGCCTCGGCGCTCTCCTCGTCCTGCTGCGGACCGAACAGCTCGTCCATGTCCAGCTCGTTGCCCTCGGAGTCGGTGACCTTGGCCTGGCGCACCACCGAGAACAGCGCCTTGCTGCGCCGCACGTCGGCGAACAGCGCGCCGAGCTGACCCGACTGCTGGGCCTGCTGGACGAACTGGTCCGGGCTCACGCCGTAGCGCTGCGCCTGGTAGATGATCCGCTGGGTCAGCTCCTCGTCGGAGACCGAGACGCCCTCTTCGTCGGCGATGGTGTCCAGGATCAGCTGGGTCCGGACCGCCTTCTCGGCTTCCTCGCGGGTCTCCGCGTCGAACTGCTCGCGGGTCTTGCCCTGCTGCTCGAGCCACTCCTCGAGGCGCTTCTCGTCGTGGTCGAACGGGTGCACCGCGTCGTGCTGGCGCGCCTCGACCTCGGACTCGACGACCTTCTCCGGCAGCGGCACCTCGACGGTCTCCAGCAGCGCGTCCAGGACCTTGTCCCGGGCCTGCATGCCCTGCTGCATCTTCTTGACCTTGCCCATGCGCTCGCGCAGGTCGGCGATGAGCTCCTCAGCGGTGTCGAACTCGCTGGCCATCTGGGCGAACTCGTCGTCGGCCTCGGGCAGCTGGCGCTCCTTGACGGAGTTCAGCTTGACCGTCACCTCGGCGTCCTTGCCGGCGAACTCGCCGGCGACCAGGTTGGTGGTGAAGGTCTTGGTGTCGCCCTCGCTCGCGCCGACCAGCGCGTCGTCGATGCCCTCGATCAGCTGACCGGAGCCGATCTCGTAGGACAGACCGCTGGTCTTGGCGTCCTCGACGTCCTCGCCGTCGACGGTGGCCGACAGGTCGATGCTGACGAAGTCGCCCTCCTGCGCGGCCCGGTCGACGCCGGCGAGGGTGCCGAAGCGAGCGCGCAGCGAGTCCAGCTGCTCGGTCACCTCGTCCTCGGTGACCTCGACGTCGTCCACGCTCACCGCGAGCTCGCCGAAGGCGGGCACGGTGATCTCGGGGCGGACGTCGACCTCAGCGGTGAACGCGATCTCGGCGCCGTCCTCGATCTTGGTCACCTCGATGTCCGGGCGACCGAGGGTGCGCACCTCGCTGCTGTTGACCGCTTCCAGGTACTTGGCCGGAACCGCCTCGTTGACGACCTCGTCGAGCACGGGGGCGCGGCCGATGCGGCTCTCCAGCACCCGCGCCGGAACCTTGCCCGGGCGGAAGCCGGGGATGCGAACCTGCTGGGAAAGTGCCTTGTACGCGCGATCGAAGTCCGGCTTGAGCTCGTCGAACGGCACCTCGACGTTGATCCGGACGCGCGTCGGGCTCAGGTGCTCGACGGTGCTCTTCACGTGGTCTCCTAGTGCGAACGTGCTTTGATTCCCGGCGCTACCAGCGGGCGCGGTGCAACACCACGTCCAATGCCGGGCTGACCTCCGAGTCTATTGCTTCCCGCCCGGAGCCACGGGCCGGGGTTGCGAGAAGCGAAGTTGGGCAGCCTCACCTAACGCCGAGCCGCCATCCGTGCTTGAGTGGAATCGTGCAGCACACCACCGCCGATCACGCCACCTGCGCGGCGCTGTCCACCGGTCTCGCCGAACCGCTGACCGGGACCGCCGCGGTCGCGCGCGGCTGGCTGTGCCTGGAGCAGCGCGGGCCGTGGGGGCACAACGCGCTGGTGCAGAGCCACCTGGACCCGGACCTCGGCCGGGCGCTGGAGGCGAAAGCGGGCGAGCACGGCGTGCGGGTTCAGCTGATCCGCCGCCCCGGACGCCACGCGGACACCCCCGGCGACGCCACCCGGCACGTCCTGCTCGCCAACACCGAACCCGGCACCGGCTGGCTGCGCGAGCACACCACCGACGACCCGGCCGAACTGCTCGACCTCGACTTCGAGCGCATCGCCGCCGGACACCACGACGACTGGGGACGACCGGCCGCCGACCCCCTGCTCCTGATCTGCACCAACGGCCGCCGCGACCGGTGCTGCGCGCTCCTCGGCCGCGAGCTGATCACCGACCTGGCCGGACGCCACGAGAACGCGATCTGGGAAACCTCGCACACCGGCGGACACCGCTTCGCCCCCGCCGCAGTGCTGCTGCCCAGCGGATACACCTACGGACGGCTCACCGCCCACGCCGTCGAAGCAGTCCTGTCCGCGGCCGCCTCCGGGAAAGTCGCCCTCGAGCACTGCCGCGGCCGATCGACCTGGGACCGCGCCGGACAAACCGCCGAACTCGCCGTCCGCGAACACCTCGGCGAACACCTCACCGACGCGCTGCGCATCACCGGCAGCACCGCCGACCAGGTCGAAGTGGCCCACCAGGACGGCCGCCGCTGGCAGGTGACCGTGCACACCCGCGAACTCGACCCGCCCCGCCCCAACAGCTGCGGCAAAACGGCGGTCCGCCCCACCTCGACCACCGCGGTCGACATCACCGACCGCTGAACATCGAACCGACCGCGGCGCTCAACTCGGTGGGCGTGACAGCCGTGACGATCCCGTCCGCAGGCGTCAGCTCAGCCACGCCCTGCGGACCCGGAACGACGAACGACACCACGACCAGCAGCGCCAACGCGGCACCCAGCACCACGCACACCACCACCGCGGGCAAGTGCACGCGCAACCCCGGAATCCCCTCGCGCATGACCGGGAAATCGGCGCCCCTCGCCCGGCCGTTACCAAGCGTCACTCACGACTGCGACCCAGATCACCGGCAAAACCCGCCCGAAAAGCAAAAAACCGGCCGCCCGCGAGAAGCGAGCGACCGGCCGCGACGTCGGGGTGGCGGGATTTGAACCCACGACCCCTCGCACCCAAAGCGAGTGCGCTACCAAACTGCGCCACACCCCGTCCGACGTGCGACGCACCCGAGAACCCCGGGTGCGTTGCGAAGAGCCTATCGCGACCCGCTAAGCTGTGGCACGCAAGGTCGCCGAAGCCACCGGGAACCGCCCGGAGGAACAAGCGAAACCAGCACGCGGGCGTAGCTCAATGGTAGAGCCCCAGTCTTCCAAACTGGCTACGCGGGTTCGATTCCCGTCGCCCGCTCCGAGCTTGGGTGCAGTGTGCCGATGTATCGGCCTTTGCTCTTCGCCATTGCTGTGGGGGGCCGAGCCCCCCACACCCCCACGGTGCGGGGGTTTCTTTTTTGTTTGCTCCTTGCGATTCGGAGCGTTCCCGACCTGGGTTTTCACCAGCGCGCCGTGGGTCACCACTTTTTGACCCGTCTCCGTTGTCGTTGGCCTCCTCGTCGTTCGGCTGCTCGTCGTCGGCCTTGGTCTCGAGCTTTGCCCTCGGTTGTCGTTGGGTTCGGGCTCCGGGGTGAGTTTTTGATCTTTGGGGGTTGGTTTGGGTTGAAAATGTTTTGGGGAGTGTCGGGGGGTTGGGTCAAGCTGGTGGGGTTCGGGGTGCTGTTGGGGCTTTGGTTTTTGATCTCTTCTGCTTGGGGGTTTTGTGCGGCGGCTTGAGTACAAGTGGCTCGTTGGGATCACCTTCGTGCTGGCTTTGATCATGCAGATCCTGGACGTCACGATCTTGAACGTGGCGCTCGCCACGTTGGGGCGGGAGTTCCAGGTGGATCCGGCTGCGCTCCAGTGGGTGCTTACCGGGTACATGATCAGTTTGGCCGTGTTCATCCCTTCTTCCGGTTGGATCGCCGATCGGTTCGGGAGCAAGCGGACGTTTCAGGCTGCCGTGATCATCTTCACCTTCGCCTCCGTGTTGTGCGGGGTGTCCGGTGAGTTGTGGATGCTCATCGCTGCTCGGGTGCTGCAGGGCGTTGGTGGCGGGATGTTGGTGCCCGTCGGGCAGGCCATGCTGTTCCGGGCTTTCCCCGCCAACGAGCGGGCGAAGGCCGGGGCCGTGCTGTCGATTCCGATCACCGTTGCTCCGATGCTCGGGCCGGTTCTCGGGGGTGTGCTCGTCGAGTACGCCAGCTGGCGGTGGGTGTTCTTCATCAACGTGCCCGTCGGGGCGCTCGCACTGCTGTTCACCGTGCTCTACCTGCGGGAGGAGGAGCGCCGCGATCCCGGGCGGTTCGACTTCCCCGGCTTCCTGCTCGCCGGCGTCGGGTTGGCGACGCTGCTGTACGGGCTCGAACAAGGGGCCCAGCTCGGTTGGGGTGCCGTCCCGGTCTGGGCGAGCCTGCTGATCTCGGGGTTGCTCATCGCCGGGTTGATCTGGCGGGAGCTGACCGTTCGCGAACCGATGCTCGACCTGCGGCTGCTGACCGACCGGATGTTCGGCACCGGCAACCTGCTGCTGCTCTGCCAGACCGGGTCGATGTTCGGCATCCTCTTCCTGCTGCCGCTGTACCTGCAGAACCTGCGCGGCGTGTCGCCGATGTACGCCGGGCTGGTGCTCATGCCGCAGGCCGTGGCCATGCTGCTGACCACCCAGGTCGTCAGCCGGGTCTACGGCCGGATCGGACCGAAGCGGCTGATCCTGGCCGGGTACGCGGTCCAGCTGGCGATCTGCGCCGGGCTGCAGCTGCAGGGGCTGACCACCCCGCTGGGCTTCCTCGTCGGGCTGCTCGCGGTGCAGGGCGTGGCGATGGGGCTGCTGATGACCCCGGTGCAGACGGCGACCTTCGCGAGCATCTCCGGGCCGGCCATGGGGCAAGCGAGCTCGCTGTTCAACGTCAGCCGGCAGGTCGCCACCGCCCTCGGCACCGCCATCGTCGCCACCGTGCTGGTGGTGCTCACCGAGCACGGCCGGTCCACGATGGACCAGACCACCTCGTTCGCCGAGGTCGAGCTGGGTGCCTACCACGGGGCGTTCCTGGTCTCCGCGGTCTTCGCCGTGCTGGGTATCCTGCTGGCTCTGCGGGTGCGCGACGCCGATGCCGCGGCCAGCCTCGACCGCCCCAGCGAACCGCCCCGAACAGGCGACCGCGAAGCGGCCGAGACCGTGAGATAGGTCAAGAGCGCCCCGCTGCCGGAAAGCTCCGGGCAGGATGTGAGGGGTGACCGATATGCCGCACGTCGACCAGGTCCGCAACCACGACCGCTGGCGTCCGGGCTGGCGCGCCGGGCGCACCGGCTACGCCTGGCTGCTGCCGCTGGCAGACCAACCCGGGCTGCGCAAGCTGGTGAACGACTACCAGTACGCGCTGCGCGACCTGCCGGGCTTCGACCTGGTCCCGCTGGAGTGGATGCACATCCTGATCCAGGAGATCGGGTTCACCGACGAGATCGACGAGACGCGGATCGAACCGCTGGTCGCGGCCACCCGCAAGCGGCTCGAGGCGGTGCTGCCGCTCACCCTGGCCTTCCACCACGCCGTGGTGCAGCCCGAATCGCTGTCGCTGCCGGCCGAACCGCAGTCGACGGTCATCGAGCTGCGCAACGCGGTGCGCGAAGCGCTGGCCGACGTGCTCGGCGAATCGGCGGTGCCGCCGGAACCCGAGGACGTCGACAAGCACGTCAGCCTCGCCCACTCCACCACCGACGGCCCGGCGATCTTCGCCGTGGCCACGCTCAGCGGCACCGTGGTGGAGCCGACCACGGCGAAGATCCCGTCGCTGACGCTGGTCAAGCTCGACCGCGACCACTCGAGCCCCGAGTGGGAGAAGGTCACCGAAGTCCCGCTGGGCGCCTGATCCCCGGTCCCCGCCGACGCGCGTCGGCGGGGACTGCCCGGCTGCGGCCGTGCGGGGGAATTGGGTCGCGCCGGGGTGGCTCGCTCGGTATCAAGGCCACATGGGTGAGCTGAGCGCGCGCGGTCTCCGGGCAGACGAGTACGACGACTTCTTCGGCGTGTTCTCCGCGGCGTTCCTCGACGATTCGCTGGCAGCCTCGAGCGAGGCGTACGAGGACGTGTTCCGCGCGGAATTCGCGCACGGCGTCTTCGACGGCGACGAGATGATCGGCGCGGCCGGACGGCTCGAGCAGGAGATCACCGTGCCAGGACCGGCGCAGTGCCCGCTCGCGGCGATCACGGCGGTGGGCGTCAAGCCCGGACATCGGCGACGCGGCGTGCTGACCTCCCTGATGCGCGAACAGCTCGGCGCGCTGCACGACGACGGCATGCCGGTCGCGGCGCTGTACGCGTCGGAAGCCGGCATCTACGGCCGTTTCGGGTACGGGCTGGCCAGTTTCGAGAGCCACCTGGCAGTTCCGCGCGGCGCCGCTTTCCTGTCCACTGTGGAGGTCGACGGCCGGAGGGTCCGCGAAGTCGGCCGGGAGCAGGCGCTGGAGTTCGCACGCTCCCTCTACCCGGCCGTCGCGGCGGCCAACCCCGGTTGGCTGTCCCGGAGCGACGGCTCCTGGGAAGCCCGCGTCCTCGACAGCCCCAATGCGCGCGGCGACGTCAGCGCTCCCCGGTTCGCGGTGCACCCCGACGGATACGCGATCTACCGGCCCAAGCGGGAGTGGACGAGCCGCGGGCCCGCCTACCAACTGCACGTGGCCGAACTCGTGGCCGCGACGCCGCAGGCCTACGCCGCGCTGTGGCGGTACCTGCTGGACATCGACCTGGTCGCCGAGGTGGTCTGGCGCAAGGCCGCGATCGACGAGCCGGTACTGGGCATGCTGGTCAACCCGCGCGCCGTCGACCGCGAAGTGCTCGACGGGTTGTGGGTGCGGCTGGTCGACCTGGATCGCGCGCTGATGGCCCGCCGCTACGCCGCCCCGGTCGACGTGGTCTTCGACGTCACCGACCGCTTCTGCCCGTGGAACGAGGGCCGCTGGCGGCTGCGCGCCGACGGCGCGGGATCCGCCACCGCCACCCGCACCGAGAACGCCGGGGAGATCTCGCTGGACGTCGCAGCCCTGGCTGCCGCCTACCTGGGCGGCACCACGCTGGCCGCGCTGGCGCGCACCGGGCGGGTCGTCGAGCGCGAGCCGGGGGCGCTGCTCGCCGCCTCGCGGGCGTTCGCGACCGACTTCGCACCGCACTGCCAGGAAGGCTTCTGACCACCCGTTCGTGCGATATCCAGGTACTGTCGATGAGGACGGATTCGTCCGCTTCGGGAGGTCTTGGGTGTCCACCGCCGTCTTGATCATCGTGATCGCGCTCGTGGCGATCGGCGCCGCCGTCTGGTGGTCGCGCAAGAAAGCCGTGGAACACCAGCAGAAGCAGCTGGCGGACGCCAAGGCCGAAGCACGTCGCTGGGTGGAACGGCTGGGCGGCCAGGTGCTGAACCTGATCGGCACCACCGAAGCCGCCAAGCAGGCGCTGGCCGACGCCGCCGAGCGGCACGCCGCCGCGGTCTCGCAGCTGGAGCAGGCCACCACTGAACAGCAGGCCCGGCTGACCACCGAGTCCGCCCTCGAAGGGCTCTACTACGTGCGTGCAGCGCGGATCGCCATGGACATGGACCCGGGTCCCGAGCTGCCCGACCTGGCCGGTCAGAGCGGCGCGGGCAAGGTCACCGAACGCCGCGAGGTCGAGGTCGAAGGCCGCCAGCAAATGGCCTCGCCGGACCCGAGCGAGCAGACGCCCCACTACTACCCCGGCGGAACCGTCGCAGGCCGCCCGGTGCCGCAGGGCTGGTACAGCGAGCCGTGGTGGAAGCCCGCGCTGGTCGCGGGCGCCTGGGGCGTGGGCTCGTTCGTCCTGATGAGCGCCCTGCTCAGCGGGATGTCCGGAGTCCCGGCCGAAGCGGCCTACGCGGACGGCTTCCAGGACGGCATGGCCGCCGACAACCCGGGCGACGCAGCCGGCGACTTCGGCGACCCCGGAGCAGACCCCGGAGCCGACTTCGGCGGCGACCCCGGAGGCGACTTCGGAGGCTTCGGAGACTTCGGCGACTTCGACTTCTGACCCACCACCGGTACACCCGATCCGGTTCAGCCCGACCACAGTTTCAATTGAAACTGCAGATCCCAGGCACGAGTGATCACAGTTTCAATTGAAACTGCACCCGACACGCCGAGGAGCACGGACCGACCCCACCTGCCCCGACCAGCCGGTGTTCCGGGGCCGAGGGGGTTCCGACGCAATTTCAATGGAAATCGGAGGTCCGATTTCCATTGAAATTGCGGGAGTTCTCCACAGGACCCCGGACCTGTCCACAGGTGTTGGTGTGTCGGGGTCCGACACGCGCTGGTGTGTCGGGTTACTCGGGTTGGCAGGTGGGGCACCAGTAGAGCTTGCGGCCGGAGAGGTCCGCCATGGCGATGGGCGTGCCGCAGAGCAGGCAGGGCATCGCCGCTCGACGGTAGACGTAGACCTCACCGCCGTGGCGGTCCTGGCGCGGAGCCCGGCCGGTGACCTCGGGCATGTGCTCGGGTCGCACGGTGTCGATGCGCCCCACCCGGACCCCGTCGGCCATCAGCTCGACCAGGTCCGCCCAGATCAGGTCCCACTGCTCGCGGGCGAGCGCGCGGCCCGGCGTGTAGGGCTGGATGCCGTGCCGGAACAGCACTTCGGCCCGGTAGACGTTGCCGACCCCGGCCAGCACCTTCTGGTCCAGCAGCAGCGCCGCGATGCTCGTGCGGGACCGGGAGATCTTCGACCACGCGCGCTCCGGGTCGGCGTCCGAGCGCAGCGGATCCGGGCCGAGCCGGGCTCGCACCGCCTCGACCTCATCACCGGTGAGCAGCTCGCAGGCGGTCGGGCCGCGCAGGTCCGTCCAGTGCGTCTTGCCGACGATGCGCATCCGCACCTGGCCGCGCGGTTCGGTCACCGGCAGCTCGGACTCGCTGAACGTCCCGTACAGCCCGAGGTGCACGTGCACGATCCGGTCGGGGCCGTAGTGGTGGAACAGGTGCTTGCCGTGCGCCTCAGCGCGCTCCAGCACGGTGCCGTCGAGCAGCGAAGCGCTCGTGGCGAAGCGTCCCTGCGGACTGGCCACCTGAACCTCCGTGCCTGCGAACAGCTCGTCGTGCACTCCGGCGAGCCGGTGCAGCGTGTGGCCTTCGGGCATTCGAACGTCCTCGGAGCATGTCGTCGGTCCTGGTTCCGCTCCCCGCACGAGACCGGTTCCCAGAACCTGCCTCCGATCTCTACCTCGATGTGCCGAAAGCGGACCTGCGTCGTCCGAGGTTCCGCCGCGCGAGCAGGCTTCTCAGACGATGAGCCACAGCGCGAGGGACTCGACGAGGTAGGCGCCCACGCACCACAGGGCGATGTGCAGGCCTCGGAGGATCGGTCGGTCGCGGCGCGGGAACGCGAATCCGGCGACCAGGGAGACGAGCGGCGCGAGGACTGCTCCGGCGGTCAGCCACAGGCCGACGCCGAGCACGCAGTCCGGCGCGGGGCAGAGCGCCGCCACGAGCTTGGGCGAGAGCGCTTGCTGCCCGAAGAAGAGCACCAGCACGCCGACCACCGTCGCTGTCACCGCCACCAGGGGTGTCAGCACTGCGCGGCGTGCTGGTGCCATCGGTCAGTTGCCGGGCAGAGCCGGGGGCTGGCCGGTCTTCTCGTAGTCGGAGAGCAGGTCGATGCGCCGCTGGTGGCGGCCGCCCTCGAACTCCGTGGTCAGGAACGCCTCGACGATCTGCTCGGCCTCCTCGACGGTGTGCATCCGCGCACCGACGCCGGCCAGCAGCGCGTTGTTGTGCTGACGGGCGAGCTTGGCAGTCTCGACGCTCCAGGCCAGCGCGGCGCGGGCGCCGGGGACCTTGTTCGCGGCGATCTGCTCGCCGTTGCCCGAACCGCCGAGGACCAGCCCGAGGCTGCCCTCGTCGGCGACGACGCGGCGGGCGGTCTCGACGCAGAACGGCGGGTAGTCGTCCAGGGCGTCGTATTCCGCGGGGCCGATGTCGGTCACTTCGTGACCCTTGTCGGCCAGCCACTTGACGAGGTGGTTCTTGAGTTCGTATCCGGCGTGGTCGGAGCCGATGTAGACGCGCACGTCGGCAGTCTGACAGATCCGCCTCTCCGCGAATCACAGTGGTGGTTGCGTTTGGGGGGTGATCTTGCGTTTTGGGGGTTTCTTGTGGCTGATTTGCGTCACGGTCCCCTGAGGTGCGGTTGGGTGGGGCTCCGGTTGCGTGCCTGGATAGCCTCTCGGGCATGACCTGCGTCGATGTGCACGTGGACTGGGGTTTGACTGGCTTGCGGGCGATGTCGGAGTTCCCTGTTCTGGTGGTCGTCGACGTGCTCTCGTTCTCCAGCGCCGTGGACATCGCCACCAGTCGTGGGGCTCGGGTGCTGCCCCTGCGCTCGCACGACGTACAGGTCCCCGGCGGAGCGGTGCTGGCCGGGCCGCGCAGTCTCGATCGCTGGTCCTTGAGCCCGTCGTCGCTGCGCAGCATCACCGCCGTCCGGCTGGGGTTGCCGTCGCCGAACGGTGCGACGCTGTGCGCCGAGGCTTCCGCGACGGGCGCGACCGTTTTCGCAGGTTGCCTTCGCAATGCGGACGCGGTGGCCGCTGCGGCGGCGCGTGTTGGCGGACCGATCGGCGTGGTCGCCGGAGGCGAGCGCCGGGACGGCGAACTCCGGCCGGCGATCGAGGATCTGCTCGGTGCGGGCGCGATCATCTCTGCGCTGCCCGGCCGCCGCTCCCCTGAGGCCGAGCTCGCGGCTGCCGCTTTCCAGGCCGTGCGGGACGACATCGGTGGGCTGCTCGCGGGTTGCGACTCCGGTCTGGAGCTCGCGGAGATGGGGTTCGCGCACGACGTGGATCTCGCTGCGGAGGTCAACGCCAGCCGGACCGCGCCGGTGTTGCGCGACGGTTTCCTGGAGGCGGCGTGAGCTGGCGAGAAGTCGGCCAGGGCGTGTTCGTGCGGCGCTACGCCGAGCTCGACCTGTCCATCGGTCTGGTGGTCGGGGCTGAGTGCGCCCTGGTCATCGACACCCGCGGCGACCACGTGCAGGGGTCCGAGCTGGCCGCCGCGGTCCGCGAGATCACCGCGCTGCCGTGGCAGGTCGCGATCACGCACGCCCACTTCGACCACTGCTTCGGGACCAGCGCGTTCCTGCCCGCGCCGGTGTGGGCGCACGAGCGCTGCCCCAGATTTCTCGCCGCGACCGCCGACCAGCAGCGCGCCGAGTGGGTCGCGCACTACCGCGGCGAAGGCTCCGACGACATCGCCGATGCGCTCGCCGAATCGACCCCGACCCAGCCGGACCACCTGGTGTCCGAGCGCGCCGACCTGGACCTGGGCGGCCGAACCGCGCAACTGCGCCACCTCGGCCCCGGGCACACCGATCACGACCTGGTCATCGCGGTTCCCGACGCCGGCGTCGTGTTCGCCGGGGACCTCGTCGAGCAGGGCGCTCCGCCGGACTTCGGCGATGCCCACCCGGAGCGCTGGCCCGCCGCAGCGGACGGAATCCTGGCGCTCTCCCCCGCCACCGTCGTGCCCGGTCACGGCGATCCCGTCGGCCCGGACTTCGTCCGCACCCAGCGCGCCGAACTCGCCGCCATCGCCGAGCTCTGCCGCGAGCACCGGACCGGCGAGCTCACCGAAGAGCAAGCGCTCCACCGCTCGCCCTACCCCGCCGACACCACCCGCACTGCGCTGAGACGGGCCTGAAACCCGACAATCCGCCCACAAGGCGAACGTTGCGTGAATCACGGTCTCAACTCGCCTAGTCCACCTGAGAACCAGGCAGAGCGCGCAGACGCACCGAAACCGCTGGACCAATCGGACTTTCCACTGGGCCATTCGGCGTCAATTCGGGATCCCGGGGCACCGATCCGATAACGCGAACGTCATTCTCTTCTAAACGCGCCAGCGAACCGCTCCCCCGGTTCGCGAGGTTTCGACGGGCGAAGGACAGGTGGAGATCGAACATGTCCGGACGGGACGACTTCGACGCGGGTCGCCAGGACCTCGCCGCGCGCAACGCCGCGCTTCGGGACCAGATCGACAACATGCTCTCCGATCTCCGGCGCCGCACCGCCGAGATCCAGGAGAAGCAGTCCGCCGCCGCGCAGCAGACCTTCGAAGTCGCCTCCGACGACGGCATGGTCACCGTCCGGGTGGACGCGACCGGAACCGTGCAGGAACTGGCCCTGTCCCCGAAGGCGTTCGAACGCACCACCCCCGAGAAGCTCGCCCGCAGCATCACCAGCGTGATCCGGGAGGCCGCGGGCACCGCCCAGCGGCAGCTGCAGTCCGAGTTCGCGCCGCTGGCCGACGTTTCGGACGTTCCGGAAGTCCCCGGCGTCCCGTCCCTGGCGGGTCTGCTGCGCCAGGGACCGCTCGTCGAACCGCCCAACCCCGACGTCGAACGCCAGCAGCGGCGCGCCGAGGACTCCGCCGCCCCGGCGAGCAACAGCGCGCCGCCGCCGCAGGTGCGCACCGCGCCCGATGACGAGTGGGACGACGACTGGGAGTGGGAGAACAACCGGCGAGGGGGCCGCCGATGAGCGACCAGATGCGGATGGAGCCCGAGGAGATCCGCTCGGGCGGCAAGAAGATCGGCGACACCGGCAAGGACCTCGAGCAGGTGGTCAACACCCTCAAGTCCGCGCTCGACGGCGAAGGCGAGTGCTGGGGCAACGACGAAGCCGGGCAGAAGTTCGCCGGGGACTACACCAAGGGCCGCGACAGCGTCTTCGACAGCCTGAAGAAGGTTGTCAAAGCCCTCGGCGACATCGACGACAACCTCAAAGCCACCGCCGACGACACCGAGTCCAGCGATGCCGGTTCGGCCGCGGACATCGGCAAGTCCGGCTCCAACATGCCCTCGTAGGGAGTGGATGTTTCGTGAGCATCGAAATGCCCGACGAGGTCAAGTGGCTGCTGCCGATCGTGGTCGGCGAGTCCTGGCCGGAGGGCGACGAGGACGCGATGCGCCGCATGGCCGACGCCTGGCGCGCCGCCGCGGACGGCATCGAAGGCGTCAACACGGCCGCCAATCGCGGTGCTGAGCAGGCCAAAGGTGCGATGGAGGGGCAGACCTCCGACGCGTTCGCCAAGCTGTGGAAGGACATCGGCGACGGCGGCGAAGCGGCGCTGCCGAAGCTGAAGGAAGCCTGCGAGAAGCTCGCCAAGGCCTGCGACGACGCGGCCCTGGACGTCGAGCACACCAAGCTGACCATCATCGCCTCGCTGATCGCGCTGGCCATCCAGATCGCGGCGATGATCGCGGCCGCCCCGGTCACCTTCGGCGCCTCGACCGCCGGTGTCGCCGCCGCGCAAGCGGTCACCCGCACCGTGGTGATGCAGATCTTCAAGCAGCTCGTCATGAGCATCCTGAAGAACGTCGCCATCGAGATCGCCACCTCGGTCGCGATCGAGTTCGCGGTGCAGGGCGTGCAGATCGCCTCCGGCGAGCGCGACGGCTTCGACGGCGGCAAGTTCAAGGA
Organism: Saccharopolyspora oryzae; assembly: GCF_027853915.1. GTDB lineage: Bacteria > Actinomycetota > Actinomycetes > Mycobacteriales > Pseudonocardiaceae > Saccharopolyspora > Saccharopolyspora oryzae. Next base: position 65,133 of record NZ_JAQGLA010000019.1, read on the forward strand.
CGCGGCGATCTCCGGTGCCATCGGCGGCGCCGTTGGCGGCGTGTTCGAAGGCGCGGGCAAGGCGATCGGCAAGCAGGCAGGCGACGCCGTCGGCGACGCAGCGGGCAACGCGGCCACCACCGCGGGCCGCGCAGCGGGCGACGCGGCGGGCGACGCCGCCGGCGAAGCGGCGGAGAGCGCCGCGAAGGCGCTCGGCAAGACGGCGCTGAAGGAAGGCGCCCTCGGCGCTGCCGAAGGCGCGGTCGGCAGCGCAGCGGAGCAGCTGATCACCGAGGGCAAGATCGACTGGGGCGACGTCGGCAAGGGCGCGCTGTCCGGCGGCGTGACCGGTGCCGGGATGGGCGCGGGCGGCGAAGCCCTCGGCCGGGGCGGCGACGTCGACGTCCCCGACACCAGCGGCGGCGGGTCCGGCGGAAACGGCGGCGGCGAAGGCGGCGGGTCCGGCTCCGGCGGCGGAGACGGTGGTGGCTCCGGGTCCGGTGGCGGCGAAGGCGGCGGCTCTGGCTCGGGCGGCGGCGAAGGTGGCTCCGGGTCCGGCGGCGGCACCAGCTCCGGCGAGGGCAGCGGTGGTTCCGGCGGCGACGGTGGCCCCAACAGCACGAGCACGTCCGGCACGCATTCCAGCGAGGGCGGCACCGGCTCGGACGGCGGCCCGACCGGTCGCTCCAGCGCTGTGTCCGGCGACGGCGGCCCCGGTGGTTCAGGCTCCGACGGCGGCCCGACCGTCACGTCATCCGGTGGTTCCGGTTCGCACGGCGACGGATCCCCGGGCGGCGGAGGCGATTCCAGCTCCTCGCACGGCGGCTCTTCGTCCCGACCGGACACGACGCCGGATTCCCACAGCACACCAGGAGGTTCCGGACAGTCCCATGTGGACTCCGGCAGCACCTCCCACGGATCCGGCGACGGTAGCGCAACGCCCCGCAGCCAGTCCCCGGACGCCGGCGGCGTGAGCCACACGTCCAGCGGCGACACCCCGAGCAGCAGCCACTCGAGCGGCGGAACCCCCCACAGCGGAGCGGGCGACTCCTCGCCCAACAGCGGAGGTTCAGCCACGCCAGCCGGCGGATCCACGCACGGCGGCGCGGACGGCGGAACCCCGCAGGGCGGCGGCGGTGGAACCGGCGGCATCCCGCACGGCGGCGGTGGAACCGGAGGCGGCGCCCCGCAGAGTGGCGGCGGCATCCCGCACGGCGGTGGCGGCGCAGGCGGCGGTGGCGGCGGTGCTGGCGGCGGCATCCCGCAGGGAGGCGGCGGAGGAACCGGTTCGCACCCGGATGCCGAACGTTCCCCGAGCACTCCGGCCAGCACCACTTCGTCCAATGTGGATGCTCCGGCGAGCGGTGCGCCCACCATGGCCGGACCGATGCCAGCGGCCGGCGGCGCGCCGCGCGGCGACCAGTCCAGCTCCGCCAGCAGCGGCGGCGGAGCCATGGGCGGCGCCATGGGCGGTGGCGGCATGGCTGGCGGCGCAGCCGGTGGCGCACCGGGCGGCGGAAGCAACCGCCCCGGCTCAGGAGGCGGCTGGACCGGCACCGCCGGCACGCCCGGCGCAGCGGCCGCGACAGGACGCCCGGCCGGCGGTGACACCGGAGCCCGACCGGACTCCGGCCGCCCGACCTCCCGCCCCGGTGGCCCGAACGGCCCGTCCCGCCCGGACGGCGGGCGCCCCACCGGCCCCGACGGTTCCCGCACCCCAGAGCGTCCGACCACCGCAGCACCCCGCGGCGGAGCGGCCCCGCAGAACGCCCCAACACGTCCGCACGACGCGCCCACGGGCCCCGGAGGCCGAGGAGTCCCACCCCAGCGCACCCCGGACGCAGGCCCGGCGCACAACCCGAACGGACCAGGCGCCCGCCCGGACGGCGGACAACCACGCCCCGCCCCGGACGGCCAGCGCCCAGGCCCGGCTGGCCAGCGCCCGGACGGAGCAGCACCACGCCCGGACGGAGCGGCACCGCGTCCCGATGACGCATCGCCGCGCCCAGACGGTCCGCCGCGCCCGAACGGAACGGCCCCGCGTCCCGATGGCCCGTCCCGACCCGACGGAGCCACTCCTCGTCCTGACGGCGGCCCGGCACGCCCCGAGGCTCCATCGCGCCCGGACGGAACGCCGCACCGCGACGGCCCCGGATCCCGGCCAGACGGAACGTCGAGGCCCGACGGCACAACGCGCCCGGACGGTCCCAGCACTCGACCGGACCCAACACGTCCGGACAGCACGCGCCCGGACTCGGCTGCGCCCCGCCCGGACGGATCGCGACCGGACGCCAATGCACCCCGACCCGACGGGCCCCGTCCCGACTCGGCCACGCCACGTCCGGACGGAACGACTCCGAAACCGGACGGCTCAACCCGACCGGACCAGTCGTCGGGCAACCAACGCACGCCTGACCCGCAGAACACCCGCCCAACGGGCACGCGCCCGGACGCCCCAAGCGGCACTCACGACCCGAAGCGCCCCCACCCGGACGGCCCGGAAGCAACGCACCCGAAGGACGGCGCGGACAGCCCCGAACACCGCCCGGACGCTCCGGACAAGCACCCGGACGCAGATCAGCACCGCGACGGCGACGCCGAGCCGGGCACGCCGGAACGCCAGCAGCAGATCGACGAAGCCGAATCCCACCGCGACACCACCCCGGGCGGCTCGTCGTTCCACACCAACCCGAACATGCGCGACCTCGCGCAGCGCGTGCCCGACGACGGCGTCCACCACACGGTCGACGCGCACGCCCTGCCCGACGGCCGAGTCCGCATCGGCGATCGCACGTTCAGCCCGCAGGAGTTCGCGGACATGCTCCGCCGCGACCCGAACTGGGACGGCAAGCCGATCCGCCTCCTCTCCTGCGACGCGGGAACCAGCGGCCTGGCCCGAGACCTCTCCCGAGAACTCGGCGTCCCGGTAACGGCGCCCCGAGGCCTGGCCTGGACCGACGGCAACGGCCGGGTCTTCTCCTCCGACATGGGCCCCGACGGCCGCCCGGGCTGGCCCCCGAACGGAGGCTGGGACACCCACCACCCCGACGGAACCTCCACCCCAGCCAGCAACGACGGCTTCCACCCCGCCCGAAACGGAGAAGACCCAGGCCAACACCCCGACGACGCCGAGTCCCGGGGGGACAAGCCCACCGGCTGGGACGTCAGCGAGCGGGAAACAGCCGGGGCCGAGAATCCGTATGACGAGCCGTACATCCCGAAGGATCCGCAGCACGGTCTCCAGTTGGAAGACATCGACGAAAGTCGAGTGACCCGAGGTGACGACGGGCTGATCGAAACGATCGACGACAAGCCGGTCCACGAGTACACCCGCCAAGCCATCGAAGACCGGCAGCGGAGCATGCAGGAGGCCATCGAGGAGAACCGAAAGGTCAAGAATCCGAAGAAGGCCCCGTTCGCGGAAGTCGGCGACAACCGCGCACCGCACAGCTTCAAGTCACTCGGCGGCAAAGGCGGCGCGGTCAACGCCGTCGTGATCGACCGGCGAACCGGTCTGGTCTTCGAAGGCGTCAACGGCGCGCAGGGCAACACTGTGCCGACCAGCACCACGACCGCGGACGGCAGCCCGGCGACCGGACTGGACCCTCAGGGCCGCAGGTTCGAGCTCACCCAGGACGACCTGCTGCACCCCGCGCTGAGCGAGCACATCTCCAACATGGCCGAGAACCCCGGCCGCCCCCTCCACGAGATCGAGCCCGGCGACTTCCCACATCGCGACTTGCCACATCGGCATGGTGAGGTCAAGGCGCTGGACGGCATCCTCAAGCAACGCGAAGAGCTCGCTGCCGCGCAGGCGCGCGAAACCGGGGTAGATGCCGACAAGATCGAGACCGTCACCCGCAACGGACGCGAGGTCGAGATCATCCGGATCAAGCCGGACGAGCTCCAGAGCGTGGTCAACGACATGACCGTCGACGCGCGCTTCACGTTCAAGCCGGATCCGCAAGACGTCGCACCGTGCTGCGCCAACTGCGCGCGCATCGTCAGCGGGCCGGACTCGCTGCCCGAGAACGTGCGAGACGCGGCTGATTTGTCGCACGGTGCACAAATGGGCCCCGGCGGGTTCACCGCCGGCGTCCACACCGACAAGAACAACCTGGATCCGGACGTGGAGAACCCCAATCGCCGGCATACCGCCGTAACCAACGCTGACTACAATTCGAAGTTCGCCGAACAAGAGGCCAAACGTGCCGAAAGAGAGGCGGCGCAACAGAGCGGGAAGGCAGAGGGGACAAAGTGATCCGCGCGAACGAGGACGATCTCGAAGGCGAGCCTTACGGCCCGGTGTTCTACGAGGGACAGCGGTTCACCGGCGAGGCCGTGGACGAGTTGCCGGACGGAACACTGGTCTCGTCGACGAGCTACGTGAACGGCCTTCAGGACGGCCCGGACCGGGAGTGGTACAACGACGGCAGCCGACGTGCCGAGGGCATGTTCCGGCAGGGCGTGCCGGTCGGAGTGCACCGCACTTGGGATCCGGACGGGCATGTGGTGCGCGAAATCGAGTTCAGCGACGGTGGTCGCATCCTCCGTCGTCGCGGCTTCGACGCAGCGGGCAACGTGACGTGGGAAGACGCGGGGTGATCGGCCCCGCGATGGTGCACTCCCGACATGGGCCGATCCGGACCGCGACGTCCAGCACCGGGACCCGCTGACGCGGTCCGCTCATCGACTCCCGAGGTGAGCTTTCTGCGCACAAGTGCAATGTGCGGCCGGTAGGTGCGGAACGTGAACGCAGGACTCGGATCAGGGCTGCATTCGGCCCAGGTGGTCCGCGGTCCGGGTGGATTCCGGGAGGCGGTACTTCGGTGCCAAGCGGAGGGTCAGGTCGCAGGCCGCGTCGAGGGTGTAGCGGTGGCCCACCGAGACGAAGACCGGTTTCACCCCGGGTTGGGTGCGGAGGGCTCTGCCGACGACTTCGTCGTCCTGGTGGAGGGGTGACCAGGAGCCCCGTTGCTCGGCTGGTGGTTCGTAGCGGCCCATGGCCGTCTTGCCCACTCCGATCGCGGGGAGGTCGGTCAGGACTCCCAGGTGGCAGGCCAGGCCGAAGCGGCGCGGGTGGGCCAGACCTTGGCCGTCGCAGACCAGGACGTCCGGTCGCACCGACAGCTCCGCCAACGCGGCCAACAGCGATGGTGCCTCGCGGAAGGCGAACAAGCCTGGGACGTAAGGGAACTCCGCCTTCCCCCGCACAACTGCACTGTCCACAACAGACAGAGTTGTCACGTCCAGGACGGTGACCGCTGCGACGATCTCGTCCTCGTCGCGGTACGCCACGTCCAGGCCCGCTGCCGTGCGGACCTGCGGCGGGTCTTCGACGCGGACCAGCGGGCGGAGCCGCTCCTGGATCGCGACGGCTTCGGCCTCCGTCTTCGGCCACTCGTGCAGGTCGCGGATCACGTCGTCGATCGTAGTCGTGAGGGCGAAAACCGGCTCCGACCGACTTTCGCACTCACGACCGCTCAGCGCTGGATCGACTTGGTCTCGAGGAACTCCTCGAGACCGTGGCGGCCGAACTCGCGGCCGTTGCCGGACTGCTTGTAGCCGCCGAACGGGGCGTTCGGGTTGAAGCGGCCGCCGTTGACGTCGACCTGGCCGGTGCGGAGGCGCTTGGCCACCGCCAGCGCGCGGTCCTCCGAGCCGAACACCGCGCCCGCCAGGCCGTAGTCGGTGGCGTTGGCGATGCGCACCGCCTCGTCCTCGTCGCGGTACGGCAGGATCGACAGCACCGGGCCGAAGATCTCCTCCTGCGCGATCGTCATCTCCGGCGTCACCCCGGTGAACACCGTCGGCCGCACGTAGTAGCCCTTCTCCACGCCCTCCGGCCGGTCCGGACCACCGGCGGCGAGCGTCGCACCTTCCTCGACGCCCTTGCGGATGTAGCCGACCACCCGGTCGCGCTGCGCTTCCGAGACCATCGGCCCGACCCGCGTCTCCTCGGAGGTCGGGTCGCCGACGGTGTACTTGGCCGCTGCCGCGACCGCGAGCTCCACCGCTTCGTCCAGGCGCGACTCCGGCACCAGCAGCCGGCTGAGCGCGTTGCAGCTCTGGCCGCCGTTCGGGAAGCAGCCCGCGACGCTGAGCTTGACCGCCTTGGTCAGGTCCGCGTCCTCGAGCACCACGCTCGCCGACTTGCCGCCCAGCTCCAGCGCGACCCGCTTGATCGTCGCCGCGGCCACCTCCGACACCCGCCGCCCGGCGCGGGTCGAGCCGGTGAACGACACCATGTCCACGTCCGGGTGCGCGGCCAGCGCCTCCCCGACCACCGGGCCGGTGCCGTGGACGAGGTTGAACACGCCGTCCGGGGCGCCGGACGCGACCACGATCTCGGCGAAGATCGCCGCGGTCAGCGGGGCGATCTCGCTCGGCTTGAGCACCACGGTGCAGCCCGTCGCCAACGCCGGGACGACCTTGGCGACGATCTGGTGCAGCGGGTAGTTCCACGGCGTGATCGCGGCGACCACACCAATCGGTTCCCGCACGATCAGCGAGTTGCCGACCTCGTCGGTCCAGGCGAAACCGCCCTCCAGGACGTCGGCGATCCCGGCCGAGGTCGCCACCGGCACGCTCGCGTGCACCTTGGTGGCGAACGTGATCGGCGAGCCCATCTCGGCGGTCACGGTCGCGGCGATCTCGTCGCGGCGCTGCGCGATCCCCTCGGAGATCCGCCGCACCACGGCGATCCGATCCCGCAGCGGGGTGTCCGCCCAGCCGTCGAAGGCCGCTCGCGCGGCCGCGACCGCGTCGTCCACATCGGACGGCGTGCCCGCAGGCACCGAACCGATCACTTCCTCGGTGGCCGGGTTGCGCACCTCGATGCGCTCCCCGCCGCCCTCGACGCGCGCACCGCCGATGACGTGGCCGGTGTTCGGCGCAGCCATGAACCCTCCCCTGATCCGACACAGCAGACGTCGCACCGAGCCTGTCACGTCGCGGGGAGTCCCGCACCGGTGAATCGAACCAGCCGGAACCGGAAGTTCTGGCAAGACCGGGAAAAACCCGATCGGCCGATTTCCGGCCCCCGGATCAGTCGAACCGGGGCGATTCGGTGCGGGTGCGCTTCAGCTCGAAGAAGTACGGGAAGCTGGCCATCGCCACCGCGCCGTCGAACAGCTTCGCGGCGTCCTCACCTCGCGGAATGCGGGTGATCACCGGACCGAAGAAGGCCACCCCGTCGACGTGGATGGTCGGGGTGCCGACCTCGTCGCCGACCGGGTCCATGCCCGCGTGGTGGCTGGCCTTCAGCTCCTCGTCGTACTCGGTGCTGGTCGCCGCCTCCGCCAGCGATGCTGGCAGTCCCACCTCGGCCAGCGAGTCGCGGATGACCTGCGGGAAGTCCGTCTCGCCGCGGTCGTGCAGCCGGGTGCCCATCGCCGTGTAGAGCGGCGAGAGCACCTCGTCGCCGTGGTGCTTGGCGGCGGCGATCGCGACCCGCACCGGGCCCCACGCCTTGTCCAGGAGTTCCCGGTACTCCTCGGGCAGGTCGCGGCCCTCGTTGAGCACGGACAGGCTCATCACCCGGAAGTGCAGGTCGATGTCGCGGACCTTCTCGACCTCCAGGATCCAGCGCGAGGAAACCCAGGCGAACGGGCACGCGGGGTCGAAGTAGAAGTCGACGCGGGGACGAGCAGCGGAAGACATCCTGCCTCCATATCGGGTGGTTCGTTCGAGGGCACGTTCGGACGCGCCCCGGCTTGGGTATGAACCCCGGTGAGGGCGATTATCTTCCCGACACGCCGAGCGCCCGCGCGGCACCCACCAGGGCGCGCGCCCGCGTGCGGACGTGATTTGATTTCCTGCGCCAGGTCGTCGCCCGGCGAACCTGGATCAACCCAGTCCCGACGAGCAAGAGGTGATCCGTGGCCCCGCCGAACCTCACCCGCGAACAGGCCGAGCAGCGCGCGGCGTTGCTGGAGGTCCAGTCATACGACATCGAACTGGACCTGTCCGCGGGCGCGGGTGGGCCGGACGTGGAGACGTTCGGGTCCACCACAACGGTGCGGTTCCGCAGCGCGCAGGCGGGGGTCGACAGCTGGATCGACCTGGTCGCCGACCGGGTGCGCAGCGCCGTGCTCAACGGCGTCGAGCTCGACGTCTCCGACTACGACGAGTCCACCGGCATCCGGCTGCCGAACCTGGCCGCCGACAACGAGCTCGTGGTGCGCGCCGACTGCGCCTACACCAACACCGGAGAGGGCCTGCACCGCTTCATCGACCCGGTCGACGGCGGCGTCTACCTCTACAGCCAGTTCGAAACCGCCGACGCCAAGCGGATGTTCACCTGCTTCGACCAGCCGGACCTGAAGGCCACCTACCAGATCACGGTGGACGCCCCGGAGTCCTGGAAGGTCATCTCCAACGCCACCGCCGAGGTCGGCGAGGCGGCCGACGGCGTCAAGCGGCACACCTTCGCCACCACCGAGAAGATGTCGACCTACCTGGTCGCGCTGGTGGCCGGCCCCTACGCCGAGTGGCGCGACGTCTTCCCGGGCGAGGACGGCCAGGCCGAGATCCCGCTGGGCATCTACTGCCGCGCCTCGCTGGCCGAGCACCTCGACGCGGAGCGGCTGTTCACCGAGACCAAGCAGGGTTTCGGCTTCTACCACAAGGCCTTCGGGGTCGCGTACCCGTTCGGCAAGTACGACCAGTGCTTCGTGCCGGAGTTCAACGCGGGCGCGATGGAGAACGCCGGCTGCGTGACGTTCCTGGAGGACTACGTCTTCCGGTCGAAGGTCACCGGCTACCTCTACGAGCGGCGCTGCGAGACGGTGCTGCACGAGATGGCGCACATGTGGTTCGGCGACCTGGTGACCATGCGCTGGTGGAACGACCTGTGGCTCAACGAGTCGTTCGCGACGTGGGCCAGCGTGCTCGCGCAGGTCGGCGCCACCGAGTACGACAGCGCGTGGACCACGTTCGCCAGCGTCGAGAAGTCCTGGGCGTACCGGCAGGACCAGCTGCCCTCCACCCACCCGGTGGCCGCCGACATCCCGGACCTGCAGGCCGTGGAGGTCAACTTCGACGGCATCACCTACGCCAAGGGCGCCTCGGTGCTCAAGCAGCTGGTCGCCTACGTCGGGCTGGAGAACTTCCTGGCCGGGCTGCGGGTCTACTTCGACCGGCACGCCTGGGGCAACGCGACCCTCGACGACCTGCTGAAGGCGTTGGAGGAGGCTTCCGGCCGCGACCTGTCCTGGTGGAGCGCGCAGTGGCTGGAGACGACCGGTCTGAACATGCTGCGGCCGCGGTTCAGCACCGACGACGAGGGCCGGTTCACCTCGTTCTCGGTGGTGCAGAGCGGCGCCCGGCCCGGCGCCGGGGAGCTGCGCACGCACCGGCTGGCCATCGGCATCTACGACGACGAGGGCGGCAAGCTGGTGCGCAAGCACCGCGTCGAGCTCGACGTGACCGGTGAGGTCACCGAGGTGCCGGACCTGGTCGGCGTGCACCGCGGCAAGCTGGTGCTGGTCAACGACGACGACCTCACCTACTGCTCGCTGCGCTTCGACCCCGAGTCGCTGGCCTCGCTGATCGACCGGATCGGCGACATCGACGAGTCGCTGCCGCGCGCGCTGTGCTGGTCGACCGCGTGGGAGATGACCCGCGAGGCCGAGCTGAAGGCCCGCGACTTCGTGACCCTGGTGCTCGGCGCCTCCGCGGCGGGCGGCATCGGCGCGGAGAGCCAGATCGGCGTGGTGCAGCGGGTTCTGCTGCAGACCCAGACCGCGTTGGCGTCCTATGTGGACCCGTCGTGGCAGGAGGAGGGCTGGCGCCGGTTCAGCTCGCGGCTGTTCGAGCTGGCCCGCGCCGCCGAGCCCGGTTCGGACCACCAGCTGGCGTTCGTCAACTCGCTGGCCGGTTCGGTGCTGTCCGAGGAGCAGGTCGCCGAGCTGCGCGGCTGGCTGGACGGGTCGGCGCCGCTGGCCGGTCTGACCGTCGACACCGACCTGCGCTGGGCGCTGCTGCAGGCGCTGGTCGCGCACGGCGCGGCCGGCGAGGCGGAGATCGACGCTGAGCTGGAGAAGGACCAGACCGCCACCGGTCGGCGCCGCGCGGAGCGGGCCCGGGCGCTGATCCCGACGGCGGAGTCCAAGGAGAAGGCGTGGCAGCGCGCGGTCCACGACGACCAGCTGCCGAACGCGGTCAGCGATGCGATCATCGCGGGCTTCCAGCACCCGTCCCAGCGGGAGCTGCTGGCGCCCTACGCGCAGCGCTACTTCGAGCAGATCGACGAGGTCTGGCAGCGCCGCTCCAGCGAGCGCGCGCAGCCGACGGTGATCGGGCTGTTCCCGTCGTGGGCGGTGACGGAGGGAACCGTCGCGGAGGCGGACGCCTGGCTGGCCGAGGAGCACGCCCCGGCACTGCGCCGCCTGGTCTCGGAAGGCCGCGCGGGCATCGTCCGGGCGCTGGCGGCCCGGGAGTTCGACCGCTCCTGACCCGGTGATCCGCGAAGGGCACCTCCGGCAACCTCCGGAGGTGCCCTTCGGTCGTTCTCGCCGCAAATTCAATGGAAATCGGACGTGCGATTTCCATTGAATTTGCGGCGACGACCACCCGGCCGGGCGAGGGTTCATTGCAAGTCCCAGCCCGAACACGCATCGTAATCAACCAGGTGCACTGAGTCAGGTGCCGGTGATTCGCGGTGTGAGGGGTGGGAACGGCGATGCCCGAGCTGATCTCTGCGGTCGCCGATCTGATGTGGCCGCTGATGGCCCTGGCGGCGATCATCGTGTTCCGGCGCGCCATCGGGCGCGTGCTGCGCACCGCCGAGAAGCGCGAGCTGGAGTTCGAGATCGGCGGCCAGAAGCTCACCATGCACCAGGTCAACGACCAGCAGAACGAGATGATCCAGGACCTGCAGCGGCAGCTCAGCATCCTCAGCCGGGAGCTGGCCGAACGCGAGCGCGGCCTGATCACCCAGGAACCAGCGAAGCCACCCACGCCGATCCCCGCGCTGCCCGACGGGCTGGACCTCCCCGTCACCGGGCACGACGACCTGCCCACCAACGGCGAACCCGCCGGCAACGGCGACGGCCACGGCGAGAGCCACGTCGAGATGCCGCCGGTCAACGAACCGGTGGGCCCGGAACCGTTCGCCGTGCTGTGGGTCGCCGAGAAACCGCAGGCGCACGCGATCCTGGCCGAGCAGCTCCGCGACAACGGGGTGCGGGTCACGATGGTGACGACCACCGACGCGGCGCTCGCCGAGCTCTCCCAGCGCCCCTACCGGCTGATCGTGGAGGACATGGGGCGCAAGGAGAACGGCAGGTGGCGCCCCGACGCCGGGCTCGCCCTGCTGCGGGAACTCCGCGACCTCGGCGTGGACACCCCGGTGATCGTGTTCAGCAGCCAGCAGCTCCAGCAGCAGTACGGCGAACAAGCCCGCCGCTCCGGAGCGGTCGGCACCACCTCGTCGACCTACGAGATGTTCCAGAACTTCCAGAGCTTCGGCCTGCTCTGAACGCCCACCAGCAGCGAACGGCCCGTTCACCTCGTCTTCCGGGGCGAACGGGCCGTTGGCCGCAGAGCTGCGGACAGGTCAGTGGTGCGCTCGGGACTCCTGGTAGGAGTTGCCCGCGGCGTCCGAGAGCATGCGGAGCGCGCTGATCAGCCCGTCGATCAGCTCGCCCTCCTTGAAGGAGGCCACCATGCTCATCGCGGCCAGCTGGCAGCTGCGGTCCGGGATCCGCCGGTACGCCTCTTCGCCGGTGACGATCTCGAACTTCTTCTGCCCCGGCGAAACGGCGATCAGCACGCCCTCGGACGCGCTCGAACCGAGGTTGGCGTGCAGCTCCTCGGCCTGCTTGCGGGTGTCCTCGCCGAGGTCGCCGAGGTAGATCCCGAACTCCAGGCCGGTGCTGCGGCTGGACAGGGTCAGCGCCTCGTCGAGCCGCGAGAGCTGGTTCGGGCTGAACGGCAGCGCCGGGCGCTCGGGCTCCACGCGGCGAGCGATGGACAGCCGACCGGTGGCCATCAGCGCCTCGCCTTCGCCGAGCTCCCGCGTGTCCGCGGTCTGCCCCGCGATCTCACCAGTTGCCACGTGCACCTCCCCGAGCAGTGCTGGGCCGCTCGCCTTCCGGCGCGACCCCGGATTCCACGTCCGTCACCGGAACGGCGTTGTTCACACCCGCCGGGTTGGCCACCCACAGCACCGGAGCGAAGTCCCACTTCTGGCCCGCGCGATAACGCGGGCGGGTGAGCTTCGGCCACATCGCGATGAGCACGATCAGGCCGTAGATGGCCGCTGGGATCACCGCCAGAGCGAGCACAGTCTCCACGACAGTCACGCCAGTACGGTAGCCGATGACCACCACTTCATGCGCTACGACCTCGAACGGTGCATGATCGGCGTGGAAGATCACCGCCGCGCCCGCCCGCATTCCCGCGGGCCCGCCGCCGCGACGCCGGGGTTCCGCACGTCCCCGGTTCGGGTTTCCGCTGGTCGAGGCCGACCGCCGACCCGAAAAACTACGTTCGGTTACGCATCATCCGTGATGCAGATCACATCTCGTAACTCGTTCGGCCCAACGCCTGCCACCGAATGGAGTCGCACCAGACGGTTGCAATGCGCGGCGACTTGGCGGCTTGTTCCTGACGATCTCTGAACCTAGTTTTTCACCTGTATGGGTCTTGCATATTTGATCACATGCGCTCAAAACATGATTTGAATGCGGGAGGCACACAATGTCGATCTTCGAAACCGCCACTCAGAGCAGCATCGTCACTCTTCCGAGCGTTCGTCAACCACGCCGCGAACACGGCGTCCGCATCAGCGGCCAGACCCGCGGAGTCCGCATCAGCGGCCAGCAAGGCGTCCGGATCAGCGGCCGGAGCGGCGTCCGCATCAGCGGACGGGACGGCGTTCGCATCAGCGGCGAACAGGGCGTGCGGATCAGCTGCCAGCGCGGAGTTCGCATCAGCGGGGAGCACGGTGTCCGCATCAGCGGCCGCGAAGGTGTGCGGATCAGCGGCCGACACGGCGTGCGCATCAGCAATGAACGGGGTGTCCGGATCAGCGGACAGCACGGGGTTCGCATCAGCGGCCGGAGCGGCGTCCGGATCAGCGGCCAGCAGGGCGTGCGCATCAGCGGCCGGGGCGGGGTTCGGATCTCCAGCGGTGTCCGGATCAGCCGGGGTGTGCGGATCAGCGGGCAGCGCGGTGTTCGGATCAGCTGACCGGGCGTGGCGCAGTTCGGACCGCGTCACGACCCGGCCGCCGACGTCGGCATCAGGCCGCCGATTCCCCCAGGTACGGCAACCAGAGGGGGTCCGTCTCGGACAGGCCCGCGAGCAGCCGCCAGTGCCGGCCCCGCGGCGCGCACGGCGCCACCGGCAGCCGCCAGCCCAACTCGCTCAGCGTCTTGTCCGCCTTCCGGTGGTTGCACTTGGTGCAGCAGGCGACGCAGTTCTCCCACGTGTGGGGGCCGCCTCGGCTGCGCGGCACGACGTGATCTATGGTTTCGGCGCGAGATCCGCAGTACACGCACCGGTAGTTGTCCCGCAGCATCAACGCTGTTCGGGTCAGCGGGACCCGGCCGCGGTACGGGACCCGCACGAAGTTGCTCAACCGGATCACGGACGGGACTTCGACGGCGGCGGTTGCCGAGTGCAGCACCATGCCGGCCGAGTCGCCGTGCACCACTTCGGCCTTGCCGCAGACGAGCAGCACGATCGCGCGACGCAGCGGGAGCGCTGTCAGCGGTTCGAACGTGGTGTTGAGCAGCAGGACCCGCCGCTTGCGCCAGGACGGCGCATGACCGGGTGGCCGGTCCGCCTGCGGCGTGGAGCCGCGGTTCGGCGGGCACAGCGGGGCCCGCGACGCGAGGCTCGTGGCCTTCAGCGCCGGTTGTCGGGTCGGTTGTCGGTCGGGCACGCGACCACCTCCACCGGTGTCGGGCAAAGTTCAGCACAGAACCCCGTCCGAACGCACGTGTGATTCGCCACGCCGCGCCGGTGCGGCGGTGCAACCACCTCCAATCATTCTGGATCAAGGCCCTGTCCGGCAACGATGCTCGCCGTTGCCGCTGCTCGTTTCCGGTGAAACCGGCATGTCGTGATCAACTCCGGCACCCGTCCGCCACGTATCGTCGCGGACGTGACCGACGCTCAAGCCCAGCTGCGCTACCCCGCCGCCGACCGCGACGACATCGTCGAAGACCTGCACGGCCACCAGGTGGCCGATCCCTACCGGTGGCTGGAGGACCCGGCCGATCCGCGCACCGAGGCGTGGTCGGCGACGCAGGACCAGCTCGCCCGCACCTGGCTGGACGCGCTCCCGGGACGGGAAGCGGTCGCCGAGCGGATGCGCTCGCTGCTGGCGTCGGGTTCGGTGTCGGCACCCGCGTGGCGCGCCGGGCGGGCGTTCTTCACCCGCCGCGAGCCCGACCAGGAGTTCCCGGTCCTCTACGTGCGCGACCGCGACGGCAGCGAGCGGGTGCTGCTGGACGTTTCCGCGCTGGACCCGTCCGGGCTGACCACGCTGGACAGCTGGTCGCCGAGCCTGGAGGGCGACCGGCTGGCGTACCAGATCTCGGTCGGCGGTGACGAGGAGTCGCTGCTGCACGTGCTGGACGTGGCCACCGGTGAGCTGGTCGAGGGACCGATCGACCGCTGCCGCTACTCGACGATCTCCTGGCTGCCCGGCGGCGAGGAGTACTTCTACGTCCGGCGGCTCGCCCCGGAGCTGGTGCCCGAGGGCGAGGAGCAGTTCCACCGGCGGGTGTGGCGGCACCGCGTGGGCACCGACCCGGACCAGGACGACGTGCTGGTGCACGGCGAGGGCCAGGACCCCACCTTCTACTACGGCACCCGGGTGTCCCGGGACGGCCGCTGGCTGGTGATCGAGGGCAGCCCCGGCACCGCCCGGCGGGACTCGGTGTGGATCGCCGACCTGACCGCGGGCGGCGAGGTGCCCGCGCTGCGGCAGGTCGTGGACACCACCGACGGCTACCGGGTCGGCGCCTGGGTGGAGCGCGACGGCCGGCTGTACGTGATGACGACGCTGGACGCGCCGCGCTGGCGGCTGTGCGTGGCGGATCCCCAGCAGCCGGAACCGGAGCACTGGACCGAGCTGATCGGCGAGCAGCCCGACTCGGTGCTGGAGGCGGTGCGCTGGTTCGACACCGGTGACGGCGACCCGCAGCTGGTCGTGCTCCGCACCCGGCACGCGGTGTCGGAGGTGACGCTGCACGACCCGGCCACCGGGCGCCGGACCGGCGAGGTGCCGCTGCCCGGCACCGGTCAGGTCACCGCGCTGACCGCGGTCGACGAGGACACCGACCACGACCGCGACAAGCTGTGGATCGGCTGGACCGACTTCGCCACCCCACCGTGCGTGCACGCCTACGCGCACAGCACCGGCCAGGTCGCGCTGGAGCAGCGCGCGCCGGGCGCCGTCGAGCTGCCCGAGGTGCACACCCAGCAGGTCACCTACCGGTCGCTGGACGGCACCCCGGTGCGGATGTTCCTGCTCAGCCCGGCGGCCGAGCCGGACCGCCCGCGACCGGTGTTCATGACCGGTTACGGCGGGTTCTCGCTGTCCCGCGAGCCCGGGTACACGCCGTCCGCGCTGGCCTGGGTGGCCGCCGGTGGCGTGTGGGCGCTGCCGTCGCTGCGCGGCGGTGGCGAAGAGGGCGAGCAGTGGCACGAAGCCGGCATGCGCGAGCAGAAGCAGCACACCTTCGACGACTTCCACGCCGCCGCGCAGCACCTGATCGACCAGGGCTGGACGACTTCGGACCAGCTCGCGATCTCCGGCGGCTCCAACGGCGGTCTGCTGGTCGGCGCGGCGCTCACCCAGCGCCCGGACCTCTACCGGGCCGTGGTGTGCTCGGCGCCGCTGCTGGACATGGTGCGCTACGAGCAGTTCCTGCTGGGCCGCACCTGGAACGACGAGTACGGCACCGCCGACGACCCGGAGGAGCTGGGTTGGCTGCTGTCCTACTCGCCGTACCACAACGTGGTCGAGCAGACCGATTTCCCGTCGGTCCTGTTCACCGTCTTCGAGTCCGACACCCGGGTTGACCCGAATCACGCTCGCAAGATGTGCGCGGCATTGCAGCACGCCACAGCGTCTGACCCGGCGAAACGTCCGATTCTGCTGCGCCGCGAGACCGAGGTGGGCCATGCTGCGCGCTCGGTTTCACGTACTGTGGGGCTCGCTGCCGACCAGCTCGCCTTCCTCGCGGAGGCCACCGGGCTGCCCTTGGACTGAGCCCCGAACTCGGTCCGGGTGCCACGGCTGGTCGAGTCTCGTGCGCGGCGGGGCGCGCACGAAGCTCGAGGTTGGTCCGGCGCGTCCTCACGCGACGGTGCGATCACCTTCGTCGCGGGCATCTGAACGACAGCATGGAGAACCCCCGACCCATGGAACTGCCGCTTTTGACCCAACCGGAGTGCGTCAGCGAGCCGGGCTGGTGCAACACGATCTACGGCTGGACCGGCAACGAATGGCTGGCCTCGTACTCCGACCTGATCATCGCCAAACCACTGCACATCGCGATGATCCTGATCATCGCGTTCATCCTGCGCTGGCTGGTGCACCGCACGATCACCAAGCTGACCCAGGGCAACGGCAAGCCCCCGAAGCTGCTGAACCCGCTGCGGGAACGCCGAACCGACGCGCTGACCGCCGAGCTGCTCTCGGAGCGGAGGCTGCAGCGCGCCCGCACGATCGGCTCGGTGCTCAAGTCGATCGCCTCGCTGGTGATCTTCGGCTTGGCCGCGATCTACGTGCTGCAGGAGCTGGACATCCAGGTGGCGCCGGTGCTGGCCTCGGCCGGTGTGCTCGGTGTCGCGGTCGCCTTCGGCGCCCAGAACCTGGTGCGGGACTTCCTGTCCGGCATGTTCATGCTGGTCGAGGACCAGTACGGGGTCGGTGACGTGGTCGACCTCGGTGAGGCCAGCGGCACCGTGGAGGCCGTCGGCCTGCGCGTGACCACGCTGCGCGACATCAACGGAACCGTCTGGTACGTCCGCAACGGCGAGATCCTGCGGGTCGGCAACTCCAGCCAGGGCTTCGCCTACGCGGTGGTGGACTTCCCGATCTCGCACGGCAGTGACGTGGAGAAGGCCATCTCGGTCGCCACCGAGGTGGCCACCGACGCCACCTCGCGCGAGCCGCTGTCCAAGGACGTCCTGGACAAGCCGGAGATGCTGGGCGTTGACAAGATCACTCCCGACACCGTCACGCTGCGGCTGACCGTCAAGGTCCGCCCCGGCCGCCAGTGGTCGGTGCAGCGCAGGCTGCGCGCGGACATCAAGCGCGCCTACGACGAGAAGGACATCGAACCGCCGTACCCCTACGGCCGGCCGATTCCGCCGTCGAGCCCAGTGGAGCTGTGACGGCCGGTGCTCTGCGCGGTGCAGGCGGGCGCGTCCGTTCCGCCTGCACCGCTACGCGGGAGGAGTTCGGCGGACCGCACTTGAGAGGATGGGGCCCGTGACTTCCGTGGAGAGCTTTTACGAGCAGGTCGGCGGCGAAGCGACCTTCCACCGAATCGTGGCGAAGTTCTACGAGGAGGTGGCCAAGGACGAGCTGCTGCGCCCGCTCTACCCCGAGGAGGACCTGGGTCCGGCCGAGGAGCGGCTCCGGTTGTTCCTCATCCAGTACTGGGGCGGCCCGCACACCTACTCCGACCGGCGCGGACACCCGCGGTTGCGGATGCGGCACGCCCCGTTCAAGATCGGCCCGACCGAGCGGGACGCGTGGCTGCGCTGCATGCGGATCGCGGTGGACGAGGCGAAGCTCGCGCCGCAGCACCGCGAACAGCTCTGGCAGTACATGGAGATGGCCGCCGAGAGCATGGTCAACTCGTGGTTCTGACAGGACCGGCAGGTCGGTGAACAGCTCCGAGAGAAGGATCCGGTGATGCGGGCGGCGGGTGCGAGGTCGGACCGCGGCGAACGGCCGTGGTGGTGGGACGCGGTGTGCTACCAGGTCGACGTCGGCACGTTCGCCGATGCCGACGGTGACGGTGTCGGCGACTTCGAAGGGCTGCGCGGTCGGCTCGGCTACTTGGAGCTGCTCGGCGTGGACGCGGTCGTGCTGGCCGGTGCCGCCGGGCTGGACCCGTCGGCCCAGGACTTCGCCGCGCTGCTCGCCGAAGCGCGCGGCTCCGGGATGCGGGTGATGCTCGCGCTCGACGTGGATCCGGCGCGCGACGACCCCGCGGCGGTGCTCGAGCCCTGGCTGGCGAACGGCGTGGACGGGTTCCACCTGGCGCCCCGCGAGGACCCGACCGGCGCGGTCGAATCGGTGCTGGCCGAGTACCCGGACCGGGTGGTGATCGGGGCCGGCAGCTGGCACCTGTCGTTCAACCTCGACCTGGCGATCGCCGGGTTCGCCGCCGAGCCGCTGCGCAAGGTCATCACCGGCGCGCTGGCAACGCCCGGGCGGCGCACCGCGTGGGCGATGGCCAGCCGCGACACCCAGCGCAGCCGGGATGCGGCCGCGCTGACCCCGGTGCGCTCGATGGCCCTGGTGCAGCTGGCGCTGCCCGGTGCGGTGTGCCTGCGGCACGGCGAGGAGCTGGGCCTGCCGGGCACCGAGCGGATCCCGATGCCGTGGGAGGGCGAGAAGCCGCCGTTCGGGTTCTCCGAGGCGAGCGGCGACTGGTCGTCGATCCCGGCGGACTGGGCGGCGTTCACCGTCGAAGCGCAGCTGGAGGACGAGCAGTCCACCCTGTCGCTGTACCGGCACGCGCTGGAAACCCGGATCAGCCACCCGGCGTTCACCGGTGACGAGGTCGAGTGGTTCGGCGCGCCGGAGGACTGCTTCGCCTTCCGCCGGGTCGGCAGCGACCTGATCTGCGCGTTGAACACCTCGGCGGCCCCGGTGCCGCTGCCGCCCGGCGAGGTGCTGCTGTCCTCCCGCCCGGTGGAAGGCGACGAGCTGCCGCCCGGCACCGCCGCCTGGCTCGTGTGAGCCTGCACTCTCCGGCGTCACGGGCCGTGCAAGGGCTCGTTCCACCGTCGGTAACGTTGTTGGAAGAGATCCCGAGACCCTGCTGGATGCCATGACTGCTATTGCGGCTACTGCGCCCGAGACGAGCACTGCTCGGCCGCAACCACGCACAGGCCGACTGGTCGGGGTAGACGTCGCACGGTTCTTGGCCGTGTTGGGCATGTTCTGCATCCACTTCGGGGTGCCGTTCCTGACCGGTGACGCCGAGGTGTGGGTCGCGCAGTTCTCCAGCGGCCGGTCCACGGCGCTGTTCACGCTGCTGGCCGGGGTGTCGCTGGCGCTGCTGTCCGGGCGCACCACTCCCCCGACCGGCGATGCGCTGCGCCAAGCGCGCCTGCGGATCACGTTGCGCGCGGTGCTGCTGCTGGTGCTGGGCATCCTGCTGGCCAAGGCCACCGAGGCGACCGGCTTCCTGCTCACCGTGATCATCCCGTTCTACGGGCTGTACTTCCTGCTCGCGGTGCCGTTCATCCGGCTGCGCGCCCGAGGTCTGCTGATCGCCGCGGCGGTCACCGCCCTGGTGGGTCCGCAGGTGTCGTTCGTGCTGCGCACCTGGATCGCCGGGGACACCCCGATGGCGTGGCTGGTCACCGCGGTCAACACCGTCGACCCGGGGCACCTGATCGCCAAGGCCGGGGTCTTCGACCTGCTGCTGCTCGGTTTCTACCCGACCTTCTCCTACCTGCCGCTGGTGCTGCTCGGCATGGCCGTCGGACGCCTGGACCTGCGCTCGACGAAGGTCCGCTGCTGGCTGGCGGTGGCCGGGCTGGCCGTGTCGATCGCCGGCTGGCGGGTGTCGGAGTGGCTGCTGCAGACGTTCGACGGCGAGCCGCCGGGGCCGACCGAGGGCACCGTGCCGATCGAGCACCCGCACTGGCTGCTGGCCACCACCGCGCACAGCGGCACCACCTTCGAGCTGCTCGATTCCGGCGGTATCGCGCTGGTGATCCTGGCGGTCTGCCTGATGCTGACCGACCGGGTGGGCAAGCTGTTCAAGCCGCTGGCCGCCGCCGGGTCGATGGCGCTGACCCTGTACGCGCTCCACGCGGCGACGATGGCCTGGCTGATCGTCGTCGGCGGCTACTCGCTCAGCGGGGTGCCGGAGCCGCTGGCTCAGCTGTCGACGATGGGCCCGGACCTGCCGGACACGCCGGGCATGCCCGCGTTCCCGCGCGACGGCCACATGCCCGACGGCGTGGTGGCGTTCATCTGCACCTTCATGCCCGAGGTGTTCCTGATCTTCGCCATCGCGTTCCCGCTGGTCTGGAAGCGCTTCTTCCGCCGCGGCCCGCTGGAGGGCGCGGTCAGCGAGTCGGTCCGCTGGCTCTCCGACCGCTTCGCCCGACGCTCCTGATCAGGCTCTTTACCGCTCCGAGGACTTTCGCCCCTGCCAGAACCGGGCCATCCTGGGGTCGCGTGGACGGATGGATTCCATGTGCCTCTGGGGGGTGGCTCGATGAACATCCGGCAGCGGACCGGTGGAGCTGGGGCGGTCGACATACCGCCGGCGCTGGGCAAGGCGATGGCGGACTACCGGGCTCTGCTCGACGAGCTGGAGCGCGGCACCATCGACGAATCGACGTTCCGGCACCGGGCACTGCGCGTGGGTTTGGTCCTGCGCGAGCGGGACGCCTGGATCCTGGACCTGTCGACCGAGCGGTGGTGGCGCTACGACGGCGTGGCGCTGTCCAGCCTCCGCTTCAGCGACGCCGAGGGGTGAGGCGATGTCCGCCCCGAGCGATCCGGTGCTCCTGCAGGAGCGCCTCAGCAGCGTCATCCGCGACACCGAAGGCGCCGAGTCCGGATGGGTGCGCGCGCCGCTGTCGATGCACCCGCTGCCCATCGCAACGCTGCGCAACCGCCTGCACAACGCCACGACGTGGCTGGGCCGGGTGTGGTCGTCCCACGCGCGCGGCGGCCCGGCGGTGCGGCGTTGGCTGACCGATGAGCCGCTGGGCTCGCCGGTCCCGCCGTCGGACCAGCGGCTGCCGCTGCGCAAGCAGTTCCGCGTCGCGCTGGCCACGGCGTTCCTCGGCGCGTCGGTGGCGGCGGGCTGCTACGCGCTGACGGCGCCGCTGGCGGACCCGTTCTTCGGGTTGATCCCGCCGGACATCTTCAACCGGCTGCCACCGCACTCCAAGGTCCCGATCGACGACGGCTCCGGAGGCACCACACCGGAGCTCGCGACGGCGCCGGGCTCCCCGGTGGTCGCACGGCTCCCAGCTCCGCCCGCACCAGAGCCGGGCACACCCGCGGGGACGTCCGGTTCTCCCGACGCGCAAACGCGCTCGGAGCCGCAGAGCCCCGACACCACCGGAGGCATCTCGCCGCGACCGCCGGCGCAGGGGTCTCCACCACCGGCCCAGTCCTCACCGCCGGCCCAGTCGTCGGCACCGCCGACGCACGACCCGACGACGACCAACACGGTTCCGCCGACGAGTGCCACGACACCACCGACCACCGACCCGACCACGACGACGGCGCCGACGACAACGACGGCCCCGACCACGACGACGCAGCCACCCACGACGACGTCGACGCCCACCAGGACGACCGGCCAACCGACGGAGACCACGCCGACCGAAACCGTCCCGACCGAAACGCCTCCGACCACCGGAACACAACCAACGGAACCCACCACGACGAACCCACCGCAAACCGGCACCTCGTAGTCCGGCACCGCGTGGCCCGGTGCCTCGTGGTCCGCAAATTCAATGGAATTTCGATGTCCGATTTCCATTGAATTTGCAGAAATCGGAACCTTGGTACCGCATCGCGGAAGTGTTCCGGTGGGTGGACCGGACGTCGTAGGCTGCCAGGAACTTTTTTCCGCGGGTGCGTCGATCCGCGGTGATGCCGTTCGACCCAGGGGTGAAGGGGTCCGAACGGGACCCGGACAGCCCAGGAGGCAGAGCCGTGAAGTACATGCTGATCATGCGGGCCACCGACGAGTCGTACGAGGCGTTCCAGAACGTCGACTTCGAGGAGATCTTGGAGTCGATGGGCCGGTTCAACGACGAGATGATCCAGGCGGGAGTCCTCGTCGCCGCCGAAGGCCTGGACGACGCCGCGGACGGCGTGGTCGTCGACTACTCGTCGCAGCCGCCGGTGGTCACCGACGGTCCCTACGGGGAGACCAAGGAGCTGTTCGGCGGCTTCTGGATCCTCGACGTCGCCTCCAAGGAGGAGGCCGTGGCGTGGGCGAAGCGAGCGCCGCTGGCCGGACCCGGCACCAAGTGCGAGATCCGCCGGGTGCCCGGCATCGACGAGTTCCCGCAGGACAACGAGTGGATCAAGAAGGAGCGGGCTTGGCGCGAGGCGACGGGTCAGCTCTGACCGGCACCGGTCGTGACGCGGTCGCGGCGGTGTGGCGGATCGAGTCGGCCCGGATCGTCGGCGCCCTCGCCCGCTACACCGGCGACTTCGCCCTCGCCGAGGACCTCGCCCAGGAGGCGTTCGCGGAAGCGCTCGTGACCTGGCCGCGCGACGGCGCCCCGACGAACCCCGCGGGGTGGTTGCTCACCGTCGGCCGGCGCCGCGCGATCGACGTGTTCCGCCGCCGGTCCGCCCTCGACGAGCGCTACGCCGTCCTCGCCCGCGACGTGGGCGAGGACGGCGCCGGCGACGAGCTGTGGGATCCGGACCGGATCGACGACGACGTGCTGGCGCTGATGTACACCGCCTGCCACCCGGTGCTGTCGCCGGAGGCGAGGATCGCGCTGACGCTGCGGGTGGTCGGCGGCCTGACCAGCGACCAGATCGCCAAGGCGTTCCTGGTCCCGACCGCCACCGCGCAAGCCCGGATCACCCGGGCGAAGAAGGCCCTCGCGGCAGCCCAGGTGCCGTTCGCCGTGCCCTCGGCGGCCGAGCGGCCCGAGCGGCTCGGCTCGGTGCTCAGCGCGATCTACGTGATCTTCACCGAAGGGTCCTCGGCCAGCTCCGGCGCGGACCTGATCCGGATCGACCTCGCCGCCGAAGCCCAGCGCCTCGCGAGGGTGCTGAGCCGTCTGGTGCCGGAAGAACCCGAGGTCCACGGCTTGCTGGCGCTGCTGGAGCTGACGGCGGCGCGCTTCCCCGCCCGCACCGGCCCCGACGGCGAACCGGTGCTGCTGGAGCACCAGGACCGGCGCCGCTGGGACCACGCCGCGATCCGCCGGGGACGAGCCGCCCTGGCCCGAGCCACCGCAGTCGGCCGAGGTCTGGGCGCCTACGGCTTGCAGGCCGCCATCGCCGAATGCCACGCCGTGGCGGCGTCGGTCGACGAGACGGACTGGGAGCGGATCGTGCTCCTCTACGAAGCGCTCGGCCGACTCGCCCCGTCACCCGTGGTCGACCTCAACCGGGCGGTCGCGGTCTGCATGGCCCGCGGCCCGGCAGCAGCACTGCCGATCGTGGACGAGCTGGCCGCCGGCAAAGCCCTGCCGAACCACCAGCTCCCCGGCGTCCGGGCCGAACTGCTCATCCGCCTCGGCGACACCGATCAAGCCCGCACCGAACTGCGACGAGCCATCCAGCTGTGCGCCAACGACCGCGAACGAACGGTCCTGGAACGCAAACTCGCCGACCTGGGCTGACCGCTCAGCCCAGGCTCGCGACGCAGGTGGACAGCAGCGCGGCCAGCCGGCGCACGTCATCGGGCGCGAGATCTGCGGTCATGCGGTCCTCGACGGCGAGCACGATGCTGTGAGCCTCGCCGAGCAACGCGCGTCCCCGGTCGGTGAGGCTCACCGGTCGAGCCCGGCCGGACGTGGGCTGATCCGAGACGCTGGCCAAACCGGCCGCTCGGAGTCCGTTCAGCACGTCGCGCAGGGACTGGCGCGTGACGAAGGTGCGGCGGGCGAGCTCAGCGGCGGGCGCCCCCGGCGCGTCGGCCAGTGCGCGCAGCACCGCGTACTGGGACATCGACAGGCCAAGCGGGCGGAGGCGTTCCTCGCACGAGCGGTGGAACGACTGCTGCGCCTGCTTGATCAGGTAGCCGACCCGCTCGCGCACGTCCTCTTGACTCATGTCAGGAACCTTACACATAATTCGCGATGTAAGGAACCTGACAATGTGGAGTCCACCATGACCACCATCTCGACCGACGCCCCGATCGCCACCTTGATCAACGTGTTCACCGTCCAGCCGGACCGCCAGCGAGCCCTGGTGGACCTGCTGGCGCACGCCACCGAGGAAGTCATGCAGCACCTGCCCGGCTTCATCTCCGCCAACATCCACGCCAGCACGGACGGGACCAAGGTCGTCAACTACGCCCAGTGGAGGTCGGCCGAGGACTTCCACGCCATGCTCGGCAACCCGACCGCCCGGACCCACATGCAGCAGGCCGCCGAACTGGCGGACCACTACGAACCACACCTGCACGCAGTGGAATCCGTGCACCACCGCTGAACGTGCTGGTCACCTTTTCCCGTCGCCAGCGGTCAACACCGATGAGACCGCAACACGGCTGACGCGAAAGGAAACCGATGAACGTCTACGAAGCAGTAGCGAGCCGCCGCGCGGTGCGCCGGTTCAGCGACGAGCCAGTGCCCGCGGAAGCGCTCGAACGCGTGCTCACCGCAGCTCAGCGGGCCCCCTCAGGTGGGAACCTCCAGCCGTGGCACTGCTACGTGCTGACGGGGTCATCGCTGGCGGAGCTGAAGAAACGCACCGCTGAGCGCTTGGCTGCCGGCGACCCCGGCGACCCGCGCGAGTTCGAGATGTACCCGCCAGCACTGGGATCTCCGTACCACGAGCGCCGAGCGGCGGCCGCCGAACGTCGTTACGCCGCACTCGGGGTCGCACGCGAGGACGAGCGGGGACGCCGGGAAGCCGTCGCCGCCAACTGGGACTGCTTCGGCGCACCGGCCGCCCTGTTCTGCTACGTCCCAAGGGATTTCGGCTCGGCCCAATGGGTCGACATCGGTCTCTACCTGCAAACGCTCATGCTGCTGCTCCGCGCCGAGGGCCTGCACAGCTGCCCGCAGATGGCGTGGTCGGTGTACCGGAGAACCGTCGCAGAGGTCGTGTCCCCGCCCGACGACCTCGTGCTGTTCTGCGGGGTGTCGATCGGCTACGAGGACACGACGACCGAGCCCGTCCGCACCACCCGCGCATCCCTCGCCGAAACCACCACGTTCCTGGACTGATTCCGCCGCCCTGCAAAACTCCGTACTTAATACACTGTACGTGGTACGGTGAATCTGGGATTCGGGAGCAGCGGAGGTGCACCATCGGAAGCGATCGGGAACTGCCTGCGGTCATCGCGCGGATGTGGGGACGGGAACCCACCTCTCGGCGGGGGCCTCGGCGTGGCTTGAGCCTCGACCAGATCACCGCCGCCGCCATCGAGATCGCGGACGCCGAGGGGCTGGCCGGGGTGCGGATGAGCAGCGTTGCCGCGCGGCTCGACGTGTCGACGATGGCCTTGTACGGCTACGTCGGCGGCAAGGACGACCTGCTGACCGCGATGGCCGACGCGGCCACGCCGGAACCTCCCGAACCCGGCGGCGTGCCGTGGCGCGAGTACCTCACCACCTGGACCCGCGCCAACCGCGACGTCCTCACCAACCACTCCTGGCTGCTCAGCAGCTCACCGACCATCCCGCCGACCGGGCCGCGTGCGCTGCGTTGGCTGGACCGGGTGCTCACCGCGCTGGACGGCACCGGACTGGACGCCGGCGAGGGCATCAACATCGCCACCACCTTGTCCGGCTACGCCCGGAGCAGCGCCGCTCTCGCCCTCGGCCTGCACGGCCCGGTCGACGAAGCAGCATCGCCCGGGCCCGCCGGCTACGCGGAAACCCTCGCCGAAGTCCTCGATGACCGAGGGCATCCAGCGCTGTTCGCGGCCGTCCACGCGGGCGCTTTCGGCCAGGCGGAGCAGTGGGTCGACGACGCCGACTTCACCTTCGGGCTGGACCTCCTGCTGGACGGCATCCAGGCGCTCATCACCCGACGCGAGCGGGGAAGATGATGACGATCGACGTCAAACCGGCCGCTGAACTGGGTGAGAGCTACCGGCGGCGCATCGCCGAGGTCTTCGTCGACGGCTTCGGCCCCGATTTCGCCTACTTCTCAAAGGATCCGCGCACGCTCGCCGACGCCTTCGCGCACACGTTGGTGCTCGACGTCTTCCACGTCGCCCTGGTCGACGGTGAGCCTGCGGCGATCGCCGCCTGCACCAACGGACGGCAGCGGTCGGTCCGGTGCAACCCGGCGGAACTGCGTGAACATCTGGGGCTGTTCAAGGGAACCTTCGCGACCATCACCTTCCAGCGCATGTTCCGGGAGGCCTTCCCCGAGCCGCGGAACGGAGTCGCTTCGATCGAGTTCGTCGCGGCTGCTTCGGAATTCCGCGGCCGAGGGATCGCGAAAGCCCTGCTGGAGCACATCCTCGCCCTACCGCAGTACCGCGAGTACCTGCTGGAGGAGGTCTCCGACATCAACGAGCCCGCCCTGCGGCTGTACGCGAAGCTCGGCTTCCGCGAGTACAAGCGCCGGAAGGTCCACCACACCCGCTGGAGCGGGATCAACCACTACGTCTCCCTGCGCCTCACCCAGAACTGAGCCCAGCTCCGCGAGAACCGCTGAAACCACCTGCGAGCAAGCGAACCAGAAGCGTCAGTCACCGGTCGTAGGAACCGGACTTGGCCGCGGCGAGGAAGTCCCGCCACCGCGCCTCCGTCACGACCAGAACACCACCGGCCCGATCCTTGGTGTCCCGCACTCCGGTCCGACCAACCCCCACAGCCACCTCGACGCAGTTGCCGCCGCCGTTGCTGTAGCTGCTCTTGCGCCATCGGGCCTGCGTGGGTAACACCGGTGAACTCCCTGGATACGGCTACGTCTCCCGCACCACCTCAGTCAGCAGCTTCGCGGAGTCACGCGGATCCAGCGCGGTTGCTCTGAGGTGGTCGAAGTTCAGCGTATACCGCTCGATTTCCTGCGATTCCTCCAAATAGAGGCTTCCAGTGGCAGCCGGTTTCCGGCGGACGGCACGCCTTCGACATGGCTGCGCGACGAGCCGAGTCGGGGCTGATCGTCAACGCCCTGTGCGGGGTCGAGGTCAGCAGCGACGAGCTGCAGCAGATCGCCCCGGAAGTCGACTGGATACGCGAGAAGACGTGCATGGAGTGCTGGGAAATCCTCAAATTCCGCCAGCAGTGACGGCAGATCCGCACCAGCAGTGAAGGGGTTCACCATGTTCTGGCTCCAGTTCTCCACGCTCGCGCTGATCAACGTGTTCATCTACGCGGCGGTCTTCTTCCGGTTACCGCGAGCACGTCACAGCGGAGGTGGCGAAGGCGACTACACCGTCTGGCAACTGATCTCGCAGGTAGAAGCAGAAAAGCAAGCAGGGCAAGAAGATTCCGGCAGAGGTCGACATCGCCTGCGCGAACCGACCTAGCCCCTGAAGCCGGACCGGTGCGGTGATTCCCCGACCCCGCACCGGTCCCCCCGGTGGTCGGGCGTGTCCCCTCCCTCGCGCCCGGCCACCCCGGTAAGCGCAGCTCGGTGCTGCTCCCCCGGCCGCCACCGAGCTGTCCAGGTCGGGTTGGTGCGCCTTCTCCCCGCGCACCAACCCGATCCTGCATGCACGACCTTCGAGCGGTCGCGCGTCAGATCAGGAGGGGGAGCAACGCGTGGCGGCGGCGGACTACCGCGCCGTAGCGGGAGTCGAGGCGTAGCCAGGCGTCCGTGGCGCTGACCCGGACGATTTCGGATTCCGGGGGTTTGGCGACAAGGAAGCCCATGCCGGAGAGGACGAACAGGCAGCGGAGGGGGACCTTCACCTCGAAGCCCGAGCCGGAGACCGTGAAGACCTCCTGGTCCAGCAGCGATGCCGGTGGTGTCCCCTTCGGACCGACGTTGTCCTTGGCCACGTCGATGCCCCGCTCGGCGACCTCGCCGACGAGCTTGGCCGGGAGGTCGTCCACCCGCTGCCAGCCCGTGGACGGGGGCAGCTCCGAGCGCCACAGCAGGTCGCGGGGCGGGCCCGGGTCCATCACCGGGCCGCCCGCGACCGTCAGGGTCGCCAGCAGTTCGTTGCCGGAGACCGTCAGGTCCGCCGGATCCACTTCCGCCGCAACGGATCTCGTGCACAGGGCGTCGAACGGTGTTGCCGCCCAGACGTCCACCCGGCCGGTGTCCGCGCGGTTGCGCAGGCGCACCAGGGCCTGGCCGTCCAGGCGGACCGCTCGGGCCACGAACGCGCCCAGGTCCTCGCGCTCGACCGCATCGGGCATTCGCAGTTCAGGCACGGTGGGACTCCGACTTCGCCGGCTCGAGCTGCCACTCCGCGAGGAAATCGCGTTCCTCCGCGGTCAGCCGCCGCGGACGCCCGGCCTGCAGGTCGTAGGGCACCATCAGGGTTTCCGCGGTCGCCACCGCTTCCTGCGCGTAAGCCGTGTAGTCCACTATGAACGACGCCGCCTTCAGGTCGCGCACCGACATCTGGACCTGCAGCGACTTCGACGCGTAGACCAGCGGGCTGTGGTAGTCGATCACGACCCGCGCGACCACCATGCCCTCCGCCATGCCGAGCAGCCCCTGCCGCTCGGCCTCGGTGAACAGCAGATCGGCGCGCGCCTCCTCCAGCAGCGTGATCGTCCGGGCGTGGTTGACATGCCCGAACGCGTCCATGTCGGACCAGCGCAGGGCAACCTCTGCTACGAACGCGCCCACTGGGGAGCTCCCTTCCTGCCGTTCGGGTGGCTCGCGGTCGCCCGCGAGCCACCCGGCACTCACCGGACCATGCTGCGCAGCTGACGCGCGGCCACCGACAGCGTGGCCAGGTCGAGCCGACCGGAGCTCACGATCTGCTCGAGCGAGGAGTTGGCCCGAGCCAGTCGCGACTCGTTGGCCGACTCCCAGTGAGCGATCTTCTGCTCCGCGTCGTCGCCCGGGTCGCTGGTCCGCAGGACGTCGATGGTGATCGCGCGCAGCGTTGCGTAGAGATCATCCCGCAACGCCAACCGGGCCAGCGAGTGCCACCGGTTCCCGCGCTCCAACTCGTTGACGGCCAGCAGCATCCGCTCGACGTCGAGGTGCTCGGCGAGCTCGTAGTACAGGTCCGCGCTCTCCCGCGGACTGCGCTCGGCGCTCACCCCGGCATCGCGCTCGGCCAGCTCGGCGACCTCGCGGATGTCCAGCAGCGCGAAGGAATCCAGCAGCGTGCCGACCCGCTCGGCCAGCTCCTCCGGAACCCCGGCCGCCGTCCAGCGCTCGATCTGCTCGTTGGCGCCCTCGGCCGCACGACCGCGCAGCAGCCCGCGGACCGCGCCGGACAGCTCCGCGACCACCGGCTTGAAGCGGGCGATCTCGGCGCCGATGGCCAGCGGCTGCGGCCGGTTGTTCAGCATCCAGCGCGCCGCCCGGTCCAGCAGGCGACGGCTCTCCAGCACCAGCTCGTCGGCCACCGAACTCGGCACCGAACGGCCCATCCGGTCGATCTGCTCCCACAGCGAGTGCAGGTCGTAGACGCTGGTGACCACCGCGAAGGCACGCACCGCGTCGGTGGTGGAGGCGCTGAGCTCCTCGGCCAAGCGGTAGGCGAAGGACACCCCGCCACCGTCGACCATCTCGTTGACCAGCAAGGTCGTGATGATCTCGCGGCGCAGCGGGTGCGAGGCGATCGCGTCGCCGTAGCGCTCCTGCAGCGGCTTCGGGAAGTACTCCGGCAGCCGGCTGCTGAACGCCTCGGTGTCCGGCAGGCCGCTGGCCAGCACGTCCCGCTTCAGCGACAGCTTCACGTGCGCCATCAGCGTCGCGAGCTCGGGCGAGCTGAGGCCTTCGCCGTTCTTCTCCCGCTCCCGGAACTCCTTGACCGTGGGCAGCGCCTCCAGCTTGCGGTCCAGGCCGGTGTTCTTCTCCAGCGCCGTGACCTGGCGGGCGTGCACCGACACCATCGGACCGGCGTGCGAGCGGGAAATGCCCAGCACCGCGTTCTGCCGGTGGTTGTCGGCCAGCACCAGCTCGCCGACCTCGTCGGTCATGTCGGCCAGCAGCTCGTTGCGCTGCTCACCGGTCAGCTTCCCGTCGGCCACCAGGTGGTCCAGCAGGATCTTGATGTTGACCTCGTGGTCGGAGCAGTCCACCCCGGCCGAGTTGTCCAGCGCGTCGGTGTTGACCTTGCCGCCCGCGCGGGCGAACTCGATGCGGCCCAGCTGGGTCAGACCCAGGTTGCCGCCCTCGCCGACGACCTGGACCCGCAGGTCCGCGCCGTTGACGCGGACCGCGTCGTTGGCCTTGTCGCCGACCTCGGCGTGCGTCTCGCTCGCCGCCTTGACGTAGGTGCCGATGCCGCCGTTCCACAGCAGGTCGGCCGGGGCCTGCAGGATCTTCTTGATCAGCTCGGCCGGGGCCAGCTGACGCACCGACTCGTCGATGCCCAGCGCCTGCCGGATCTGCGGGTTCAGCGGGATCGACTTCAGCGAGCGCGACCACACGCCACCACCGGCGCTGATCTTGCTGCGGTCGTAGTCGTCCCAGGTCGACCGCGGCAGCTCGAACAGGCGGCGGCGCTCCGCGAAGGAGACCTCGGCGTTCGGCTCCGGGTCGATGAACACGTGCATGTGGTTGAACGCGGCGACCAGCCGGATGTGCTCGGAGAGCAGCATGCCGTTGCCGAACACGTCACCGGCCATGTCGCCGATGCCGACCACGGTGAAGTCCTGGGTCTGGGTGTCCACGTCCAGCTCGCGGAAGTGGCGCTTGACGCTCTCCCACGCACCCTTGGCGGTGATGCCCATCGCCTTGTGGTCGTAGCCGACCGAACCGCCCGAGGCGAACGCGTCGCCCAGCCAGAAGCCGTAGGACTTGGCCACGTCGTTGGCGATGTCGGAGAAGGTCGCGGTGCCCTTGTCCGCGGCCACCACCAGGTAGCTGTCGTCGCCGTCGTGGCGGACCACGTCGCGCGGCGGGGCGACCTCGCCACCGACCAGGTTGTCGGTCAGGTCCAGCAGGCCGGAGATGAACATCCGGTAGCAGGCGATGCCCTCGTCCAGGGTCGCCTTGCGGTCCGCGGCCGGGTCACCGGTGGCCACCGGCGGCCGCTTGACCACGAACCCGCCCTTCGCGCCGACCGGCACGATCACCGCGTTCTTCACCGCCTGCGCCTTGACCAGGCCCAGGATCTCGGTGCGGAAGTCCTCCCGGCGGTCCGACCAGCGCAGACCACCGCGGGCGACCGAGCCGTAGCGCAGGTGCACGCCCTCCACCCACGGCGAGTACACGAAGATCTCGAACTGCGGCCGCGGCTCGGGCAGGCCCGGGATCTCCTTGGGCTCCAGCTTGAACGCCAGGTACGGGCGCTCCCGGTCCGGGTCGGCCGAGAAGTAGTTGGTGCGCAGGGTCGCCCGGATCAGGCTGAGGTAGTTGCGCAGGATCTTGTCCGCGTCGAGGCTGGTGACCTCGTCGATCAGCTTGGTGACCTCTTCCACCAGGTCCGCTTCGCGGGACTCGCGGTCCTCGCCGTCCAGCGCCGGGTCGAAGCGGGCCTCGAACAGCCGGACCAGCGTGGTCGTGGTGGTGCGGTGCGCCAGGATCGCGTCCTCGATGTAGTCCTGGCTGTAGGCGATGCCGACCTGCCGCAGGTACTTCGCGTAGGCCCGCAGAACCGACGCCTGCCGCCAGGTCAGCCCGGCCTGCAGCACCAGCGCGTTGAACCGGTCGACCTCGGCAGCACCGAGCCAGGACGCGCGGAACGCGTCCTCGAACCGCTCGCGGAGCGTGTCCAGCGTCCGCGCGTCCACCGCGCTCAGCAGCTCGGCGTCGAGCCGCAGACCGAAGTCGTAGATCCAGTACTGCTGGTCGGCGCCGTCGATCGAGATCTCGTACGGACGCTCGTCGACGACCTCGACGCCCATGCTCTGCAGCACCGGCAGCACGCGGGACAGGGTGACCCGGCCGCCGACGTAGATCTTGAACCGGCGCTGCCCGCCGCTGGAGTCGCGCGGCGCGTAGAACGACATCTTCAGGTCGTTCGGGCCGGACAGGGACTCCAGTCGCCGCAGGTCAGCAAGGCCCTCGGCGGCGGTGAAGTCCTCCTTGTAGGCCTCCGGGAAGCTCGCCGCGTAGCGCTGCCCGAGCTGGCTCATGGCCTCGGAGAGGCTGCGCGCCACGTGCCCGTCGCCGCGGCCGCCGGACTGCTCGGCGTCGACCTCCTCCACCATCCGGTCGTCCCAGGTGTGGATGGCCTCGTCCAGGCGCCGCTGGATGCGCGCCAGGTCCGGCTCGACCTGGTTCTCCGGGTCGGTGTGCACCACGAAGGCGACCCGCGCCAGGGCGGACTCGCCGACCCGGGTGCTGTACTCCAGGCTGGTGCCGCCCAGCTCGGCCAGCAGGACCTCCTGCATGGCCAGCCGCGAGCTCGTCGTGTAGCGGTCGCGCGGCAGGTAGACCAGCACCGAGAAGAAGCGGCCGTAGGGGTCGCGGCGCAGGAACGGCTTGAGCTTGCGGCGCTCGGCCAGCGCCAGCACACCGGTGATGGTGTCCTGCAGCGTGTCCGGGTCCGTGGAGAACAGCTCGGCGCGCGGGTAGTTCTGGATCTCCTCCAGCATCCGCTGACCGGAGTAGGACTCCAGCGGGAACCCGGCGCGGTGGATGACGTCGTGCACCCGGCGCTCGATGAACGGGATGTCCAGCACGTTCTCGTGCAGCGCCGTGGTGGTGAACAGGCCGAGGAAGCGGTGCTCGCCGGTGACCTTGCCCGACTCGTCGAACGTCTTGACACCGACGTAGAACGGGTGCACCGGACGGTGCACAGTGGACGGTTCGCTGGCCTGGGTCAGCACCAGCAGCTCCGTCGACAGCGCGCTGGCGCGGCCGTCCGGCCAGGTGGCGAGGCTGCGGGCCGCGACGCTGTCGCCGCGCAGCACGCCGAGGCCGGAGGCCAGCACGGCCTGCAGCGCTGGGTCGGAGCCGTTGTCGTCGACCAGCTCGTAGTGCCGGTAGCCGAGGAAGGTGAAGTGGCCGTCGGCCAGCCAGCGCAGCAGACCGGCACCGTCGTGGACGTCGGCGTCGGACAGCGGCGGCGGGTTCTGCTCCAGCTCGTCGGCCAGCGCGCGGGCCGCCGCGTGCATCCGCTCGGTGTCCTCGACGACCTCGCGCACGTCGTTGAGCACGTCGGTCAGGTCCTGCTTGATGGCTTCCAGGCGTTCCTCGTCGGTGATCCGACCGACCTCGACGAACATCCAGCTCTCGGACATCGCGTCCGCGGGCGGCGCGGCCGGGTCGGCCCCGGGCAGCACGTCCTGCAGCTCACCGGCGACGTCGCGGCGGACCGCGAGGATCGGGTGGATGATGCGCTGCACCTCGGCGCCGTCGCGGCCGAGTTCGGCGATCACCGAGTCGACGAGGTACGGGGAGTCGTCGGTGACGATCTGCACCACGGTGGCCTGGCTCTGCCAGCCGTCGGCGGCCCGGTCCGGGTTGAAGATCTGCACCAGCGGGCGGCCGGCGACTCGCGAGGCGGCCAGCCTGTGGTGCGACCGGAGCGCCCCGATCAGGTCGGTGGGCTCGTCGTCGACGAGCTCCTCCGCCGGGACGTGCCGGTAGTAGGCGCGCAGCAGCTCAGCCAGCTCCGGCGCGCTCTCCGCTGCTCGGTCGAGCAGGCGGCTCTTGACGATTTCGGGGTTCTCGGTTCGATCCCCAGCCGAGTCTTCCCCATCGGTCTGCGGTCGTCCGGTCTTCAACTGTCCGGGATTCGAGGTCATCTTCAGGCAGCTCCACGCTTGACGGCACCTCTTTGTGCCCACAGGTTCCACCATAAGACTGCCAGTTCCGGCGACGGCCGGAGGGCGGCGCCGAGGTCTTGCGCGTGAAAAGCCGCACAATGATCGATGACCTGGACGTTTCAGAGCAGCGGATCTACCGCCGCAGCGTCGATTCCAGGCCTCCGGTGCCTGGCCGCCGCACCGGTTCCGCGATCGTCCGATGTGGACGCCAGGGCGGTGCGGGAAAGCTGGGAACGCTCGGTGATACCGGCCACACGTGCTTCGCTGTGCCGCCCGGTGCGGGCCGTCTCGGCCTCCTCCTGACCGCGGCGACCGGTCTCGTAGGCCAGCAGCGCCTCGGTGAGCAGCTCGGCCAAGCCGATCTTCTCGGCTGGTCCCGGATCGGCCGCGGGCTCCGGCGACGGCTCCGCGACCTGGAGGTTCGGCCAGGTCTCCTCGCTCGGAGCTTCCTCCTCCGGTGGCTCCTGGGACTCGGTGGGGAGCTCCGGCCGGG